>JAITLJ010000155.1 GCA_031277925.1 Prevotellaceae bacterium | reverse complement strand
ACAATATTCAACTGTACGGGCGAACCTTTCCATTGCGTTCTCAATTCTTCCAAAGCAATATCAACAGTTGCTCCCTGTTTGTTGGCTGTTACCTGTGCATTCGCACCTTTTTTTGCACGCAACCAAAGATCGTAACCATCTTCTGCATAAAGCATTACACTCCCTATAAATAGCAGGGAAAATATAATAATTTTTTTCATTGTATTTATTATTTTATTCATTTAAAAATATTTCTGATAAATTAATTTTTTTATTCATTAGTTGTTTTAGTGTTACATTCGGTCTTTCCAAATCGTAGGGAATGGGCATTTTTGAAAATTGTTGAAAATAAAGAACGCAGGCATCTCGCCACCAAACAGCATCGCTTGCCTGAATACAAAGTTTGTTTTTTACATGTATAAAGCGTTCATAATCTACATATTTTTCCATTCTATCCCATATTTTTTGAAAATCGCGAATTTCCTTTACGCCATGATCATAATGATAACAAAGTTCATCCCATAGCGTACGTCCGTTTTTCATTTTATATGTCCATGGCACATGATGAAACCATAATATAAAACGTTCGTCGCAAGTTGCCATATTAGCGTATGATTCGCGCAGCGGTGAAAAATATTGACTTACTGCATTACTTCCTGTTTCTGTACGGTCATAACCCAAACCTTCGGCATCTGCTCTGTGATAGTATGAAGGTTTCCAGTCTGCACGCCAACCTGGTTCATGTTCATTGCACCAAGGTTCCGGTCCATAATGGTGTCCACAGGCGAAAAGGTGATGCAATCCAAGCGGCATCATAAAATCTACTTCGGCTTCTCGTGAACGCATCATTAAATCTGTAATTGTCCACACAAAAGTTTCGTCATTTGTGAATGTTTGCCGTACCCATTCTTCTGCAACAGTTTCTGCCGACAATTTATTGTTCCATCCTAATCGTCCGAATGCATACCAGTTGGCTTGGCAAAATACGTGTCCACACCAGTTGGGTGCATTTGCAACAATATTTGCGACACCTGAAATTGCCGTCAGTTTGTGTCCAAACAGCGTGCCGTCCGTAGTTTTTGCTACGGTACTGCCTGCGCCTTGTGCGTAAGTATCGGTATCTAAACATTCTTCAAAAGTTGTACCCAAATAAGCGATGTGATTAGAAGCGCCTAAATATTCCTGCATGATTTCATATTCAATCATCACAGGCGTTTTTTGCATGGCGCCAAACAATGGACTGACAGGTTCGCGCGGTTGAAAATCAATAGGACCATTTTTAACCTGTATAATTACATTTGATCTGAATTTTCCATCATTCGGATAAAATTCAAGGTATGCCTGTTTGGCTCTGTCCACTTCATTAGGATCGTAAACAAAGGCTCTCCACATAAGAATGCCGTTATGAGATGCAAGTGCATCTGCCATCATGTTTGCTCCATCTAAATGAGTGCGACCATAATCTAATGGTCCCGAACTTCCTTCGGAATTCGCTTTCATTAAAAATCCGCCGAAATCGGGTATATACTTGTATATCTCATCTACTTTATTTTTCCACCATTTTTGTACATCTTTATTTAATGGATCAGCGGTAGGCAATTCCCCCAGCAATTTTGGAGATGCAAAATTTGGGGCAAGATAAACTTTTACATAATAAGGGCGCAATACATCAGCAATGGCTTTTACCTTTTCGAGCCATGTTGCAGTTAATAATTCAGGCGATCCCGGTACAATATTCAACACTGTGGCATTAATACCTGTTGAAGCGTTTGCCCGTGCATATTGCGTATAAAATTCGGGGATGTTATTTGGTAATAATTCAGGTTTCCAAAATGAATTTGACATCATGCCTCCTGTATAGCCGAAGCCATCCCAATGATTCAAAATGCGAATAGAATAGGATGGAGATTCGGATATGTTAAGATATTCGGGAATGTCGTTACATTCCTGTAATCTCAATAAGTGATATGCGCCATAAAGCAAACCCTGTTCTGCTGAAGATGTTATAACAATTTGTTTTGAATTGTCGCCCGAAATTATAAAACCGTCTGTTCCTAATGCATTTGTATTTTTATTTTTTGCAATATTTAATTGAACTGGCGCTCCTTTCCATTGCGACTGTAATTCTTTTATTGCTATGTTGATGGTTGGACTTTGGCTGTTTGCTGTAATTTGAGCGTGAGCATCTGTTTTTGCGCGCAACCAAAGTTTACTTCCATCTTCAGCATAAAGCATACTCATATTATAAAATATGAGTATGCTGATTATTATCATTTTTAATTTTTTATACATTTTAATATCCCGGATTTTGATATGTAGATTTATTATCTCCGGTCATCAGTTGTATTTGCTGTGCAGGTATGGGACGAAGCAAATGTTTTTGTTCTATTTTACCGTTATTTCTTACATTTTCATTATGCAGTGTTGCTCTTTCTATAAGTTTGCCCGCTATTTTCAAGTCAATCCAGCGCCACTGTTCACCGCAAAGCTCACGCGACTGCTCGTCGAGTATGAAATCAAGTATTTCATCTTCAGAGCCTGCCAAACCAGCATCCAATACAACATCCATTGCATCTATTGCCGTAGATATTCCTGATTCTTTTGCAACTTTCGATCCATAAGCAGCTCTGTCGCGAAGGGCTTTCAAATATGTTCTTACCTCTCCGATACCTTTTCCTGAACGCAATGCAGCCTGAGCGGCAATTAAATATGTTTCCGACAGTTTTGTTACAATATATGGGCGTAATGATGAATAGTTTGCATTTGGACGCGTTACGTCATCGTATTTTGTCAACGGAGGCCACCAGTTTGATGCAAAATTACCTGTGAAGTTCCAAACTCCGGAACCTGAGGCTGTTTCCTGTTTTGTTTCATAAACCCAATCGCTTGGCGTGAATATGCGGTAGGCTTTTGAATCTCTGTATGCAGGCGTAACTTCTTCAAAAGAAGCATAGAGTGCTGTATCTCCTACGTTAACAGTTATATACATACTGTCAAGCATATCGGTATATTTTGCAACTTTCTGATTGATTACAGGAGTATTGCACAGCCATACCGTACGGAAAGAATGATGAAAACGACTGTCATTTTCTTTATCGGCAAATGCTTCATAAAGTAACCAGTCGGTAGGAACAAATGTTCCCCAGGGACGTTGATATTCAACAGAACGTGCGACAGGTTTAATTGTAGTCGGATTATAATCTTCATTTAAATAATCGAAATTTCCATCATTATCTTCATCTTCTTTGTCAAGTATTGGACGTAATGCACGGTTTTCGTACATGGGAGTGAATAAAAAGTTTGCACGGTTTTCTTTTGATTCATTTTCGCCTGCCGTAGTACCGCCTATGCCGACTCCACCTTCATTGTATGTAAGGTCGGTAGTATGTTCTACCGTAAACAGCACTTCCGAACTGTGTTCGTTTCCCTGTTTATTTACATCTCCATAATCTGCCAATAATCCTACATTATAAGTTCCTTTATTGTCAATCAATTCTTTTGCTTTGAGATAGGCGCTTTCGTAATCGGTTGCCTGCCTTGCTGCCGCATCTCCTGCTCTTGCAAGATATGATTTTGCCAGAAAATGTTTGGCGGCAGCTTTTCCAACTCTTCCTGCTGCAGGTTTATCGGGAAGCAAATTTTCCGCTTCTTTTAAATCATTTATAATTGCAGCAAAAACTTCGGCTGTCGAATTACGTACAGATACGGTTGTAGGATTGAAGTTATTATACCCTAATTCTCCTGCGCCTAAATCAAGCGGTACTCCTCCGAAAGTTTCAACTATAAAGAAATAATAGAAAGCTCGTAAAAAGTGGGCTTCGCCAAGCGCTGTTGACAAATCTCCATCGGTCATATTTGCATTAGGTGCTAATTCTATAACTCCATTACAAATGTTAATATAATTGAAACAAAGACTCCATGGTATCAATACGGAAGTGTTATCGGGATTCAAATTATTACCATAAGCATCAAAAGCGTCAATAGAGGCATTTGCGCTTCTAACAAAAGCCGTACTCCTAAATTCGTCTGTGCCGTAAATCGTCATAGGCATTGTGCCTTGGCGGCAAAATTGCGTTCTAAGGCCTGAATAAACAGAAACTACTGCCGCCTTAATACCTTCGGGGCTTTTAAAGTATTCGGGTTTCATTATCGAACGTGGATTTTCGCTTAAATATCCGTCGCATGCAATAAGTGATAAAAGGAACAGACCTATTGCCAGTTTGTAAAATTTATATATTAGTTTCATAATAAAATATATTTTTAATGTTTAAAATTTAATATCAAATCCGAGTAAAAAATAACGTGATGGAGGAACGTTTGGACCAATCGTTAATTGACGGTCATTAGCAATAGTATAACTGTATCCGTTAACAAACGACTGTGCTCCATAGCCTGTTGGCTCGGGATCTAATCCGCCATATTTATCAACATAGGGAGAAAATAGCGTGCATACATTGTCTATAGAAAAATAGGCGCGTATTGAACTAATACTAAGTGGCTTAAGCCATTTTTTAGGAAAATCGTATCCTAAGGTAATAGTTCTTATTTTGAAGAATGATGCATCAAAATAACCGTAAGTAGAGGGGAATGTAGGATAGTCTCCATTACCAGTTATACCGGGAAAATCATTACTTGGATTTTCTGTAGTCCAATAATTTACCTTGATACCGTTTCTTCTGCCGTTCATTTGGTTAACATAACTTTGCCCCTGATGAATGGCGCTAACTAACATGCCGCCAACTTTTCCGTAGGTTACTATCGTCAAATCAAAACCTTTGTACGAAAAGCGGTTTGTCCATCCAAATTCAAAATCGGGTTCAAAGTTTCCTATTATTTGTTTGTCTTTATCGTCAATATATCCGTTTCCATCCAAATCTTCTATTTTAACTCGACCGGGAAAAGCGCCATATTTTGCAGCTTCTTCTTCTTCGCCAAGTTGCCATATACCGATTTTTTTATAGTCGTAGATTACATCTATCTGAGATCCGACAAACCATCCACTGCCTTCCACTTTGTCAACTCCTGAATTCAACGCCAAAATTTTGCTTCTGTTCATCGAAAAGTTTAGATCCATATCCCAGTTAAATCCATTTTCGTTTCTGAAATTTATGGTCCGTAATGTAATTTCCAAACCTTTGTTTTGTGTTTTACCTACGTTTGTAAGATAAGGCATAAGAATACCTGTTGTGTAGGGCAAAGCCTGATTAAGCAACAAGTCATTGGTTTTTTGCAAATATAAATCAATAGAACCCGATATGCGATTTTGTAATACGGCAAAGTCAACTCCCAAACTGAAAGAATTGGTATATTCCCATCCTAAATTCGGGTCAACAAGGTTCATTTGATAATAACCGCTTACAAATTCTTTATCGAAATTATAATAATTCGGAGTCAATTGTGGTATTGTAGAATACGGAGCTACGGATTCATTTGATGTTTCTCCATACCCTCCTCTTATTTTAAGATTTGTTAGCCATTCCACATTTTCCATAAATTTTTCCTTGTGTACATTCCATCCAAGCGATGCCGACTTGTATAAATGCCACTGCTGTCCTTTTGCCAATACAGATGAACCGTCGTATCTACCCGTAAGAGTAAGCAAATATTTGTCATCGTAGGCATAACTGCCTCTAATCATAAACGAAGCCAGACGGCGGCGCGGGTCGCTCTGCGATCTGGGATCAACTACAGGGTCTTTGTATGAATGTCCCAGGTTATAATATTGAACATAACCTGCAATCATCTCTCTTGCCGATACTCTTGTGTTAAATGAGCTATTTTCCTGAACGCCTGCCAACCCTGTAAGATTTAAGCGATGTTTATCGGCTATAACTTTATCGTAATACAGCAGGTTATCAATTGTGTAGCCATATCCTGAAACATTGTTTACGGTAGCCTCAGAAAGTCCTCCGTTTTTCATTGGAGTCATTGCATCATAATAAGATCCGTAATTGTCCTGATAATAATTAAAACCTGCGTTTAATCTGTATCTTAATCCTTCAAAAAGATTTATTTCGATATATGCAGTGTTGAATGAACTGAAACGGCGGCGCTGTTCTTTCCACAAATTCTCATCTTTTATCAGCAATGGATTAATCATTGGGTCGCCATTATAATTCACTCTGGGCTGTACATTAATTGAGCCATCTTCATTGTAGGGAGAAGTAAAAGGCGTGAGAGTCAATATACTGTACATCACATCAGCGCTTTCGCCATCCGTAATACCATAGGTATTTAATGTGTTCAGTCCTATTTTTACTCTTTCGCTTACTTTCTGGTCGATAGTACCGCGAACTGAAAATCTTTGAAAGAACGGACCCGGTATAATAGCCGATTCGCTGTAATATCCCAATCCCAAAGAAATCTGGGTATTTTCATTTCCTGCCAGTAAACTTAATTCATGATTCTCCTTTCTTGATGTTTGATACATCAAATCCTGCCAGTCGGTTGATTTTCCTGCATCATACATGACTTGCTCGTCGGCGTACAGACTACCGTTGTTATAGTATGATCCTCGACGTAGTTCAATGAATTCTTCGGGCGAATACAGCGTATATCTTTTGGCTGCGTTTCCTATACCAAAGTAACCGTGATAAGTTAATTCAGGCTTGCTTCTTTGCATCCCTCGGTTGGTTGTAATGATAATTACTCCATTAGCTCCTCTTGCTCCGTAAATACCTGTAGAAGATGCATCTTTAAGTATTTCAAGAGATTTAACGTTATTAGGATCAATATCGTTAATCGTACCATCAAAGGGTATTCCGTCAACAATAATCAAAGGATCGTTGTTTGCGGTTAATGAGCGTGTGCCTCTGATACGTATTTGAGGCATTTGACCCGGACGTGTAGATGTTTGTTGTACCTGCAAGCCTGCAACACGTCCCTGTATAGCCTGAGAAATGTTAGCCACCTGAACTTCTCTGAGTGTTTCTTCATTCACAGAAACAATAGCGCCTGTCACATCCGATTTTTTCTGAGTACCGTAACCAACAACTATCAGTTCTTCAAGTTGACTGACGTCTTCAACCATTATCACATTAATTACATTCCTGCGACCTACTGTTTCGGTGTGAGTTTTGTAACCAATGTACGAAAATGAAATTACAGTATTTTCGTTCGATACTGTAATAGAATAATTTCCATCCGCATCTGTCGTGGTAGCATTCGTGCTGCCTTCTACAAAAACGGTTGCACCAAATAGAGGTCCAGCATTATCGCTCACTGTACCTTTGACCGTTATTCCACCTGTTTGCGCAAGCAAACACGAGGGAATAAGAAACAACATGCAGGCGACTGTTCTTAACAGTCTGTTTTTCCTGCC
>JAITLJ010000014.1 GCA_031277925.1 Prevotellaceae bacterium | reverse complement strand
ATACGAAAAACAAGATAATGCTAATACATTAAAAATTTTCTGTCTGATATTTAGAAGCTCCTTACGAATAAAAAAAGGACAAAGCTAAAACATTAAAAATTTCGGACAATTATTTCTTTCTGTTAATTTGTCTTGACACAAAAGAAGATAAAGAAACAAGTTCATATTTTGCCGAATTTTTGCCTGTATCTGTATAATACACGATATTTTTATTCGACAATTTATGTATATACTTTATTAATAATTAATGATTTCAATATTTATTAAGGAATGACTATTTATTTTGATTTTTACTGTAAAAAAATTGTTCGGTTTGTTTTTTGCGTTCTTCCGCTGTTCGAGCCACAAAAACTTTTTTTCCTGTGTACGGGTCAATTTCTGTATAATAAATTGTAGAAGCTAAAGTCATTGGCGTAGGAGTAAATGTCTGTACCTGTTCGAGTTTCAGACGAAGATTTTTTGTTTCTGCCGACAGTTTTTTCATATCTTCAAAGGTGCATTGCGGCAGACATGATATAAAATATGGAATTATTTGCTGATTCAGGTTTTCGTTTTTATTTATTTTGTCAAATTCGTTTTTTAATGTTTTAAACAACTCGAACGATGGTTTTCTTACTGATTTCAAAACTTTGTCGGACGTATGTTCAGGCGCAACTTTCAAACGACCCGAAACGTGATGTTTTACTAACTGATTAAAATATTTTTCGCAATTTTTATCCAAAAAGCCGTCTTCATCTACAAACAAATCATATCGAATGCCGCTGCCTATGGTTGCTTTTTTTATTGCAGGCAACGACTGTATTTTTTTATAAATTTCCGTAAGTTTACTGTGATTATTATCAAGATTGCTACAAACAGATGGAAATAAACACGAAGAGCGACGACATTTTTTACAAATATTTATGTTTTTTCCTCGCAGATTGTACATATTTGCCGACGGACCTCCGATATCGCTTATATATCCTTTGAAATCCGGCATTTTTGTTATTTTGTCAATTTCGTTTAAAATTGAATTTTCGCTGCGATTTATTATAAATTTTCCCTGATGAGCCGAAATTGTGCAAAAACTGCATCCACCGAAACAACCGCGATGAATATTTACCGAATGTCGAATCATTTCGTAAGCAGGAATACGTTTATTTTTATAGCGCGGATGTGGCATTCGCATAAACGGCAAATCGTAAATTTCATCTATTTCGTTTTCGGTCATTGCCGTATATGGCGGATTTACAATAATATTACAATCGCCAACGGGTTCAACAATTATGCGAGGCGAAAATGCATTGCTTTCTTCTTCGAGAAGTCGAAAATTTTCCGCAAATTTCCTTTTGTCAATTTTACATTCTTCGTACGAGTTCAGATACAAAATATTTTCAACTGCCGGAATATTTTTTGCTTTATAAACTGTTTGTGGAATATTTGTAAGCATATTCGGTTTTTCGCCTTTTGCCATTCGCAAGACTATTTCTGTTGCTGATTTTTCGCCCATTCCATAAATCAGCAAATCGGCTTTGCTGTCAATCAGAATACTTGGTAAAAGTTCGTTTTTCCAGTAATCGTAATGAGTAAGCCTGCGCAGCGAAGCCTCTATGCCTCCTGCTATTACAGGCGTTGATGGATAAAGTTTTTTAAGAATGTTTGTATAAACGCTTACAGCATAATCGGGACGAAAACCCGATTTGTTGTCCGGCGTGTAAGCATCGTTGCTTCGCAGACGTTTGTTTGCTGTGTAATGATTTACCATACTGTCCATATTTCCTGCCGAAACGGCAAAAAACAAACGCGGGCGACCAAGTTTTTTGAAATCGCGCAAATCGTCGCGCCAGTTTGGTTGAGGAACTACTGCAACACGAAATCCCAGATTTTGCCAGATACGAGCAATAATTGCCGTACCAAAAGCAGGATGGTCAACATAAGCATCTCCGCTGAAAAATATTATATCAATATATTCCCAGCCTAAATCGTCAATTTCTTTTTTTGAAGTAGGCAGCCATAGTTTTTTATCGTAAAAATCATGCATCCGGCTGAAGCTTATCAATGTATAAAATGCCATCGAGATGATCAACTTCATGCTGAAAAATTACGGCTGTAAATCCCGAAACCGTATCGGTATGCGGTTTTAACGTTTCAGTATCAATATACTTTACAACAACTGTTTCTGAACGTTCGACATTGCCTCTGCGATCCGGAATCGACAGACAGCCTTCGCTTCCTGTTCGTTTATCATCCGAATAATAAACAATATATGCGTTTGCATAAAATTCAAAAGGCTCGTCGGCTTTGTCGAAACGTTGAACGGCAATCAAACGTCTTGAAACACCAACCTGAGGCGCTGCAATTCCAACGCCTGCATTTGCCGTATCCTGAACGGTGAGTAGCATTTGGGCTTTTAAATTTTTAAAAATATCGCTTTGCAAATCAGAGTTGGAAAATTCTTTTGTTTGTTGCCGTAAAATTAAGGAATCGTTTTTGTCGTTATAAATCAGCAATCGCATTTTTTGTTGCGGATATTTGTTGATAATTTCAATTTCGGCGTCTGTAAACGATAATGTCGATCTTGTGCAACTTGCAGCAAAAACAAATGTCAGACAAATGTAGAACAGTTTTTTTATTTTTTTCATTGTTTAATATTTTTCACAAAATTAAGAATGATTTATCAATCGGCAATAAAATAGCTATATATATTTCGTCTAATTAGTCGCTCCTTACGAATAAAAAAAAGACAATAATACGACATTAAAAATTTCGGACAATTATTTCTTTCTGTTACTTTTGTCTTGACACAAAAGTAACCAAAAAGTCAAGAGCAGCCGACGCTATACGGTAACTCCGATTTAGGCTTATGACCTGAG
>JAITLJ010000011.1 GCA_031277925.1 Prevotellaceae bacterium | reverse complement strand
GTCACAAGCCTAAATCGGAGTTACCGTATAGCGTCGGCTGCTCTTGACTTTTTGGTTACTTTTGTGTCAAGACAAAAGTAACAGAAAGAAATAATTGTCCGAAATTTTTAATGTATTAGCTTTGTCTTTTTTTTATTCGTAAGGAGCAACTATTTTCACAGTTTATAAGGAGCGACTAAATATCTGTCAAAATCTCAAACCTTGCCGTTACTGTTTTATACCAAGCCGTCATCAAAACGAACGAAAAAATAAAAATATTTTATTGATTTTCAATTCATACAAAATTCATTATGTTAAATTGACGATAGTTTCGTGTATTTTCAAAATTTGAGGCAGTAGCGGAATGTTCATGTAATTATTGATTATAAAATCGGCGCTGGCGTTACGTTGTTCATCGTTCATTTGATTTTCCATGCGTTTCATTATTTTTTGATATGGTTGTTTGTCACGATTCATAATGCGCATTATGCGCAAATCCTGTGGTGCGTTTACAACAATAATTTTATCCATAAATTTATCAAATCTGCTCTCGAACAAAATTGCTGCTTCGTGAATTACATATATCGATTTTTGCTTGGCAAACCAGTTTTCAAAATATTTGCCTACAGTTGGATGTATGATGTTATTTACTTTCTCGAGAAGATGTTTGTCGTTGAAAATTTTTGAAGCAAGCAGATGTTTGTCAATATGAGTAGAGTTGACATATATTTTTTCTCCGAAAATATTTATTATTTGTTTGCGCACTTCGTCATCGCCATATGCTTTTTTTGCTTCGTTGTCGGCGTAAAATACAGGAATACCGATATTTTTGAATATTTGAGCAACAATGGTTTTTCCGCTTCCTATTCCGCCTGTCAGTCCGATTTTTAGCATAGTTATTATTTTTTACTTACTATCACTTCAACAAAATCGGGATACAAATCTACTTGCAAAGTCGATTTGGGTTTTGCGTCTATTTTTACTTTCAAATTTCCACTGATACTTTTTTCAAAATCGTTGAAATCAGCGATAAGTCTGAAATCGTTTGCTTTTATTTTTGCAAGATTTGTAATGTTGGCGCGATATTTTATTTCTATATCCTGTGGAAAAATCATTACATCCAGACTGTCGGGTTTGTTGTTCAACTGCAGCGGAACGGTTATTGTTGTTTCGCTGTAGCGTTCTATATTAACTTTGAACTGTATTTTTTGCTGCTGTACCGAAATATTGTTCAGTTTACTCAAATCAATTTCCATTGTACCGTTTATCGACTTGTTGAGATTTTCGTGTTTTTGGGCGATACAATGAATTTCGGTAAGTGAATCGGTAATATTCTGTTCGGCTGTAATCCAAATACTGTCGGGTTTCAGTATAATATTTCCACTTTGCATATATTCGTCTGCAAATGTAAGTTGCAAATTTGGAATTACCGGCAATCGCTTGCTTTGCAAATCGGCGCGGGAAAAAAAAACCGTATCGGGCGACAGGCTTACAAGTTTTTTGCCGTCGCCGAGTTGTTCCGAAAATTTTTGAAATATATCAGACGACAGAACAAAATTTTTTGTTTTCGATAATATTTTATCGCCAATGTCTATTCGTATTGTATTCTGTTCTGTTATATTGTAACGCATTGCGAGAAATCCATTCATGTTTATTTGCGCCGTTACACTTGTTTCCACATTGAATATTTTGCGCATATCGTTGCTGTCGTAAAAGGCGATATGATAAGATACTGTACGCAGATAATCGGTTGACAGTTTATTCATTAGCCAACCTGTACCTGCTGCCGACACAAAAAACAGAAAAACAAAAATTTGCTTACTGTACAAATATTTTCGGACTGTCGACAAGGTTTTTGTTTATTTTTGTGATTGTATGTCGCTTGTATCTTTGAAAATTGTAGAACGGTCAACGCGGATTTTCACATCTTTGTCAATTTCAATCAAAACGTAATTTTCTTTCATATCTACGATTATTCCGTAAATTCCGCCTGCTGTAATGATTTTATCACCTTTTTGCAGCGAGTTGCGCATTTGTGCGATTTGTTTCTGTTTTTTTTGTTGCGGGCGAATCATTAAAAAATACATAACCGCAAAAATTGCAGCCATCATAAGAAGCATTGTTGTGCCACTGCCACCGCTGCTACCGTCTTCCAGTAAAAATATTAAAGATTTCATCATTTTATTTGTTTTTTAATTAATTATTTATATAAGATTTTAATTTTCGTTTGATATGTCTTCGCTGTATTTTATTATATTTTTTTCTTTTATTTCCTTATTAATGATTTTATCGGCAACTCCATTTACGAAAGCGCTACTTGTGGGCGAACTGAAATATTTCGCTATTTCGAGATATTCGTCAATGCTGATACTTACAGGTATTTCGGGAAATTCGCGCACTTCGGCAAGCAGTATTTGCAAAATCAGCGTATCCATAAAAGCAAGACGTTCCAAATCCCAGTTTTTTGTATATTCGTCGATTATTATTTCAGTTTTGTCGTAATCGGCAAACACTCGCCGTAACAGTCTTATTGCGAATTTTGCGTTGCTTTCGTCCTGATACAGTGGTAATAATTCCGTATAATTGTCCTGATTTACCTTGAATGACTTGATTGTTTTTATTGCCATGCTCAAAACAAATCCCAAATCGTCTATCCAGTAAAGATTTTGTTCTTCAAGCAATGTATAAATGTAGTCGAGGTCTTCGATTTCGTGTTCAAGAATTTTACATATCAATTGTTTATCTTCGGCAAACGAACGTTTATTATTCAACATGTATTTACTGTAATAATCGGAATTTATCATGCTGTTATATATTTTTTTCATTAGTTCGGACGAATCATCCCAACTTAATTTTTCCTGCTGCACGTAATTTTGCAAATTTTTATTTTGTCTAAGTAATTTTATTACAGTATTATCAATAAACTTTGTATTTGGATTTTTTTCTTCTTCCGTAGGTAAATATTTATGTTTTCCTATATCGATACGATTTTGCGCATAATCGCCGGTTTTAATCAACAACAATAAAACATAATGATATAAATCATAAGTTTTGTTTATACTGAAAGCCAATTCTTTTTCAGTTGCCAACTGTGATTGATTGCCCGATTTAATATGAGCAAACAGGACTTTCAATACTTTTATTCTCAATAAACGTCTGCTTATCATAAATGATTTCTGAATTTGCTGCAAAAGTAATATAAATTATGAATATATCATCAAAATGGCTGTTTAATTATTTATGATTTACAATTAATGATTTAAAATTCAATAGAAAATGGAGTAATCAGACTATATCATATTGCTATTGTCCTAAACTGCTTATTGCTTTTCATGTTATATTGTAAAGTTACAGTTTAATTATTTACGACTTAAAATTTTATGAGTAGAAATTTAATAGTAAAATTTACAGGAAACAGTTATGATATTTGATTCTCATAATCAAAGGCATTCAGCAATTCAATCAACTTTTGTTCAGCGCTGTTAATCGCATCAGCGCTTTCTATTTCCGTTGCAATATATGCAGCACAAGGTAGAGTTACAA
>JAITLJ010000143.1 GCA_031277925.1 Prevotellaceae bacterium | reverse complement strand
CCCCGCCTGCGAAGTCTATGCCGATCTTTATTGCTATTCATCTTTTGGATTGAATTTGGCTGTACTTTTCTAATAATCAACATGCAGAAAACTTATTAGAGCGTAGAGCAGGCGGCGTTCCCTCAGGTCACATGCCTAAATCGGAGTTACCGTATAGCGTCGGCTGCTCTTGACTTTTTGGTTACTTTTGTGTCAAGACAAATTAACATAAAGAAATAATTGTCCGAAATTTTTAATGTTTTAGTTTTGTCCTTTTTTTATTCGTAAGGAGCAACTATTTCACAGTTTATAAGGAGCAACTAAATAAAAATATCCTGCTGCGAACAGAATGCAGATAGAAATGAAATATCTTTGTGCATCACGTGCAGTTTGTTCCAGATGACTTGAAAAACCGCTTCTGCTCCGCACGTAACCTTTGCTGCGGCAAAATTTCTACCAACATTTTGTCCCTGACGGGACTGTTTTTTTAATCTTTAAATTTTAAAAAAATCAAATTACCAAATATAGCGAAGCAGGGGAAAACTTGTATATATTGTATTTTTTGTAAATTTGCAAAAAATAAAAATTATGATAAAAGAATTAATATGTAAAAATCGCAGTTATCGCCGTTTCTACGAAGATGTAAGCATAGATGAGCAAACATTGAAATCGCTTGTTGATTTGGCTCGGCTATCGCCATCGGCACGAAATCTGCAACCGCTGAAATATATTATTTCCAGCAATAAAAAAATTAATAAAAAAATATTTACAACTCTTGCCTGGGCTGGATATTTGAAAGACTGGCAAGGACCTGTCGAAGGCGAACGTCCAGCGGCATATATTGTTATTGTTGCAGATAAAAATATTACGCAAGGCAAAACGGAACACGACGAAGGAATTGTTTCGCAAAGTATTCTGCTTGGCGCTGTTGAAAAAGGTTTGGGCGGATGCATAATTGTTTCGGTAAAACGGCAGGAACTTGCTGAAATTCTTAATCTTTCCCCGCAGTATGAAATTACTCTTGTTATTGCTCTCGGCAAACCTAAAGAACAGGTTGTAATAACAGATGTTAAAAACGGCGACATAAAATATTTTCGCGATGAAAATGCCGTCCACCACGTGCCAAAACGTACACTCGACGAGATTATCATTGATGTAAAACAGTAAATAGCTTCGTCGCTGCGCTTTCGGCAAGGACGTTCTGTAAGTTTTAAATCTTTTTGTTTGTATAATCGGTTAATTTGGATATTTATAATGCAAAAATAATATTATGATTTTTGAAAAATCAAAAAAAAATATACCTTTGTGTTTGAAAACACATGAAAATGTGTTATGACATTATAGTTAATTTAAAATTATTAAAATTTGGAACCTCCGAGTTACGTTTTAAGTATCGCATTTGATCAACTGGATTCAGGACACCTGATTGGCATTGTCCTCTTGATAAGTCTTATTTTCATGTCGGCGCTGGTGTCGGGTTCCGAAACTGCTTTTTTTTCGTTGTCGCCGCAGGATATTGACGAAATTAAAAAACATAAAAACAAAATTTCAGGTTATCTCGACCAACTGCTCGAAAAACAGGATTATCTGTTGGCAAGTGTTTTGATTTTTAACAATTTTATAAATATAGCCATAATTTTAATTTCCACATATCTTACACATTCGCTGATAGATTTCGGCAAAAATATTTTACTTGGATTTGTTATCGAAGTTGTGTTTATAACATTCATCCTCGTTTTGTTTTGCGAAGTTATTCCCAAACTTTTGACGGCAAGTCGTCCTGTAAGTTCGTTTAAATTTATTGCCAAATCTCTTGTGATTATGGTAAAAATTGCCAAACCGTTAAGTCGCGTTTTAATGGGAACGACATCACTGCTGAATAAAAAAATCAGCCGAAGAAAATCGAACGTATCAATAGACGATTTGTCTGAAGCCATTGATTTTACAGACCGGTCGACAGGCGAAAAAAAAATACTTAAAAGCATTGTTGAGCTCACAAATATCGAAGTAAGAGATATTATGCATCCGCGCATTGATGTTTACGCCGTTGATATTAAATCTGATTTTCAAGAACTTTTAAATTTTGTAATTGATTGCGGATATTCGCGAATACCTGTGTATGAAGAAAATTTTGACAATATTAAAGGACTTCTTTTTGTTAAAGACCTGTTATCATATCTTAATAAAGATAAAAATTTCGGCTGGCAAACGCTGATACGCGAAGCATATTTTGTACCCGAAAACAAAAAAATCAACGATCTTCTTAAAGAATTTCAACAAAAAAGTATTCACATGGCAGTAGTTGTTGATGAATATGGCGGAACAAGCGGAATAATTACTTTGGAAGATATTTTGGAAGAAATTGTAGGCGAAATATCTGACGAAAACGATGAAAGTCAGAAACTGTTTACAAAATTAAACAAAAATACGTATCTGTTTGAAGGAAAAATCTCGTTAAACGATTTTTGCAAAATAATGAACCTTGACAACAATTATTTTGACGAAACCAACGGAGATGCAGAAACTCTGGCAGGCTTAATACTTGAAATCTGCGGCGAAATACCCGCAGGCGGCGAAGAAATTAATTTCAAACAGTTTGTGTTGAAAATAGAAAGCAGAGACGCAAAACGCATAAAAGAAATTAAAGTTATCGAAAAATCACAAAATGATGAGGGCAAAAACGAAAATTAATATCAAAATCCTTATGGTATCGCTTGTCTTTGTTTTGATAACGGCAACATGCAGTAACGAAAGCCATATTCCAAAACCTTACGGATACTTCAGAATTACCATGCCCGGCAATAAATATCAAAAATTAGATGCAAACAAACCATACAATTTTGAATATTCTACTATTTCTAAAATAGAAGAACGCAGCGACAAACCCGGACAAGACTGGATAAATATCGTTTACCCTCAACACGATGCAACAATTTATCTTACTTATCATAATGTAAAAAACAATTTGGATACAATAGTTAACGATTCTCATAATTTTACATATCGACATACAATAAAAGCAGATGCAATAAATGAAATTACATATTTTTTTCCCGAAAAGAAAGTTTTCGGACTGTATGCCGAACTTGAAGGAGATGCCGCATCTCCAATACAGTTTTTGCTTACCGACAGCACAAAAAATTTTTTGCGGGGTTCGCTATATTTCAATGTCGAACCCAACAGCGATTCGGTTGCTCCTGTTGTTGATTTTATACGAAAAGATATTATTCATCTAATGGAAACGCTGGAATGGAAAAAGTAAAATTTATATACTGAAAATAAAACCACAACAATATGCCACTTTATAAAAAAGAAGAATTTAAAGATGGAGGCGTACTTGCCGTTTGGCAAATCACAGAAACCGAAGCTGATTTGAAAATCATTGCGGCAACTCCAACCGCCGAACAGGAAAACATCGAGCAAATGACAGCTAATCAACGCCGACTTGAAAGTTATGCAGTGCGCGCTTTGCTTACCGAAATTTTCGACGAGCGCGTTTATATAGGATATGAAGAAGATGACAGTCCGTATATAAAAAATACACATCACAAAATCAGTATTTCTCATTCGGGCAAATTTGCCTGTATTTACGTTCATCAAAACGCAAATGTTGGTATTGACATTGAATCGCTGACGCGTAATTTTGATGCTGTTGCAAAAAAAATACTGTCTGAAGACGAATCAGAATACCTTAGCGAAAAATACCGTCAAAAACAGTTAGCCATAATCTGGAGCGCAAAAGAATCAATATATAAACTTATGGGCGAGCGCAATATAGATTTTTCAAAACAAATACAAATAGAAAAATTCATACCGCATGATTCTGAAGGCGAATTAAATGCAATATTTATCGATTCCGAAGCCAACCGACACGAACTTGAACTTTATTATCAGATTTTTGATGGATACGAAATGGTTTGGGTAGCAACGTGACATTTGTATTAGAAATCAGTAAAAAAGAAGAAAAAAGATGCTGTTTTATCAATAAAATACATTTTTGTCTATAATTTATCGTTAATAAACCATTTAAACAGTGTTTAAAAAATTGTTTGTGAATAAACTCAAATATTTTCGGTGAGTTTTTGAACCAATCGGAAATTGTTAAGAAATTCCTTTGCAATAACCCGAATCACCGTGTATGCAGGTATCGCAACAAGCATTCCCAATATTCCGGCAATGTTTCCGGCAATAAGCAAAACTATAAAAATTTCGAGAGGATGCGATTTTACGCTGTTCGAATAAATTAATGGTTGAAAAACAATATTATCAACAAGTTGTACTGTTACGAATATTATAATTATTGGTATAATTATGCCAATATTGCCTGTTGTAATAAAATTTGCATCGGTAGCCAAGGCAACAATAACTGTAAGAATACCGCCAACAAGCGGTCCGACATAAGGAATAACATTAAGAATTCCTGCCAGCAAGGCAATAACCATTGTCGTTGAAAATTTCAAGCCACCGAACAATGTCAAACCTGTAACAAGCAAAGTCATTATGCACAGTATTTCTATTAAGATTCCTACAAAATACCTTATAAGTAAAGTATTTATCGACTTCAAAACACGGGTGATATTTTTTTCGTATTTTTTGGGAAACAGAACAGTTATCACAGCCAGAAGCAGATTGTCTTCTTTAAGAAAGAAAAATGTGATGAAAAAGACACAAAATATTGCTATTACAAAATTTATGAGCATGTTGGCAACAGAACCGAAAATATAACTCAGGCTCGAAAAATTAAAATATGATGTTAAATTATCGGTAAGAAACTGGTTGAATGAAAAAGTATCTGAGGATGGAATTAGCCTGTTTATTTGCTGTTCCAAGCCGTTCAGCGATTTGCTTATTTGCTGCACAAGTTGCGATGTATTTACTGTCGAAAGTTCCTGTAATTGCGCACTCAACAATGGAATAAAAATATAAAGAACTATAAATATTACAAGGAAAATCGTTGTAAGGCTTAATGTTGCGCTAAGCCAGTGCGGACAAAAATATTTACCGAATTTCAGTTTGTCAAAAAAGTTAACAAGCGGACGACCTATAATAGAAAGCACAGCAGCAATCAATATGTAAATTATGATATTGCTGAAATACCATGTAACAAAAAGCGCTGTGGCTATTACCGCTATGATAATTATATATCGTGCAAGTTTATTCATTTTTAATTTATTGATTTCTAAAAATACAAAGTTAGCATGAAATTATTGGATTACACACAAAGGCATAAAATTTCTCGCAAAATTTATAGAAAAAAAATACATTTTACATTTTGACAATTTCATATTTTCATAACTATTTTCTCAATCTGTCAATTTCTTTTTTTATATAGTTAATTATTTCTTTATTGGCGATTTCCCCATCAAGGCTGAAAACGACAAAAACTTTCCCGCCGAACCGTTCTTCAAAATCGGCAAAACTTGCTTTCATTCTTTCGGTAGCGGAATAGTTGCCGAAATT
>JAITLJ010000090.1 GCA_031277925.1 Prevotellaceae bacterium | reverse complement strand
AAGCCGCCAGCAGAAGCAATATCGAACTGCCCGAAAATCAGAAAACATTGCTCAAAGCATTGAAAGAAACAGGAAAGCCTGTTGTACTTGTATTGATGAACGGACGCCCGCTTGCATTGCAGTGGGAAAATGATAATATTGACGCAATACTCGAAACATGGTTTTCGGGAACCATGACAGGCGAAGCAATTGCCGATATATTATTCGGGAAAGCAAATCCTTCGGGGAAAATAACAATGTCATTTCCGCGTAATGTCGGACAAATTCCTGTATATTATAATCATAAAAACACAGGACGACCATTCAACCAAAATGAAAAATATACTTCCAAATACCTTGATGTCAGCAACGAACCGCTGTATCATTTCGGACACGGATTAAGTTATACGCAGTTTTCATATTCGAAAATACAATTGTCCGACACGATAATCGAAAAAAACGGCTGCATAACGGCTTCGGTTACGCTTACAAATACAGGAAAAATTGCAGGAGAAGAAATCGCGCAACTTTACATTAGAGATGTAATTGGAAGCATAACCCGTCCGGTAAAGGAACTCAAAAACTTCAAAAAAATAATGCTGCAACCCGGCGAAAGCCAGAAAGTAGAATTTATCATAAACCGCGATTTGCTTAAATTCTATAATTCAAATTTGGAATATATTGCCGAACATGGCGAATTTCATGTATTTATAGGCGAAAGTTCAACAACAGAAAACAAATCGCAATTTGTTTTAAAACAGTTGGAATAAACCTTAAAAACTCTTCAATTCCTTGTGTTTCTTTTACAAAAAGGCGCAAAAAATTTTATTAACAGCAGTTGCAAAGCAAATCGCATATTTTGAAAACAAATTATTACACACTTCAATAATAAGAAAATTAATTTCATTCAAACCGATTTTTTAATATTTACGTCTTTATTGTAAAGCGCTTTTATGTTGAAATTAAAAAAAAATAAAATTAACGAGTTGGAAAGTATCATTGAAGAATATCAGGATCAATTATTCTCTTTTGCATTTTTTAGAGTTGGTTCGTACCACATTGCACAGGATATCGTACAGGATGTGTTTCTAAAATTTTTTCAGAATAAAAAAAAATTAAGATCTGTAAAAAACATAAAAACCTATCTAATGAAATCAATATCAAATGCGTGTGTCGATTACAAAAGAAAATACGGTAAAATTAAAATTGAGAATATAGAATTTATCAACAGTAATATTGCAGATGATGAAAAAAACAATGAAGAAAAAATGTGTATTGTCGAATTTATAAGAATAGAAGATTTGTTGAGCGAATTGCCTGCCGAACAAGCCGAAGTTATTAAACTTAAATTTGTTGATGGACTAAACTTTGTTGAATCAGCCGGCATTTTGAACGTTTCCGTAAATACGGTAAAATCACGATACAGATACGGTATTGACAAACTGAAACAAAACAATAAAATAAAAGGAGAATATTATGAATGAAATTATTCCGAAAATAAAACCTTCCGCTCCATTATTACTTAAACAAAATATTATTAATAAAATTAAAATGGAGAGAAAAGAAATGAAAAAAATAACATTAAAAAAACTGTTATCAATTGCAGCAATAGTTGCAATATTAATGATGTTGCCGTTTTTGTTTACTGCAAACAACGAAGCAAAAGCAGCAATGAATTTGCTCGGCGAATCTATCGACAAATCAGACGATTTGAAAACTATGGTTGTTAAATTCCTGATGCTTACAACGCCTGACGAAAATTTTGATGCTATCAGAAAAGATGGAACTATGGTAGAACATACGTTCACAATATTGTTCGGCAGTCAGAATAAATGGAGACTGGAAAAGTCGGGGCGAACATCTTTGTTTGATGGTCTTAATTCATATTCATGGTTAAAATCGTTTGAAATGTATATGATGACTGAAGGTATTGCGGGATTTTTTGGAAACTGGGAAGAATTTTTAGACCCCCAAAATATTTTGAGATACGAACAGCAATCTGCCCAAAATGACGGCTCTGAAATAACAATGACAGAAACCGACAAACAAATAATCCTTACAGTACAGTCTAAAGCAAAAGGCGATTTTATCAACGATTACATGAAAAATTCTTCGATTGAAACATCCGACAACAGGCGAATTTACACCTTCGACAAAGAAACAAAACTAATACAGGCTGTACAGATACAAATTTTTTACAACAATAAGTATCATACCGTTCTCGAAAGCACATCCATTGAATATAATGTTTCAATAAACATCAACAAATTTTTGGAACGCCCAACAAATGCAGAATGGACAAATTTGAGCATACCGATACAAAATCAGGCTTTGACAGGCATAACATCAAAAGAGGCCGCAAACCTGATATTTACGGCGCTGGCAAATAAAAATATCGAGCATGTTAAAGAAGCATTCATATCTTGGGATAAAAAATGGCTGAAACAATTTTACGGACTGAAATTGATAAAACTTGGCGACCCTTTCAAGTCGGGCTTGTATGTAGGCGAATTTGTTCCGTATAAAATAAAGTTTGCAAACGGAGAAACAGCCGAAGGCAATATTGCACTGAGAAACGACAACCAAAACAAAATCTGGACTGTGGACGGAGGATTATAAATTAATTTGATTACAAAAACGAAGTAAACACAAACAATATATCAGCAAATCTTTTAAATGGTTTGCTGATATTGTTTTGCAGTTTATACCAACCCGCCATCACGCAGCGCAAATTAAATAGAGACCTTTGCAAAATGTCAGTCATACCAAAACGCCATCAAACTGTAATTTATATAGTCGCTCCTTACGAATAAAAAAAGACAATGCTAAAACATTAAAAATTTCGGACAATTATTTCTTTCTGTTAATTTGTCTTGATACAAAAGAAGATAAAGAAACAAGTTCATATTTTGCCGAATTTTTGCCTGTATCTATATAAAACTCGGTGTTTTTATTCGATAATTTATGCCTATAATTTATTAATAATAAACGGTTCCAATATTTATTAAGGAGCGACTATTTAACAGATTGTTTATAGCTTGCGTCTCATATAAAAATCAATTTAGGTACAAATGCGGATAATCATTTATAATTTTCTGCTAATAAACAACTTATATAATTATTAACTGTCGGTTATTGATTTTTAATCGGACTTGCTGTAAGAATAATTCCTTCAATCCGTTTCAGCAGATCTCGTTTTGTACGGCTTGGTGCATATACAAATCCATCAAATGTTATAATCATGTTTCTTTCTTTGTCAACAGTTGTATAACTTACGAAAGGTCCGCCCATGTAGTCGTTTTTGATTTCCCATAATCCGCGAATGCGCACAAAAAAATCATCGTTTATTTTCATTGTTTCGTACAGTGGTTCAATATAGTTTGTTGTAGTCATATATGCACTGCCTTGCGGTTCTTTGTTGAGCAACACGTATTGCTGTAAAATTTCGTTTCGTTTTGCGATTAATGCGTCAAGCGAAAGTTGCGATTTGTCTGTATAAGGGTATCTGTAAACAAACACGCCTTCCGTACCTTTTGTTGTTTTAAGTCCAAACCACATAAATTCATTTTTATCGCCAAACAGGTCGTAGTCTTGCGGAAGGTATATAGAATAGCCGTATTTTTCTTCTGCAAGTTTTCGGAGGTCGAAATTTTCGAGTGTTTTTATTCCGTTTTTTATCCGTTCAAGTTCGGACTGTTCGAATACGCCAAGTATTTTATTTGCTCTTTTTTCGAGGGCATCAACTATTTGTTTTTCATCGGAACCTATTACATATAAAACAGTTTGAGGCGCTGAATACAGATTGGTTTTAGTTGAAATTTCACATTCGTCTTTATTTTTTTCTATTTGCACAACAACAACATTTCGATGCGCTCGGAGTATGTTTGAAAATTCGCGTTGAGTAATGTTCATTATTGAGAATTTGGCTTCGGGTTGAGGTAAAAGCGTATCTGGTTCGGTGAATATTTTGCGAATTGTTGCGCCTATATTTCCATTCCACGCATCGTTATTTGCAACAACAACGATTTCGCTGTTTCTGCCTGTAGCCGATGGCAAAATCTTGTTTTCATCTTTACACGAAAACAAAAATATTACCGATAAAAAAATTGCAATTCGTATTATTGATAATTTTTTCATATTATTTGTATTTTTATTTATAGATGTATTTTATTGTATAATTCCATAAAAACATTATTTTATCACAAAATTAATAATATCGTTGCCCAAGGCAAATGCCATCAGGCATAATAATATTAAAAGACCAAATATTTGCGCTTTTTCAAGGAATTTATCGCTTGGTTTACGACGGAATATTATTTCGTAAATGGCAAATATGGCATGTCCGCCATCGAGAGCAGGAATAGGTAGAATGTTAAGCACGGCAAGCATTATCGACAATAAAGCCGTAAGTCGCCAGAATCTTTCCCAATCCCACATCGAAGGGAAAATATTGCCTATGGCAATAACGCTTCCAACAGATTCGTATGCTTTTGTTTTTGGCGAAAACATCAATCCCAAGTCTTTTATATAGTTTTTTATTCCATCTAATCCTCTGTTTATTCCGGCAGGCAAAGCCTCGAAAAATCCGTACGAAATGTGCGTTAATTTCAAAGCAGAATCGGCAATGTTGACTCCTATTTTTCCGTATTCGGAAATGTTGACAGGAAGAACAAGAGTGTCGTTGCTGCGTACAAGTTGTATTTCTACTGTTTGTTGTTTGTTTTCCGACAGGAAAAGAGCTATTTCATCGTAATATTCCATGTCCTGCGAATTTATGGCAATAACTCTGTCGTTTTTTTGTATTCCCGATTTTTGCGCTTCCGATTTTTCTACAACTTCTGATACTGTAAATTTCATGCGCGGACTTATAAAGTCCTTGGATTTCAACATTTTGCTGATGCATGTATCTTCAATATTGACGATAACTTTTTCGCCATTGCGTTCTACTTCAACGTTTTTAATTCTGTCGCGAATGATTTTTATTTGTATTTCATCAAATTTTTCAACAGGATTGCCATCAAGGTTTATAATTTTATCGCCGTTTCTGAAACCTATTTCTTTTGCAAGTTGACTGCAGCTTATACCGTTTTTTACATCTTTGTTTGCAATATAATTTTCGCCCCACGTGAATAATATTCCCCAATAAATCAAAATTGCAAGAATAATATTAAACATCACGCCTCCAATCATTACAAGCAATCGCTGCCATGCCGGTTTTGAACGAAATTCCCATGGTTTTGGCGGCTGTTTTATTTGCAGCGTATCCATCGATTCGTCAATCATTCCGTTTATTTTGCAATATCCGCCGAGCGGCAACCAGCCTGTACCCCATTCGGTTGTTGCCGGATATTTATTCCAGTTGTTGTCGGGCAGTTCTTCGAGCGGAATAAGTTCTGTTTCGGTACGACCTTTTTCGTCGAAAACTTTATTGCCGTTTGCATCAAGTTTTTTGCGTATTGATTTATCATTGCGGGAAAACCATTTTATGTGCCATTTTCCGTTTATTTTTTTGAATCTCACTATCGATATGTAAGCATTAATAAACAGGTAGAATTTATCAACTCGCATCTTAAAAAGGCGGGCAAAGAAAAAATGTCCTAATTCGTGTACAATCACCAGAATAGACAAGCTTAAAATGAATTGTAAAATTTTTGTTAATATTTCCATATTCTTTTGAATTTTATTTATTTTAATGTATTAACATGTGTTTTGGATAAGAAAAAATAAAAAAGCGGTAAGCATCAAATACTTTTTTTATGTCTTTATATTTGATAAACAATAAAATACATTGACATTGCGCGTTTGCTTACCATCGACAAAATTACTGATTTTTTTTATATTGCAGGCAATTTCTGTAAATAATTTTCCAAAACATTGTTGTACAATCGATTTACTCAAATTGAACGCTGCGTTTATTTTTGCTGATGTTTGCAAGTTTCGTTTGGTTGCTTTTGTGTCAAAACAAATTAACAGAAATAAATGATTTATTGGAAATTATAATATCTTATCGTCTGCTAGTTTTTATTTGTAAAAAGCGATTAATTAGCTCAACAAAATATCATTTAAAATTCCCGAAGCCGTTTGTTTTGCGCCTGCTCCCGCTCCCTGTATTCGCAAAGGAGATTGATAAAAATCTGTATATAAAAGAATTGCATTGTCGGTGCCATCGAGATTATAAAAAGGATGATTTGAATCGATTTTTTCAAGACCTGTTTTTGCCTTTTCGTTTCTGATACTTGCTATAAAACGCAATTTTTTGTTTTCGTTTTTGGCGTCATCGTATAATTTTTTGAAATATGGCTCATTTTTTTGTAACATCGAATAAAAATTTTCCACATCCCCATTAAAATATTCGTCGGATAAAAACATATTTTTTTCAATATTGTTTTGTTCCAAAATTAAACCTGCTTCGCGTGCAATTATTGTTATTTTGCGCAAGACATCAGTTCCCGACAGGTCGAGTCGCGGATCTGGCTCGGTGTATTCAAGGTTTTGCGCTTTGCGGATAATTTGTGTAAATGGTTGTTTTCCATCATAATTGGTAAATACGAAATTGAGCGAACCTGACAATACGGCTTCGCAGGCATGTATTTTGTCGCCGCTGTTTACAATTTGGTTTATTGCTGATATTATCGGTAATGCTGCGCCAACAGTTGTTTCATATCTAAACGATACTTTTTCTTTTTTTGCTGATTCAACAAGCATTTTGTAATTTGAAAAATCTGCTGAACATGCAATTTTATTACAGGTAACAACAGATATTCCGTTTAAGAACAAATCGTTATATTTTGCTGCAATATATTTACTTGCTGTACAGTCAACAAATACAGTATTATGCAGCGAACATGAGAAAATTTTGTCGAAATAATCATCGTCCGAAGTATTATCTTCTCCGGTATTGAGTTCGTTGTCAATATTTTCAAGATTTATACCTGCTTTGTTTATAATATATTTTTTGCTGTTGCTTAATCCTGCAACAACAATTTGTTTTCCTCTTTGCTGTTCGATATATTGTTTTTGCTGTTGTATTATTTTAATTAATTGTTTTCCGACCGAGCCGTAGCCGGCAATAAAGAGATTTATTATTTTTTTTGATTCGCCGAAAAATTCATGATGAATTGCACGTATTGCATCGTTTACATCGGCGGTAGCAACTACGGTCGAAACATTTTTTTCGGATGATCCTTGGGCAATTGCGCGAATATTAATTCCCCTTCTGCCAAGCGCATCAAACATTCGTCCGCTTGCTCCCGACTGGTTTTTCATATCATTTCCTACCAGCGAAATTATCGAAAATCCTTTTTCAACTTTAAGCGGCTCTACTTTTCCTAATGAAATTTCGTAGGCAAAAGTTTCGTCAACGGCAATTTTTGCCTTGTCGGCAGACGATTCATCTATGGCAACGCACATTGTATGTACGGATGATGCCTGTGTGATAAGGATAATATTTATTTCGTTTTTTGCAAGTGTATCAAATAATCGGCTTGAATATCCGGGAATACCGACCATTCCGTTGCCTTCCATCGAAAGTAGCGCTATGCGGTTGGAACTTGAAATTCCCCGTATTTTTCCTTGCGTTTCGGGCGGATTGCTCTCGATAAGCGTACCTTCGGCTTCGGGTTCAAAAGTATTTTTCACATAAATTGGAATTCCTTTGCTCACAACAGGCTGAATTGTAGGCGGATAAACAACTTTTGCGCCGAAATGCGAAAGTTCCAGCGCTTCTTTATACGAAATATTGTCAATAGTTATGGCTTCGGGAACAACACGCGGGTCGGCAGTCATCATTCCCGTAACATCTGTCCATATTTCCAAAACGCGCGCAGAACTTCCTATTGCAAGCAATGATGCGGTATAATCAGAACCTCCGCGTCCAAGCGTTGTTGTTCGTCCTTGAGCATCGCTTGCTATAAAACCCGGCAACAAGTACAGTTTACAGTTGTTTTTCGACAGCATTTTTTTTATGTTGGCATTTGTTATTCTGGCATCAACAATATTTTGCGATTGATGACGTTCGGTTCGGATAAGGCTCCTTGAATCAATCCATTTATGGCTTATGTTTATCGAATTTAATTTTGCACTTATAATTTTTGTTGATAATATTTCGCCAAAACTCATTATTAAATCAATCGTATGATTGCTTATTTCTCTGATAAGATAAACGCCATTTGCAATTTCACGAAGATTTTTTATGATTTCCTTACATACGGCAAATGTTTCATCTTTATATTCGATTGAAATAAGTTCGTCAATTAATTTTAAATGTCTGTCTTCAAGTTTATTTATAAGTTCAATATATTTTTTGTCGTGAGCGGCGGCTGTATTTCCTATAAGCGCCAAATTGTCGGTGCAGCCGCTTATAGCCGAAGCAACAACTATGGTTTTATCATGCTCAATAGCGTTTTTTACTATTGAAATTACTTTTTCTATGTTTACAGAATTGGCAACCGAAGTGCCTCCGAATTTTAAAACTTGCATACTTTATCTAATATATTTTTAATCTGTTTGTGTTCCAGTAAGAATCCATCGTGTCCGAATTGAGACATTATTTCAAAATATTCTGCGGAACGAATATGTTTTGCTAAAAATTTTTGTTCATCTACAGGAAAAAGCACATCTCCTTTTATTCCTATACAAATTGTTTTGGCTTTAATCTGCGACAGCGCTTTTTTTATTCCTCCTCTGTTGCGTCCTACATTATGACTGTCAATAGATTTTGTCAAATGGTAATATGAATATGCATCAAATCGATTCGACAATTTTTTGCCCTGATACTGCTGATACGAACAGGCTCGATTTGCAAAAAGTGCGTCGTCATCATTTTCGGCTTGAGTAAGTCCGTAGCCTTCGTACGATCTGTACGACAACAACGCTATTGCCCGCGCCGCTTCCAATCCTTTTTTTCCTCCGTTAATGTTTTTTTGTTCGTCAAAGGTCTTATCCGACAAAATCGCCATTCGTTGCGATTCGTTGAACGCTGTGCCCCATGGCGAAACGCGAGCATTACAGGCAATCAAAACCGAATATTTAAATAAATTCGGTTCGGAAACAGTCCATTCCAAGGCTTGAAAACCGCCAATAGAACCGCCGATAATCAAATCAATTTTTTCTATTCCTATATGATTTTTGACAATTTTATGAGCTTCAACAATATCGCGGACGCTTGTTTCGGGAAAATCAAGCAAATAAAAATCTTTCGGTTTATTTTTATTTGTTGTATCGATATCGACAGATGCAGGTCCGCTGCTGCCATAGCAAGAACCAAGCATGTTTACACAAATAACAAAATATTTTTCCGTGTCAAAAAACTTGCCTTTGCCGACAAGCACATTCCACCATTCTTCTGGATTTGAATTTGCCGTTAATGCGTGGCAAATCCATACAGTTGTTTTATCTGCCGAATATTCGTTGCTTGTATGATAGCACAGTTCAAGTCCATTAAGCGTTTTGCCACATTCAAATGTGAAAGGTTTGTTATATTTTAATATGTATTTTTTCAAAATTTATATATAATTTTATGTTAGTAAATGTTTTGTCGCCAATATCATCGTTTTTATTGATTTAATTATGTATATAGTTGATTTTAACTGTTTTGACATGTATTTTACGCCGAATCAAATAAATATATGCATACTATATACGCATTCGCATTTGCGACATCGACAAACAGAATGTAAGCACAAGATTTTTGCGCAGTTCTGCAACGAAATATTCAATTTTTTTACCGTTCATTCCACAAAAAATCGGGTGCAAAGTTATAAATTAATATTATTTTGCAAAATGTTTTTATTATACCTTAAATCCGCACAAATCCAGAAAAAGACCTAATACAAAGTGTTGTTAATTATGCAATTAACAAACACTTTGCACAGGTCGAAAATTTCACCTAATTTTACGCTGTAAAACATTAAAATTAAGACAATGAAATTTTACAGGACAAAAGTACA
>JAITLJ010000020.1 GCA_031277925.1 Prevotellaceae bacterium | reverse complement strand
CAACTCAATCATTGCAATCTCAAAGTAATCCTGTTACACAAATAGATGTTACAGGTTTAGATCAAATAAGATGGTGTGGTACTCCTTCCACTGCTTATCGTCTTAATGATAATTCGTTTGATATCAGAATGGCAGCCAAATGGTTGGCAGGCGAAGCAAAACCATATGCAGGAGCAACGCTTCAAGCAATTGAAATTACTTATCATGGAGAACTTGCTGAAATAGAATTGTTTGTAATAGAAGGCAATGATATTATATATACTCAGCCTGTAACAGGATTAACGACATCACAATATTCGACACCTGTAGTTATAGAACTTAATACACCTGTAACTCTGTCGGGAAACAAGGATTTGTACATAGGCTATTTGTTAAAAAAAGGCTATGACAACACTGATCAGAACTATCCAATGGGGTGTGATGCAGGACCTGTTGTACCAGGCAAAGGCGATCTAATAAGTCTTCCAAGCGAAGATGAAAATGGCGTAATACAATGGGAAAGTTTCGGTGTTGATCTTAATTTTTATATTGTAGGTTACGCAACTCTGGCTATAAAAGATGGATATAAACTGTTCCGTATGCGAACAACAGGAACCGATAACGAACCTGTGGTTTTGGCATCTGGTCTTACATCAAAAACATATTTGAATGAAAATATCCAGCCCGGCGGAGAATATTGCTACTATGTAACATATCAAAAATCGGCAATAGAATCATGTCCGAGCGATACAGGCTGTGTATTCATAATGTATCAACAGGATGTAAACAAGAAAGTTATAAATAAAGAATATGGAGATGACCGCCCATTTGATTTGGAATTAAAGAATACGGCAGAAGAAATAGACTATTTTGAAGGACGTTTACTACCGTTTGATTTGACAATATCTTCGGGTAGCTCAATATCATTAAGCGGTGTTCCAAATGATTACAGCGCAGATATTCTCACCGCCGGTACTACTGAAATAAAAGCCGTTCTGCATGAGATAGCAGATACATTATTGTCAGATACAGTATATATACGAGTAAATGTAGCAAAACACGATTTGTACGTAAGGGCAGATGACAAAACACGTCCACAAGGTACATCAAATCCTGCACTTACATGGGAATATGATGATTTTGTGTATAATGAAACAGAAAATGTGCTTGATAAATTGCCTGAGATATCAACATCAGCAGATATCTTGTCTCCGATAGGCGAATACAAGATAAAGGTAGATGTATTTCCTGATAAGAATTACAATACAATAGCCGTAGATGGAATTTTGCGAGTAACACGTAATACAGAAAGAGTGGATGTATTTACGCCGTATGACCAAAATAATATAAATGACAGGTTCATGCCTAGTTATAAGTTAAAAGTATTCAACAGATACGGAGTATTGATATACGAAACAGAAAATGTATCACAAAAAGTATTAGGTTGGGATGGTCGTTTCAAAAACAGTAACCAATTAGTAAATCCTGGAGTTTATTATTACGTTGCATACGATGAAATAACAGGAAAAATTATAAGAAAAGGCAGCGTAACAGTAGTCAAAAAATAAAAACTGGTAATATGAAAAGAATAATATTAACATTAGTAGCAGTAGTTGGGTTGTTGATAACAGCAACAGCCCAGCAGCCTGCTGCCGATTTACGCAAATCGGCATTGAGCGGCCCGCAGGCAGATAATTCGTTATCTGTATATAAAAACGGGCAGGTACTGTATGCAACGGATGGGAAATTGAATTTGACAAAAGCAGAGGAAAAAGATTTTGCCCAACCGACAGCAACGAAAGAAGTATCATATTCGGGCGCACGCGAAACCTACGCTTACGATTCAAAAACGCAGATTCTTTATGCAGTAGTAAAGAAAAAAGATCAAAAGCTGATAAAAAGCGGCGATTTAAATGTAGTACCATCGGCAACCGAAACGGTAACTGTCGAAAAAAGTTCGGGAACTACACTGAAATACTGGAACTGGCAATTTGGCGAAACAACAAAAACGACAATAGCAAGTTATTCGGCAAAAGATCCATCACTGTCGGCAGATGGCAATCGTCTGTATTTTTCGTCAACAGCCGAAGGTGGCTATGGCGGTTATGATATATGGTATTTGACCAGAAATTCGGATGGCACATGGAACGCAGCAGTAAATGCAGGCAATACGATAAATTCGCCGAGCAATGAAGAATATCCATTCCTGTACGATGGCATTTTGCTTTTCAGTTCCGACAGAAGCGGGAATTATGATTTGTATGCGATAGTAAGTTCATCGTTGAAAAAATTAGATGAATTGAACAGTGCATCAGATGACATTAATCCTTTGGTATCAGGCAATTTAGGCTCATTTGTATCAAACAGAGACGGCAGCGATGATATATATCTGTTTAATCCGTCATATTTGAAACCTGCGCCGCCCAAACCGGAACCGAAACCCGAGCCAAAGCCAGAACCCAAACCTGAACCGAAACCCGAACCAAAGCCACTGCCAAAAGAAGAGCAGGAAATAGTTCAGACGGCATTCGACAATTTGACGTTTGAAACGAATAAAGCTGTGATCAGAGGCGGGAAATCGGAATTGGATAAATTGGCCGAGTTATTGAAAAAATATCCGAAAGCAACGGTAAAATTATCAGGACATACGGATAACACAGGCACTGCGGCACGCAACGATGTATTGTCACAGGAACGCGCCGATGCGGTTAAAGCATATTTGGTAGAGCGAGGCGTAAAATCAGAACAGATTAGCGCAACAGGATATGGTTCTAACCAACCTGTGGCAGTAAATACGACCGCCGAAGGACGCGCCAAAAACCGCAGAGTAGAAATAGATGTTAAAATATAATGTAAAATAAAAAATAAATATAGATATGAAAAAAACAGTTTTAATATTGATTGCAGTTTTTAGCGGACTGAGTTTATATGGACAGAGTGATGCGATATTAACCCAGCAATGGTTATCTCG
>JAITLJ010000148.1 GCA_031277925.1 Prevotellaceae bacterium | reverse complement strand
TTACCTTTTGCAATCATAATCATACTCCCGCCATTCTGTTGAAACAAATCAACATACGAATCCATGCGTCCTGCTGTTGTCGGTCCAAACGAGCCTGATGGCATTCCTTGCGGAGTTTTTGCAGGTCCGGCATAGTAAATCGGATGTTCTTTTACATATTGCGGAAGTCCTTCGCCTGCATCTATACGTTCTTTAAGTTTTGCATGTGCAATATCGCGACCTACGATTATTGTTCCGTTCAACGACAATCGAGTGGCAACAGGATATTTTGCAAGTTCGGCAAGCACTTCTTTTATCGGGCGATTCAAATCAATTTTTATTGCTCCGCTTTCTTCGGTTTTGCGCCATTCATCCGGAATAAAACGTCCGGGATTTTCTTCTAGTTTTTCAATCCAAATGCCATCTTTATTTATTTTTGCTTTTATATTTCTGTCAGCCGAACACGAAACAGCCAAACCTACAGGACATGAGGCGCCATGACGTGGAAGACGAATTATACGAACATCATGAGCATAATATTTGCCTCCAAATTGCGCTCCAAATCCTGATTGTTGCGCCGCTTTTAAAATCTTTGTTTCTAGTTCAATGTCCCTGAATGCCTGTCCACTGTCGTTTCCCTGCGTTGGTAATTCATCATAATATTTTGTAGAAGCAAGTTTTACGGTTTTCAAACATGCATCGGCAGAAGTTCCGCCTATTACAAATGCAATATGATATGGAGGACAGGCAGCCGTGCCAAGCGTTTTCATTTTTTCTGTCAAAAAATTTTCGAGCGTTTCGGGATTCAACAATGCTTTCGTTTCTTGATAAAGATATGTTTTATTGGAAGAACCTCCACCTTTTGCAATGAATAAAAATTTATATTCGTCGCCATCAATTGCCTGAATATCAATTTGTGCAGGAAGATTACAACCCGAATTTTTTTCTTTGTACATCGTCAACGGAACAGTTTGCGAATAACGCAGATTTTCCTGTGTATAAGTGTTGTAAATTCCAAGCGAAAGCGCTTCTTCGTCGCCGCCGCCTGTCCAAACTTGCTGACCTTTTTTTGCTATTACAGTTGCCGTGCCTGTGTCTTGACAAAATGGCAAAATGCCTTTCGACGATACTTCGGCATTTTGAAGCATTGTGAGCGCAACGTATTTGTCATTTTCGGTCGCCTCGGGGTCTGATAAAATTTTTGCAACCATTTGTTGATGTTCGGTGCGCAGCAAAAACGAACAGTCGCGTATTGCCGTTTGCGCAAGTTTGGTTAAACCTTCCTGTTCGACTTTTAATATTATATTGCCTTCAAATTCAGTTGTTGACACATGCTCTTTCGTGAGCAGATAATATTCCGTTCTATCATGTTTGAGCGGAAAAGGATTTTGATATTTAAATTTCGGTATTGACATAATTTCGTATTTTTTTGTTTTTAACGATACAAAAGTAATAATATAATTTTAATTCATGATTTTGTTAAAAAATTAATATATGCGGATGAATAATAAATCAATAATTAACATAATGAAAAATCATTATCTATTTAACCGCTTATACCAAAACGCCATAAACTGTAATTTATACAAATTGAATATCAGCAAAATGCAATTATACTTTAGTCTATTTGATACCGTTTTGGTATTAAATCTTCAACAGGAAATATTATATTTCATGCTGAATTGTATCAATTTATTCAAAAATTTACAGAACGGTAATTTAAACAGTATGCGAAAAAAATCTGTGGAGATGGCGAGAGTCGAACTCGCGTCCAAACAATGCACCCAAATGTTTTCTACACGTTTAGTTTTCTTTGATTTTTCGTGAATAAATCAGACAGAAAACAGCCAAATTTATTCCTTATCCTTTAAAATTTCATTTGCGCTTAAAGGAGTCGCACAAATTATCCTCAAATGAATGAAACCCTGTATGTCATGCAATTAAGAGGCAGAACTGCCTGACAGGATTCTCGTTTCGGCTCACCTTGTGTGCCAAAATTAAGCAGATTTACTGTGTAAATCACGCAGCGAGTGCAAAATATTCGTCGCCGTTTAAGGCTTGAGTGTCGGGATTAACGAGCCGCCATCTCAGCGCTCGACGTGCTTACATTCCGGAATCAATTGCTGTCAAAACCAAAACATCCCCAAAATGTGCTGCAAAGGTAATTAAAATTTTAAAAATACAGTTTATCTTTCGTTATACTTGATTTTATTTTATAACCGTAACGTTTTCTAAAACTATATCTGTCGAAATGAATTCATCTTTTACAGGTTCTTCTTTCGAATAATCGGTACTTAAATATTTTTTGTTATCGTCGGCAAACACGGTAGTTACTATTGCATTGCTGCCGAGCATATTTTGCACTTTTACCGCTCCTATAAAATTTGCTCCCGAAGATATGCCAACGCCTAAACCTAATGTTCGTGCAAGTTTTTGCGCCATTATAATAGCATCTCCATCATCTGCCTGAATTATTTCGTCGAGCAGGTTTAATTTTACAATTGACGGAATAAATTCATCTGAAATTCCTTGAATACGATGTTTGCCTACTTTGTGTCCTGTGCTTAATGTTGGCGAATTGAGCGGTTCGAGAGGATATATTTTTACATTGCTGTTTATATCTTTGAGAAAACTGCCTGCGCCCATAATTGTTCCGCCTGTGCCAACGCCGGCAACAAAAGCATCGGGAGTTAATCCGAGTTTAAGTAACTGTTCTGCAATTTCATATCCTGTGGTTTGTGAATGTGCTTCGCAGTTTCTGTTATTATCAAACTGGCATGGAAGAAAAATTTTTTCGGGCTGTTCGTTCTTGGCTTTTTGCGTCATCGCTATACTTCCGAGAAATCCGCCTTCGTCTTTTGTTACAAGTCTGATATTGGCTCCAAAACTTCGTATTATGTTAATTCGTTCCGTGCTCATCCAGTCGGGCATAAAAATGGTTACTTCATGCCCTAATGCTCTGCCTAAAGCCGAAAAAGAAATTCCCGTATTTCCGCTCGTTGCTTCCATTATATGCATATTTGGCAATAATTCTCCTGATTTATAGGCTTTTTCCAATATATAATAAGCAATGCGGTCTTTTATACTTCCCGTATAATTATAATATTCTGCCTTGGCAAAAATTGTGCGTGGTTTGTTCTTATATTTACAGTCTATTTTCAACATTGGGGTGTTTCCAATCATTGATTTCAAACCAAGTAATCGTGTTTTACATTCGGTATCTTTCATTTTATCATTAAATTTTCTACAAATGTATAAATTTATTTTATAACACAAAAATTAAATACGAAAAAAAACAGATACTTTATGAAATACTGATAAGATGCTAATATTTAATTTAATAATTATTGGCTAATCTTTTTTTGCAATTATAAATAATTGATTACAAAATATATTTACTGCGATATAATTGATATCTAAAGTTTTATAAAGATATTTTTTTATTAATACAGTTAATTAGTCGCTCCTTAATAAATTAAAAATACCGTGTTTTATACAGATACAGGCTAAAAGTCGGCAAAATATAAACTTTTTTCTTTATCTTCTTTTGTCTTGATGCAAATTAACAGAAAGAAAAACAGTCCCGCTATGGACAAAATGTTGATAGAAATTTTGCCGCAGCAAAGGTTATGTGCGGAGCAGCGACGGTTTTTCAAGTCATCTGTGGCAACCCGCACGTAAGGCACAGAGGTGATTATTTTTCTATAAATATTCTATCCCTACGGAATAATTTCTGCAGTTTTTTCTTCTATAAATATTTGTGCTACAGGACAAAATGTTAGTGACAAGAAATACGACAACGTGCATTTCGCGCGAGTTGTCAGTGGTATTTAAAATCATCGACAAAGCTTCGCGCGAAACGCTCAATGGCGATTATATTTTATCAACATTTTGTCCATAGCGGGACAGTTTTTTCGTCATTGCACTAAATTATCGGACAGAAAATTTTAATGTCGTATTATTGTCTTTTTTTTTATTCGTAAGGAACGACTAAGTGACAACTAACAAATAAACTGTCGATAAAACAACTGTCAATTAATTTTATATGATTTCTATTCCGTCTTTTTTGAGCATTTCCAAACCTAAATCGCGCAGTCGGTATTTTTGAATTTTGCCGCTTGCCGTCATTGGAAATTCATTTATAAAAAATATGTATTTCGGTATTTTATAGCGAGCAATATTTCCTCGGCAGTAGGTCAAAATGTCTTCTTCGCTAAGCGTTTCGCCATCTTTGATTGTGATAAATGCAGCAACCTGTTCGCCGTATTTTAGACTTGCGAGTCCTACTACTTCCACGTTTTTTATTTGTGGCAGTTTGTATAAAAATGTTTCTATTTCTCGAGGATAAATATTTTCGCCTCCGCGTATAATCATGTCTTTAATTCTTCCTGTTATTCTGTAATTTCCATCTTCGTCTTTCACGCCTAAATCGCCCGAATGTAAAAAGCCGTTTTCATCTATAATTTCGGCGGTTGCGTTGGGATTTTTGTAATATCCTTTCATAACATTATATCCCCGGCAACACATTTCGCCCTGTTCGCCTGTGGCGCATTCGTTGCCTGTGTCGGGATTTATAACTTTGACTTCGACAAATGGAAAATCGTGTCCTACTGTTGTTGCGCGCACTTCGGGCGTATCGGTTATTCTGGTAGCAGTCATTCCTGGCGAAGTTTCGGTTAGTCCGTACACGCTGATAACATTGCAGTGCATTCGTTCCATCACCTGTTTCATTGTTTCTATCGGGCAAACAGAACCTGCCATGATTCCCGTGCGCAATGAACTTACATCAAACATGTCGAACATTGGATGATTAAGTTCGGCAATAAACATTGTGGGAACTCCGTAAAGTATTGTACAATGTTCTTTGTGTATGGAAGCAAGCACTTTAAGCGGGTCAAAATCTTCGACCATAACCATTGTAGAACCGTGAGTAATTACGGCACATAAAGCCAGCACGCATCCGAAACAGTGAAACAATGGAACGCAGGTAAGCAGTTTGTCGGCAGATGTGAAACTCATAAATTTGCCTGTTGCCATTCCGCAATTCAAAATATTATGATGCGACAGCATTACGCCTTTTGGAAATCCTGTTGTACCCGAAGTATATTGCATGTTTACTTCGTCGTGGCAATTTATTGTCGTCGATATTTGTCGTAATGTTTTTTTATCCATAAACTGCCCCATTACAATAAGTTCGAGAGTTGTGTACATGCCGCGATATTTTTCCTGTCCTATATATACAACGTTTTTCAATTCGGGGAAATTACTGATGTTAAGTTCTCCTCGGCGCTGTGTTTTCAGTTCGGGAATCAAATCGTAAATAATGTCGATATAATTATTTTCGCGATAACCGCTTACAAGGCACATTGTATGTATGTCGGCATTATGCATTATATATTCAACTTCTGATTTTTTGTAATTTGTATTAATAGTTACCAGCACAGCGCCTATTTTTGCAGAGGCAAACATAAATGTCAACCAGTCGGGAACATTTTTTGCCCATACGCCTACTTTGCTGCCTTTTTTAACTCCAAGCAAAAGCAATGCGCAGGCAATATTATCGACACGCGCATTAAATTCTTTATACGAAAGCCGTAAATTTCTATCTGAATAAACCAAAAAATCGTGGTCGGGAAGTTCGTCTGCCCATTTTTCGAGCAAACCGCCCAAGGTATCGTCAATAAGCGATATTCCGGATTCAGCGGCATTGGAAGGTTTCAATATGTCAGTCATAAAAATATTGCAATTAAAAAACAGTTAATCAAAAAGGCATAAATGTTACAGCCAAAACCTTTGCGTTTTCATTTTTCATGCTCGACGAAACGCAATGAGGAACAACAGAATCGTAATATATACTGTCGCCTGTTGAAAGAGTAAATATTTCGTTGCCGTAATAAATGGATATTTCGCCTTCGAGGACATAAAAAAATTCTTCGCCTTCGTGACTTTGATAGTATTTTTGAAGCGGCGGCAGATAATGAATATTCACTATGTAAGGTTCCATGTTTCTGTCGTGTTTTCCTTCAGCCAGCGAAAAATAATCCATGTGCGAACGATAAGCTGCATGTTCTTCGGCAAGTCTTGTGGTGGGCAGCGATTTACGATGTCGGGTAATTACAGGTCCTATTTTTTCATATCCATCAAGCAAAGTTCCTACTCGCACGTTAAAACAGCGTGCAAACTTTGTTAATAATGATATCCGTGGGATAACTTCTCCGCTCTCGATGAGTTCTACTTGCGATGGTTCGAGACCTGATGCTTTTGCTGCATCTTCAATAGAAACGTTTGCGTTTTCGCGCAACTGTTTTATTCTTTTCCCTAAACTTTCCATTATATTATATTTTAAAAAATCTGACAAATGTAAACATTTTTTTAATACTCGATACATAAAAACTTATAAAATGCATAATTATCAAAGAATAAAAGCAATTACAATTTATAAGTAAATACTCATATTATTTGTCAATATCAATAATTTATATTGACCGATTATCTGTAAAATACAGTATTTTATACGATTGTTAAATTTTACGAAATTAATAAATATGTCGTACTGTGACAGATTGATACCAAAGTATATAATTTGTTTTGTAATTTCTATTTTAATATTTATTTTTTCTGTTAATATGTCTTGACACAATAGTAAGCGCAGCGAAGCTAAATGCAGTTAAATCAGAAACAATTTACTGTTTGACAGTTTATACCAAAACGGTATCAAAAATCCTGAACTATAAAGATATTTTATTGATATTCAATCTGTATAAATTGCAGTTTGATGGCGTTTTAGTATAAGGCTCGACGGCGATTATTTTTCTACCAACACTTTGTCTCTAACGGGACACATATTTAAGAAAAAACCAGAGCAACGCACAGAGGCAGAGAATAAAATTTTAGAAAAATATTACAAGTCATTGGCAGAATACACACAGAAACATGAAGCTAAAAGAATGATATTATTAAACCCTGATATTGTGA
>JAITLJ010000084.1 GCA_031277925.1 Prevotellaceae bacterium | reverse complement strand
TCACTAAAACCCATTTGTTGTCTTTTTTTATTAAACATGATGCAAAGATACATGAAATATTCCACATAAACAAATTATAATCACCTAAATATTAACATATTATCAACACTTTCGCCTTGCAAAGGTTTCTTATATATCTAACTTTTGCACAACCTACCCGTAGAAACAAATATTTATAAAATAAAAACAGCGAAAAAACTATCTTTTTGGGGATATAATACTGGTAAAAAATATTGAAATCTTTTATTTCAGCGCTTGATATGTTACATTGTGCAGTAAGGTTTTCGGATCTGTGCCTGAAACATTCGGACTTACGTTTACGTAAATCAAAAGTATTAATTCTTCCTGCGGGTCGATGATATAATCGGTGCCAAACATTCCGCCCCAGCGCGACGAACCAGTGGAGGCAATCGAACGATGTGCATATTGTTCGCGAAAAACGTCCCATGCCATACCAAAACCTATCTCGCCGCGAAGATCGCCAACGCCGTTATGGCACATCATTTCGAGAGTTTTTCGACCAAGAATACGTACTTCATTAAATTCGCCACCGTTCAAAATCATTTGACAGAATTTTGCATAGTCTTCAATCGTTCCGTTCAAACCTGCTCCGGCACTGAAAAATTTTTTTGCACCTTCATACGGAAATGTTTGATATATGGGATGATTGCTTTTTTGCAATTTTCCTTCTTTCGGGTATTCATAAAGAGTAACCAGTCTTTCAATCTTGTCATTCGGCAGATAAAAATAAGTATCTTTCATGCCAAGCGGGTCGAGGATACGTTCTTTTATAAAAACATCAATCGATTTTCCCGAAAGTATTTCAATCAAATAACCGAGAACATCAACGCTCATGCCATAAGTAAATTTTTCGCCAGGATCGTGCGCCAAAGGAATTTTTGCCAAACGCCTGATGGCTTCGCCAAGCGTAATGTCAGCTTTTGTGTTAAGCGGAGGAATTTCGTTTTTTGCGCATATTGCTGACAGTTGAGCATCGTATGCAGAAATGCCCGATGTATGCGTAATTAAATGACGAACAGTAATATCGCGTGTCGCAGGTCGTGTTGTATATGTTGTATCAAGCGGATTGTAAGTTTCTATTACCTGCGGATTTTCAAATTCGGGGATATATTTTTTTATGTTTTCGTCAAGTAGAAAGCGACCTTCCTCAAAAAGTGTCATAAGCGCAACAACGGCAATGGCTTTGGTTTGCGATGCCATACGAAAAATATCATCTTTGCGACAAGGTGTTTTTTTATCAATATCACGCCATCCGAACGATTTGTAATGTACAATATTTCCTTTATGAGCAACAAATGTTACAGCATTTGGCAATATGCCTTCGTCAACAAGTCGTTGATAGGCAGCATCGATACGTTGCAAGCGAGCAGTATCAAAAAACTTGGAAATATCGGCTCTTTCGTTAAAATGCTGTGGCTTGTGCTGACCGCATAACAAACAAAATATTTGTATGAAAACAAAAAATAAAATAAGTTTTTTCATGATTCGTTGTATTTAATTCGTACGCAAAGTAAATAAAAAAACTAAATACAGCAAAATAAATTATTGTATTCTGATAATTTCATTTTTAAATAACAAATGTTATTTCTTTAAAACCGAATTTTCGCTGTTTGCCGTTTTCGGTTTCGAGAAGCAATTCGCCTATATTTGATATGCCGGCTATTTTTGCATTGAATTTGTTTTTGCCGCTTGCATACAGATAAAAACCATCGTTACGGTAAAGATAAGAAAAATAATCTTTTTCAAGCGTTTCACAACTGTGTGATGCAAGCGCCTTATATCGCTTTTCAAACAAAAACAGTAAACGTTTCAATAAAGTTTTGCGGTCAAATTCTTTTTCGAGTTCAATAGCAATTGAAGTAGGATTTGGCGCATCCGACACAAAAATGCGTTGATTCACATTTAATCCTACGCCGATAACAGAAGATGCAAGATGATTTCCGATAATGCTGTTTTCAATTAAAATGCCTGTGATTTTTTTATCTCCGGCATAAATATCGTTTGGCCATTTGATTTTTGCAGGTAAACCGTATTCATTCAACAAATCAACTATGGCGACAGATATTGCTTTCGACAGCAAAAACTGTTCTTCAACTTTCAAAAAGGCAGGATACAGAATAATCGAAAATGTTAAATTTTTTGAGGGTTCGCTTTCCCATGTATTATTTCGCTGTCCGCGACCTTTTGTTTGACTGTCGGCAACGAAAACTGTTCCGTTCGGTTCGTTTTTGCTAACGGCGGCATGAGCCAAATCGTTGGTTGATTCTGTTTCGCTGTACCACAATATTTTATAACCTGTTTTTTCTTCCTGTTCTATAGTCTTAATCATACTAAATTGTATTTTATCGGATGCAAAGATAAGCGTTATGTAGAAAATCTAAAAAAAATCTTGTTTTTTCATATAGTTGTTCCTTAAAAATTGTCTAAAACATTTATTATCTGACAATTTTATTTTTTAATGAGCAACATTTAAGAAATAATTGATTATATTAATACAATGAAAAATAAGAAGATAGGAGCATCCTCTTATTTTACAGTCATTGTATTTATTTTTATCTTTCGAACTTTATTATTCCTTTTGGGGTGCATTTTTCAATGTCGCAACAAGAAATTTCCAGAATTTATCTACCGATTCTATATTAACTTTTTCGGCGGGAGAATGTGGATGACGAATGGTTGGTCCAAACGAAATCATATCCCATTGCGGATAAATACCTCCAAAAATACCGCATTCCAGCCCTGCGTGTATTGCTTTAATTTCCGGCGTTTTTTGATAAAGTTCCTTATATGTTTTCTGCATTACGACAAGTATAGGCGATTTAATATTTGGTTTCCAACCGCTGTATCCGCCCGAAAATTCGACTTTTGCGCCTGTATGACGGAATACCGATTCCATTGCTTCGGCAAGGTCGAGTTTGGCGCTGTCAACTGAACTTCGCATCAAACATTTTATCTGAATTTTTCCTGATTCGGATTTTACTATTGCCAGATTGTTGGATGTTTCTACCAAACCTGGCACGGTGTCGCTCATGCGCACAACTCCGTTTGGGCATCCGTAAATGGCGTCTATCAGCGCTGTTTGAGTTTTTTTATCAATAAGATCTTTCGGTTCTTCCGCTTTTTCAACCAGCAGTTTAAGGTTTTTATCAGTTCCTGCATATTCCGATTTAATTATTTCGCGAAATTCATCTGCAATTTTATTCAATTCTTCTTCTTTGCCTTTTTCTATTGCCACAACGGCTACTGCTTCGCGCGGAATGGC
>JAITLJ010000211.1 GCA_031277925.1 Prevotellaceae bacterium | reverse complement strand
TTAGCGGGTCGCCGAGAAGGCTAAGCCTTGATTTTTTGCTTCTTTTGTATCAAGACAAAAGAAGATAAAGAAACAAGTTCATATTTTGCCGAATTTTTGCCTGTATCTATATAAAACTCAGTATTTTGATTCGATAATTTATGCCTATAATTTATTAATAATTAACCGTTTCGACCCTTTTTAAGGAGCGACTAAATATTTAAATTGCGAAGCCTGTCCCGTCAGGGACTGAATATTAGTAGAAATTTTGCAGCAGAAAAGTTTACGTGCGGAGCGCCGGCGGCTTTTCATGTCATTTGCGATAAACCCGCACGTGGTGCACGGAGAGATTTCATTTTTACCAATAAACAATTCATAGCGGGATATATTTCTCTTCTTTTGTGTCAATACAAATTAACAGAAAGAAATAATTGTCCGAATTTTTTAATGTTTTAGCTTTGTCCTTTTTTTATTCGTAAGGAGCGACTAATTATGAGGTGAAACCGACGTAGAAAAAAATAAAAAAGAGAAAAAATAATTTGTTATAAGTGTTTATTTTTTATTACTTTTGTATTTACATATAAAGAAGTAAAACATAAAAAAAATAAAATTTTAATGATTTAAATAATAGGGCAAAGGCGAATTGCATTAGCCCTCTACAAAAAAATGTCGTACAAGGATAAATATTTATGAAACAAACAAATTAATAAAAAAATAATGAAAACAGATATAATTTTAGCAGGAGTAGGAGGGCAGGGTATTTTGTCGATAGCAGCGGCGATAGGACTTGCCGCAATTGAGAGCAAACTGTTTATCAAGCAAGCCGAAGTGCATGGAATGAGTCAGCGCGGCGGCGATGTACAGTCGAATTTGCGAATATCAGATAAAGAAATATGTTCGGATTTGATACCTTTGGGCAAAGCGGATATCGTTTTGTCAATCGAACCAATGGAGTCGTTAAGATATATTCCGTATCTGAATGCGGAAGGGCGAATAATTACAAACAATATACCTTTTATTAATATACCCAATTATCCCGATATAGAAATAATTCTTGCCGAAATCAAAAAAAATCCCAACAATATAATTATTGATGCCGATGCGATTGCAAAAAATGCAGGTTCGCCGCGTTCGTCCAATATGGTAATGCTTGGCGCTGCATCGCATTTTATAAATATCAGTTTTGAAAATATAAAAAATGCCGTCCGCAATTTATTTTCGACAAAAAGCGATAATATTGTTGATATAAATATCAAAGCCTTGCAGGCAGGGCGCGATGCTGTCGAAATCAACAGGTAAATAAATTAACAAAATAAATAGAAAACGATGAAAAAAATTTTAATAACTGTTACTCTGTGCATGTTTGCAATGCAGGTGATGGCACAATTAGAGCGCGTTGAGCCGAGCGCTGTGGGTATGAGCGCCGAGAAACTGAAAAATGCAGACAAAATCATTCTGGAATCAATAGAACGAAAAGAAATTCCGGGAGCAGTGCTTGCCGTGGTGCGCAATGGAAAAATGGCTTATATAAAGGCTTACGGCAATAAACAGGTTTATCCAAATGTTGTGCCAATGACAGAAAACACGGTATTCGATATGGCTTCGGTAAGCAAATCAATGTCAACCGCAATTTGCGCAATGATTTTGCTTGAACAGGGAAAAATACGCCTGAACGATAATGTTCTTCTTTATATTCCGGCATTTAAAGGCTGGAAAAACGAAAAAGGACGACAAACGGATATAAAAATAATTGACATCCTGACTCATACTTCGGGCTTGCCGCCTTATGCCGACGTCGATAGCGTAAAGGCAAAATACGGAGCGCCAAACAGAGATGGACTGATTGAACATATAGCAACATGCAAACGCGATTTCGCTCCAAAAACGAATTTTCAGTACAGTTGCCTGAATTTTATTACGCTTCAACGAATAATCGAAAAAGTATCGGGGCAGGATTTGAACGTTTTTGCCAAAAAAAATATTTTTGACGTTTTAGATATGAAACATACTGATTATAATCCTTCGGGCGAAACTCTTGCTCTTTGCGCTCCAACAGAAAAGCAGGCTGATGGAAGCGTTTTGACGGGAAAAGTACACGACCCGCTGGCTGGAATAATGAACGATGGAATTTCGGGAAATGCAGGCGTTTTTTCAAATGCCGATGATATTGCAATTCTTGCCGCTGCATTGCTGAATAATGGAAAATCGGTGTTAAACGACAATCGTATTTTAAGTCCTTTGACCGTAAAATTAATGCGCACAGTTCCAGAATCCGTTAAGAATTTCGGACGTACGCCCGGCTGGGATATTTATTCTCCGTATGCATCAAACAACGGCGACCTGTTCGGACTTAATACTTTCGGGCATACAGGTTACACGGGAACTTCGTTAATTATCGACCCTGATACAAATACAGCGGTGATTTTATTGACAAACAGAGTTCATCCCGAAGACAAAGGCAGCGTGGTTCGCCTGCGCGCTCTTGTTGCAAATGCAGTTGCGGGCGCAATAGAAAATTTTTGATTTTAATTTGATTAAGTCCAGTCAAATAACTTCGTTTAAATTTTGTTCATAACCTCATTTTGGCGATTTATGCTTTCGTTATGCACGGCATCAAGAATTGTGCGGATAAACGCTTCGCTCAGGTCGAGCCGCTTTGCACGCGAGATTATTCTTTCTACAATATTTTTCCAGCGCTGTTCCTGATAAATGGAAACATTGCAGGTCAGTTTTATTCTTCCTATTTCTTCGGCAAGTTTCATTCTTCGACTTAACAACTCAAACAGGTCGGAATCAACCTGATCGATTTCTGAACGGAATTTACTTAACGAATATTCAAATATTGAACTTTCGTTGTGTTTATTTCGCCATTTTAACGAATCGAGAAGCGTGCATAATTCATTGGGAGTGATTTGCTGATTTGCATCGCTCCATGCAGCATCAGGGCAAATATGAGATTCTATCATTAATCCATCGTAATTCAAATCGGCGGCGGTTTGCGATACTTTAAGCAAGTTTTTGCGATTGCCGCATATATGAGATGGGTCGCAAATCATTTTTATTTCAGGAAACTGTCGTTTCATATCAAAAATCAAATGCCATAAAGGTACATTGCGATACTCACTGTATCCACAGGCAGAAAATCCGCGATGCACAAGCCATATATTATCAATTCCTCTTGTGTGCGCAATTCGTTCTACTGCTCCAATCCATAATGACAGGTCAGGATTTACAGGATTTTTTATTAAGACTTTAACCAGAGTTCCTTTCAGAGCGTTAGCAATTTCTTTTACGTTGAAAGGGTTTACGGTTGTACGCGCGCCTATCCATACATAATCTACTTCGTGGGCAAGCGCTTTGTGAACATGTTCGGTATTTGCCACCTCAACGGCTATGGGCAAACCTGTGATTCGTTTTACCGTTTTAAGCCAGATTAATCCAAGTTCGCCGACGCCTTCGAATGAGTCGGGACTGGTTCTTGGTTTCCATATTCCTGCACGCAAAATATCTACCTTTTGTGTTTCGGCAAGTTTTTTACATGTTACTATTGTTTGTTCTTCTGTTTCGGCGCTGCATGGTCCCGAAATTATTATCGGACGTTTCATATTATTTAAGCATTAATTAAACATAAACTTTATCGTATCTATTTCTTCATTTTTTTTAAAACAGTGTCGGGTGATCTTCTTCCATTTTTTGTAAAATGGTTGCTATTATTGCTTCCCGAAAAAATTTTGTTTTTTTCTTAATTTTATATTTGCAGCAAAAATTTATAATAACTCCCATTTCCATGTCGTTAAACATTAATGTTTGGCGATGTGTTCGTTTTGCTTTCTTCAAAACCGCAACTTCTGTCTTCTTTTTTTTGTTTACCATGTTTTATTTTATATAACTGTTTCCTTTTTCTACGGCTTTGCTTATATGGTCGCAAATATTTTCTTCTCCTATCTTTTTCGATAATCCCGATGTAACAAGCATTTGCCGCACGCGTTCGTTTACCCCCGACAGCACAATTACTATGCCTTCGGCTTTCGACAGTCGATACAGAATTTCAAGATTTCGCAAACCTGTAGAATCCATAAACGGAACTTTTCGCATTCTTATTATTCTCACTTTCGGTTTGTCGCCTATAACTTTCATGTATGCATCAAATTTATTTGCAATTCCAAAGAAAAATGGTCCATCGATTTCATAAACTTCTACGCCTTTTTTCAAGGCAAGTTTTTCTTCTTCCCTGTATATTTCTTTTTCCTGCGACAGGTCGAGTATATCTGTTGTAACCGACACGTTGCTTACTTCGATCATACGGCGCATGAAAAGCAGCATTGCAAGCAGCAATCCTATTTCGATGGCAATGGTCAAATCAAAAATCGTTGTAACAAAAAATGTTGTTATCAATACCGTTGCATCCGATTTTGAATTTCTTACCAGCGAACGAAAAGTGCGCCATTCGCTCATATTGTACGACACAATCACCAGAACGCCGGCAAGACAAGCCATAGGAATATATTTGGCAAGAGGAACAAGAAAAAGCATTATCAACAAAAGTACGACTGCATGAACAATTCCGGCAACAGGACTTCGTCCTCCGTTGTTAATATTTGTCATTGTGCGCGCAATTGCTCCTGTTACAGGGATTCCGCCGAAAAACGGAACCGCAATATTTGCCGCTCCCTGAGCAATAAGTTCTGTATTTGAATTGTGACTGTCGCCAACAACGCCGTCGGCAACCGTAGCAGAAAGCAGCGATTCTATTCCTCCAAGCATTGCTATTGTGAATGCCGAAGGCAGCAGTTGATTTATTTTTTCCATCGATGGCAATTCAAATCCTGTAAATTTTATACTTGCGCTCAAATCTGGAAATTTATCGCCTATGGTTGTAATTTCAGATATGTTTGCGTAATTTTTAAGCAAATATGTAATAACTGTTACAACTAAAATGGCAACAAGCGAACCCGGTATTTTTTTTAGAAATTTAGGAGTAATTATTATAAGTAAAATACTTAAAAAACTTAATCCTGCGGCGACAAGATTAATATTTCCCATATTTTTGAAATATATTTCCCATTTTGAAATAAAATCTCCCGGCATCTTATCTATTGACAAACCAAGCAAATCGTTTATTTGTGTCGAAAAAATAATGAGAGCGATGCCGCTTGTAAATCCTGTAATAATAGGGTAGGGAATAAATTTTATTACAGTTCCCAATTTCAGAAAACCCATTAACATCAACATAATCCCTGCAATAATGGTTGCTATTGCCAAGCCCGAAATTCCCAATTCGGGATTAGCCACAATGCCGAAAACAACAATTATGAATGCGCCTGTTGGTCCGCCAATTTGCACATTCGAGCCGCCCAAAAACGAAACGATAAATCCTCCTATGATTGCAGTAATCAAACCCTGTTCGGGACTTACGCCAGATGCTATGCCGAAAGCTATGGCAAGCGGTAAGGCTACAATTCCAACTATCAGCCCTGCCATTAAATCGGCAATGAATTTGTCTTTTGTATAATTTTTTAATGTTATAAACAGTTTCGGTTTAAAATTCAAAAGCATCTCGTTTATTTTCATTTTATTTTATAATATGCAAATTTACATGATTTTTTTTAATTACATACAGACAGATAAAAATTTTTCCTGTTCATTCCATCGAGTTTTGCTTTGTCTGCATTGAAGCAGGCTGCATCGAAAAAATATTTTCTATAGTTTACCTGTTTTGAATTAGACTGACAAAAAATAGCTTGCCCGTATCGCTTGCCTGTAACTGTTTTTAGAAAATCAGAAAAAAAATTATTTATGTTTTGGATATTTTTGTACATTTGCACGATTTTAAATTAAAATATTAAATATGATATTAATTGCCGATAGCGGTTCTACAAAAACAAGTTGGTGTGTGATAGATTCATGCGAAAATTATAATTATATTGAAACAGGCGGTTTAAATCCTTGCCTTCAATCGGAAGAAATTATTTTGGCTGAACTGCAAACAAATCTTTTGCCGAAAATTAACTGCGAAATAAATCGAGTTTTTTATTACGGAACAGGAGTAACATCCGAAAAACAACCGGTGATGACAGAAATTCTGAAAACGCTTTTTCCACAGGCAACAACAGTTGAAGCATATTCGGATTTGCTCGGAAGCGCGCGCAGCGTATGCGGAAACAGTGCAGGAATTGCATGTATTCTCGGCACGGGTTCAAATTCGTGTCTGTTTGATGGAAAAAATATTATTGATGCCGTTAGTTGCGGCGGATATATTCTTGGCGACGAAGGCAGCGGAGCCGTACTTGGACGCAATTTGCTGAACGCTTTTTTGAAACGCGACCTGTCGAAAAAAATTCACGATGATCTGGTGAAAAATCATAATTTATCCTATGGATATATTGTCGAAAAGGTTTACAAAACGCCAATGGCAAATGCATGGATGGCAAGTTTTACAAAATATCTCAACGAAAATCAGAACGAAGCCTGTATTCGTAAAATTTTGCATGAAAGTTTTGAAGCGTTTTTTGCAAAAAATGTTGAAAAATATGAGAATTATAAAAATTACAAGGTACATTTTATTGGTTCCATAGCGCATCACTTCAAACCGATACTTGAAGAAATTGCCAAATGTCGGCAAATTACAACAGGCAATATAATACAGGCGCCGATAACCGAACTGGCAAATTATCACAAAAATATTAAATAAACTGAATTTTATAATATTTACATAAATGCAAAAAGTTACAGAACAGTCATCGCTTTATGACAATCTCGAACAAATGAGTACTCGCGATTTGCTTGTAAACATCAACAATGAAGATAAAAGCGTTCCTTTGGCGGTAGAAAAATGTATCCCCGAAATTGAAAAATTGGTTGATGGAATTATTGAACGCATGCATCGCGGCGGTCGTTTATTTTACATAGGAGCGGGGACAAGCGGACGTCTCGGCATTCTTGACGCATCCGAAATTCCTCCTACTTACGGAGCGCCATTTGAATTAATCATTGGACTTATTGCAGGAGGCGACACGGCAATTCGCCGCGCAGTAGAATCGGCTGAAGATAAATTCGATGGCGCATGGAAAGATATGGCGCAATATTATCCTGCTGCCAATGACGTGGTGGTTGGAATAGCAGCATCGGGAACTACGCCTTACGTAATTGGCGGATTACGCGATGCCCGAAATAACGGTTTGCTTACAGCATGTATTACCTGCAATCCCGATTCGCCCGTAAGCGCCGAAGCCGAAATAAAAATCGAAGTTATTGTCGGTCCCGAATTTGTTACAGGAAGCACTCGAATGAAGTCTGGAACGGCGCAGAAACTTGTGCTTAACATGATTTCGACTGTAACTATGGTGAGGCTTGGAAAAGTGAAAGGAAACAAAATGTTTGACATGCAGCTTTCGAATGAAAAACTTGTTGACCGCGGAAGCCGAATGATAGCAGAAGCAACAGGACTGTCATACGAACAATCAAAAAAAATGTTGCTGCTGTACGGCTCGGTTCGCACTGCCGTAAACGAATTTAACAAATCGAAAAAATAATATCTCTGTATTAACAACATTCAGGCTAAATGCACAACGAACTCACATCAATATTGCTGAATAATGCCGTAGATGAATTTGCAAAACTACCGGGCGTGGGCAGAAAAACCGCTTTGCGTCTGGTTTTACATTTGCTTAAACAGCCGGTAGCAGATGTCGAAAAATTTGGAAATGCATTTATCAAACTTAAAAATGAAATAAAATACTGCAAAATTTGCAATAATCTTTCGGATAGCGACATTTGTGAAATTTGTTCAAACAGTCGCCGAAACAGAAGCTTAATTTGCGTTGTCGAAAGCATTCGTGACGTTTTGTCTATTGAGCAAACGCAGCAATTCAGCGGATTATATCACGTTTTGGGAGGAATAATTTCGCCAATGAACGGAGTTGCGCCGAGCGATTTAAATGTTGATTTACTTGTGCAGCGCATCAAAAACGAAAATATAAAAGAAATTCTGTTTGCGCTTAATACAACTATGGAAGGCGAAACAACATGCTATTACCTGCACAAAAAAATATCAATGTTTGATGTTGAAATAACAACGCTTGCCCGTGGCATAAACTTTGGCGATGAACTTGAATATACAGATGAACTGACTTTGGGAAAATCAATACTTAACAGGCAACCTTTTATAAAATGAAATTATTAATCGTAAAACATATTAAACAATGAATGCAACAATTTTACTAATCACATTTTTTGCCTACACGGCATTACTTTTTGTCATAGCGTGGGCTACTTCGCGCAAGTCAGACAATCAATCTTTTTTCACAGGAAACCGAAAATCAAACTGGTTTTTGGTGGCTTACGGAATGATTGGCGCATCGCTGTCGGGCGTTTCGTTTATGTCGGTTCCGGGAAACGTTTACAACGAAAATTTTTATTATTTACCGATGCTGCTCGGATTTATTGCAGGATACGGAGTTATTGCCTTTGTGCTTTTACCCTTGTATTTTAAAATGAATTTAACATCAATTTACACCTATCTTGACAAACGTTTCGGAAATTCCAGCTATAAAACAGGAGCATCATTTTTCATCCTCTCGCGACTGCTGGGCGCTACAGTACGCACCTTCCTTGTCGTTTACGTTCTCTATAATTTCGTTTTCCAGAATATGGGAATACCATTTTCGATTGTAGCGATAGTTTTTGTTGCAATTGCAATTCTTTATACAATGCGCGGCGGCGTGAAAACTATTGTATGGACTGATACTATGCAAACCACGTTTATGATTGTTGCAATAGTGGCAGCAGTCGTATTTATTTGCAATGAACTGAACTGGAGTTTTGGCGAAATGATTTCAAGCGTATTCAACGACAAACATTCTGATGTATTTGATACCAACTGGACTTCGAGCCGAAACTGGATTAAACAGTTCATTAGCGGAGCAATAGTGCCAATAGCAATGACAGGACTTGACCAGGCAATGATGCAAAAAAGCCTCAGCTGTAAAAATATAGGCGAAGCCAAAAAAAATGTAATAACATCTGTTGCAATGATGATTCCCGTTAATGTTTTATTCCTTACGCTTGGCGCAATTCTTGCAATATATGTGGGACAAAACCCCGAACTGCTAAACCTTATAGGCACAAATGCCGAAGGCAGTGTCGAAGCCGATAAAATATTTCCGGTAGTAGCATTCAGCCTTAAAGCGATTGTTGGAATATTCTTTTTTATAGGATTAATTTCGGCGGCGTATCCTACCTGTGCAAATGCGCTTACATCGCTCACAACTTCGAGCTGCATAGATATTATTAATATGGAAAAACGAGATTGGGACGAAAAAACAAAAAAACTTGTACGCATGATAGTAATGTTTTTGCTGGCTACGCTGTTTGTCTTACTTATTCTTATTTTCAACGATATGAAAGGAGATGCCGTAATAAACATGGTATATCAAATTGCAGCATACACATACGGTCCCTTGCTCGGGCTATTTATGTTTGGAATAATTACAAAAGTAAAAGCATTCGACAGAGCAGTTCCGTTTATTTGTATAACCGTTCCGATACTGTGTTTTGTTATAGAAAAATACGTTTTCCATTTCGGATTTTCGCTCATTCTGGTTTGTGCAGCGCTTACATTTGCAGGAATATTAATCTTTTCAAAAACAACTTTCGACTTATTGAAAAAAAAACATTAGATTTTTAACTCGATAAAATCCTCGTTCGAACGAAAGAATATCGAGTTCAGTTATCTGAGAACCTCGTATTCTTCGCTGCGCTAAACGCAATGACGAACAAACCCGTTCATAACAGAAACGCTTTACAATTTTAAAGGTTTTAAACGCCTTGTAAAATGTACAGTTGTCAAAATTTTGTCTGAATTTTTTGTTTTTTCTACGGAACGACTGTTTAATGTATCATCATTTACATCCTGATTAATTCCAATCCTGATTTGATTTTGAAAAATTTCAATGAAGTCAACAGCAATCAGATTAGATTTTGAAAAATTTCAATGCTTTTTAATGAGCGACTGTTTCACAAATTTTATAATGACATCATTTTATCAAGGTCGAAAGTAAAAGGCAGCATTAAACTTACGCTGTCAACAACAATAATTGATTTAACGCCTCCCATAATAAGTTTTATTTGGGTATTCTGTCTGTTTTCGCTTTCAACCAAAACCTGTCGGCACGAGCCGCACGGGTAAACTTCCCTATCGTTGATTTTATTGTTCACAGCCGACGAAATGGCTATTGCCTTTATTTCAAGGTCAGGATATTTTGCATTTGCATAAAATACCGCAACGCGTTCGGCGCATAATCCGGACGGATATGCATTGTTTTCCTGATTGCTGCCTGTGATTATTTCACCGTTTTCGAGCAAAACCGCCGAACCTACATTGAATTTTGAATACGGAGCATACGAAGTTTTGGTAGCCTTGTTTGCGGCTTCGAGCAACAGCCGTTCGGTTTCGTCAAGTTCATCGATTGAATTGTAGCGTCTGGCTTTGATATTTATTTCAAATTCATTCATTTTAGATATTTTATAGATAAAAATTATTCGATTCACTGTTTTATCAGCTTGCAAATTTAATATATTTTTTCAAGTATCTGTCAAAATTAAAAATCCCCGACCTTTATGCTTTATCAAAAGAAACTTATTGCTTTTGTGCAAAAAATAATTGAACATGTAAAAAAAACAATAGAACTTCGAGTTCCGAAACCAGATAAAAAAAATAAAAATAAAAAGCAAGGCAATGATTTATTTTTATAAAATAACGTACATATCTGCTTCCAATTTTTATCTGTCTGTGCGTAATTTGAAAAAATTATGTATATTTGCAGTGTTTTTCAATTTACGGTTGTTTTATGATAATATCAGTTAAATGTAGATGGTTCTTTACGAACACAGAATTTGAAAATCGGCTGTATTTACGAAAAGCGCAACTTAAAAACTTAAATCGCTGAAAATAATCATTTGACAAAAATAAAAAATATTATAAACTCTAAATTTTACAAAACATGGCAGATAAAAAATTTATAACTTGCGATGGAAATTATGCAGCGGCTCATGTAGCCTATATGTTTAGCGAAGTAGCGGCTATTTATCCCATTACGCCATCGTCGCCGATGGCTGAATATATTGATGAATGGGCTGCTTTCGGGCGAAAAAACATTTTCAACGAAACAGTTAAAGTTGTCGAAATGCAATCGGAAGGCGGCGCCGCCGGAGCAGTACACGGATCATTGCAGGCAGGCGCACTTACAACAACTTACACAGCATCACAGGGACTTTTGTTGATGATTCCAAATATGTATAAAATTGCAGGCGAACTGCTTCCCGGCGTTTTTCATGTTTCGGCACGCTCGCTGGCGGCACAGGCATTGTCGATTTTCGGCGACCATTCAGATGTAATGAGCGCACGTCAAACAGGTTTTGCACTTTTGGCAACATCCTCAGTACAGGAAATTATGGATTTGGCGCCTGTTGCCCATTTGGCAGCAATCAAAGGACGCATACCTTTTATCCATTTTTTTGACGGCTTTCGTACTTCACATGAAATTCAAAAAGTAGAAGCCGCCGACCAAAACAATCTTGCAACATTAATCGACTGGAACAAACTTGCTGAATTTCGAACAAATGCAATGAACCCCGAACATCCCGTAACACGCGGTACGGCTCAAAATCCAGATATATATTTTCAAACTCGCGAAGCTCAAAACAAATTTTACGATGCAATTCCGGATATTGTTGCCGAATATATGAACGAAATCAGTAAACTGACAGGACGAAACTATCAGCCTTTTACATATTACGGAGCGCCCGACGCCACCGCTATTATCGTCGCTATGGGTTCGATTACCGAAGTAGCAAAAACAGTTGTTGATAAACTTAATAAAGATGGAGGAAAAACGGGCGTGATTACTGTTCACCTGTATCGTCCTTTCTCAGTAGAATATCTGAATAAAATTATTCCAGAAACAGTAAAACGCATTTGTATACTCGACCGTACAAAAGAAAACGGAGCGAATGGCGACCCGCTGTATTTAGATGTTGTAGAAGCATTTGCCAACAACAAAAACATTACAGCCGCCAAAAGACCTCTGATTATCGGCGGACGCTACGGACTGTCGTCGAAAGATACAACTCCGGCGCACATTCTTGCCGTATTCAACAATCTGAATGATGAAACTCCAAAAAATCAATTTACAATAGGAATAATTGATGACGTTACGAATCGTTCACTTCCCTTATTGCCCGATATTGTTGTTTTGCCGGAGGGAACATTCGAAGCCAAATTCTATGGACTTGGAGCAGATGGAACTGTTGGCGCAAATAAAAATTCGATTAAAATAATAGGCGACAATACCGAAAAATACAGTCAGGCCTATTTCGATTACGACAGTAAAAAATCAGGCGGATACACCTGTTCGCACTTGCGCTTCGGCGACAAACCCATTCAAGCGCCATATCTGGTAAACACACCCGATTTTGTTGCCGTTCACGTTCCTTCCTATCTAAAAAAATATAATTGTTTGAAAGGACTGAAACGCGGAGGAACATTTTTATACAATTCGCCATGGTCGGTCGAAGAAACAAAAAACAATCTGCCCGACAGTGTAAAAAAATATCTGGCATTAAACGATATTAAAATGTACATAATCAATGCTACTGATATTGCACAAAAAATAGGACTTGGAAACCGCACAAACACAATTCTGCAATCGGCATTTTTCAAAATATCCCAAGTTATTTCGTATGATTTGGCTGTTAAACAAATGAAAAAAGCCATAGAAAAATCGTATGGACGAAAAGGAGAAAACATTGTAAATATGAACTATTCGGCTGTAGATGAAGGCGGAAACATTATACAAATTGACATTCCTGCCGAATGGGCAAATATCGAAACTGCAACAGAAAACGATGAAAGAAACATTCCCGATTTCATTAAAAACATAGTCGAACCTGTTAATGCACAAAAAGGCAACGACCTTCCTGTGAGTGCATTTTCGGGCTACGAAGACGGCACATTTCCCGCAGGAACTACCGCTTACGAAAAACGCGGAATAGCCGTAAATGTTCCAAGATGGCAAGCTGAAAACTGCATACAGTGCAATCAATGTTCATTTGTTTGTCCTCATGCAGCAATTCGTCCTGTGGTAATGACTGACGAAGAATTGAAAAATGCTCCACAATCGATGAATTCGCTCGACATGAAAGTACCGAAAGAAATGGCAGGTATGCATTTCCGTATTCAGGTTTCCGCTTTGGACTGTACAGGCTGCGGTAATTGCGCCGATATTTGTCCATCCAAAACAAAAGCCCTGTATATGGAACCTGTCGAAACTCAAATGGAACAAGTACCAAATTGGGAATATTCGCAACACAATGTTACTTACAAAGATTATTTGATAGATAAAACGTCAAATGTTAAAAACAGTCAGTTTGCACAGCCTTTATTTGAATTTTCGGGCGCCTGTGCAGGTTGCGGCGAAACGCCATATATCAAAGCTATAACACAACTTTTTGGCGAACAAATGCTTGTTGCAAATGCAACCGGATGTTCATCAATTTACGGCGGTTCGGCTCCATCAACGCCATACTGCAAAAATTATCGCTCGGGATTCGGTCCAGCATGGGCAAATTCACTGTTTGAAGACAATGCCGAATATGGTCTTGGAATGGCAATAGCAACACGACAAATGCGTGATCGCATTCAACTCATTATGGAAGAAGCAATTTCAAACTGTGCCGAATGTTCTGATGAATTAAAAGATTTATTCAAATTATGGATTGAAAATCGTGAAAATACAGCAGAAAGCAGAAAAACAGGTGAAAATATTATAAAACATGCAGAAAAATGCGATTGCAACTATTGTAAAAAAATCATTGCCTTGCAACATTATCTCGCTAAAAAATCGCAATGGATATTTGGCGGCGATGGCTGGGCTTACGATATAGGTTTCGGAGGTTTGGATCATGTGCTTGCTTCGGGCGAAAATGTTAATGTTTTAGTGCTTGATACCGAAGTTTATTCGAACACAGGAGGACAGTCGTCGAAAGCAACGCCTGCGGGCGCAGTTGCCAAATTTGCAACATCAGGCAAAAAAATACGCAAAAAAGATTTGGGAATGATTGCAAAATCTTACGGCTATGTTTATGTTGCACAGGTAGCCATGGGCGCAAATCAGGCTCAATACCTCAAAGCGATAAAAGAAGCGGAAGCATTCAACGGACCTTCGATTGTAATATGTTATGCCCCTTGCATCAGCCATGGAATTAAAGCAGGAATGTCGTGTACTCAACTCGAAGAAAAACGCGCCGTAGAATGCGGATACTGGCATTTGTGGCGATATAATCCCGACTTGGAAACAGCAGGACAAAACGGCTTTGTACTCGACAGCAGAGAACCCGACTGGAGCAAATTCCAAGATTTTATTAAAGGCGAAATACGTTACAGTTCGTTGATAAATTCATTTCCACAGGAAGCCGCCGAACTGTTTGATGTAACTCAACAAAATGCCTTGTGGAGATATAACCAGTATAAACGTTTGGCAGCAGGAAATAACGGATAATATTAATTAATACAATAATTTCAAAAATTTATATAATATGAAAAATTTAATAACAAAAACCGGCTTGCTTGGACTAACGTTAATGTTTGTATTTGCATGTGGAGTATCAGGCAAAGGAGAAAAGTACGCATTTGAGTTTAATCTCGAAAAAGGGGCTACTTTAAAACAAAAAACATTGGTTGAAAGCAAATCAACTCAAGACGTGATGGGGCAAAAAATAGAAAACGTAATTGCCATGACTTCAGAAATGTCGTTCGATGTAAAAGATTTTGAAAATAATGTTTACACAATTGACATGAAATTTGATGCCTTAAAAATGGACATGACGATGGCAGGAATGTCGTTTTCATTCGATTCTAATACTACCGAAGAAAAAGCCTACGGACAAAACATGAGTCCAATATTCAGAGCAATGGCAAATATTCCCTTTGAAATTACGATGAATAAAAAAGGCAAAGTGCTTTCGGTAACAGGTTTCGAAAACATAACTGCTGCAATGTCGGATGCAATGAGCGAACTCGATGAAAATACGAAAACTATAATGCTGCAACAGATTGGAAATTCGTATTCGGAAGAAGCCATAAAATCAACATTAGAACAAAGTATATCTTATTTTCCCGAAAACGAAACGGCTGTCGGCGACAGTTGGAAAAAAAATATAGATGTCAGCGTTCTGAACACAAGCCTGACAGCAACAATGAACTTTACATTGGAAAAAGTTGTTGATAATATAGCAAGCCTGAAAGCAGAAGGAACAATTAAAACAGACCGAGATATTATTCAAAACATGAATGGAATCGAAGCCAAAACATCGTTAGCGGGCAACCAGACAATAAATTTGCAAGTTGACCTGAAAACAGGTTGGATTATAAGCGGCGAAATACAGCAATCCTTATCGGGCGAAACCAATGCAATGGGCATAAAAATTCCGATAACTACTGTAAACACAACGACAATAAAAGGCGAATAACAATAAAAAAT
>JAITLJ010000205.1 GCA_031277925.1 Prevotellaceae bacterium | reverse complement strand
GTATCTGTATAAAACTCGGTATTTTTATTCGATAATTTATGTCTATAATTTATTAATTATTATCCGTTTCGACCCTTTTTAAGGAGCGACTATTGATTATAATTTATGACGCTTTCTTATTTCTATTCATTTTAAAATTTTATTCGTAATGAAGCGACCGATTTATTGAACCCAGTTTTTTACATCTTCAAGAGTCGGATTTTTAAGTCCAAGTTTATGTTTTTTATTCATTCCGCAAACATCGTTAAAAAGTTTTGCTGCCGCTAATTTTTTAATCGAATCTACGGTAATATATCCCATTTTTTGAAGCGTTTCTACCCATTCTATCGGTATTCCAGCCTGTGTATAAACTTCGGGCGCATCTTTCACAACTTTTTTTTCGGGACGCATTTGCGGAAAAAGCAGCACATCCTGTATGGATGCCGAATTTGTCATTAACATCGTAAATCTGTCAATACCAATTCCCATGCCTGATGTTGGCGGCATTCCATATTCGAGCGCACGAACAAAATCACTGTCAATAAACATTGCTTCGTCGTCGCCTTTTTCCGAAAGCGCAAGTTGATCCTGAAAACGTTTCAACTGATCTATCGGGTCGTTAAGTTCGGAATATGCATTGCACAATTCTTTTCCATTGACCATAAGTTCAAAACGTTCGGTAAGATTTTTGTTTGAACGATGTATTTTTGTAAGCGGCGACATTTCTACAGGATAATCCATAATAAATACAGGCTGGATGTAAGATGATTCACATTTTTCGCCAAAAATTTCATCTATCAATTTTCCTTTTCCCATTGTTTCGTCAATTTCGATGTTTAATTTTGCGCATACTTCCCGTAATTGATCTTCATTCATTTCCGAAATATCGAATCCTGTGTGTTCCTTTATTGCATCAAGCATTGTTATGCGCCGAAACGGACGTTTGAAATCTATAATATTTTCGCCAACTCGAACTTTTGTTGTACCGTGTAATGCAATAGCTACGCGCTCTATCATTTCTTCGGTAAAATCCATCATCCAAAAGTAATCTTTGTATGCAACATAAATTTCCATTACCGTAAATTCCGGATTATGATTGCGATCCATACCTTCGTTACGAAAATCTTTTGCAAATTCATAAACTCCGTTAAAGCCGCCTACTATCAATCGTTTCAGATACAATTCGTTTGCAATGCGCAAATACAGCGGAATATCCAAAGCGTTGTGATGAGTGATAAAAGGACGCGCTGTCGCGCCTCCCGGAATTGGCTGTAAAACAGGCGTTTCTACTTCAAGATATCCGCGTTCGTTAAACAGTTCGCGCAATGTGTTGATTATTTTTGTCCGTTTTATAAATATATCGCGTACCTGCGGATTTACTGTCAAATCAACATATCGCTGACGATAACGCTGTTCGGCATCGGTAAAAGCATCAAAAACCTGTCCATCTTTCTCTTTCACTATTGGCAATACTTTAAGCGATTTGCTTAACATCGTGATTTCACGAGTATGAATCGACAACTCGCCTGTTTGCGTAACAAAAGCAAATCCTTTTATCCCGACAATATCGCCAATATCCATAAGTCGTTTGAAAACTGTATTATACATTGTTTTATCTTCGGCAGGGCAAATATCATCGCGTTTTATATATATTTGAATTTTTCCTTTTTCGTCTTGAATTTCAAAAAACGAAGCGCTGCCCATAATGCGTCTCGACATTATGCGACCTGCAATGCAAACATCCTGAAAATTACCTTTTTCCAGTGAAAACTCTTTACGTATCTGTTCAGTATCGGTATTTACCGGATACAAAGCGGCAGGATAAGGATTTATTCCAAGCGCTTCCAGTTCTTTAAGCGCATTTCGCCGTAATATTTCTTGTTCGCTTAATTCAATATTGCTCATATTTCAGATATTTTTATTAAAAACAGTGCAAAGATAACATTAAATTTACCAATTACACCCAAACGAAAAAAATTGTTTTTGCCATTATTACGAACGTCGCAGCAGCGAAGATCTTCGCAAAGACCTTGCCTGAACTTTGATTTGATTGATTAATGCGACTGTTCTTTAAATATTAAAATTCTTAAATCATCAAATTGTGAGAACATTGTAGCCGTTTGTAATGACGTTTTAATTTGTTTATTTTACGATGAATTCTGTTCGTAAGGCATAATTATTTATAAAATCAAATTAAAACGACAATATTAATCGTTTTATAACACGTGTTTTTCGATGTTTTCACATAAAGGCTTTAGATTTTTACGCCACAAAAAATCGTGTAATTTACTAATTATAAGAATATTAGCACTCATGCACATTTAGATTTTTATTTAAGTTTTACAATCGCTTTGTTTTCGGATATAGTTTTGCAAAAAAAATTGTTTAATAAACAACATCTTTAAGGTTTCACAAAAAAAAACCAAAAAAAATGAACAGGAAAAAAATCAAAGTGATGCAATATGCATTTTTACTAATCATTTGCATATTCACAGTTTTGAGCGCATCGGCTCAAAACAAAAGGCTCGTTACGGGGACAGTCGTTGACGAAAACGACCAGCCTGCAACAGGAGCATCTATTGTTGAAAAAGGAACATTCAACGGAACTTCGGCAGATATTGACGGTAAATTTCAATTATCTGTATCGGATAATGCTATTTTGGAAATTACTTACATCGGATATATAACTCAAAATATTCCTGTAGGTGATAATTCCATTTTTACAATTAGTCTACAACCTGATGCGCAAGAATTAAACGCTTCAGTAATAATTGGTTATGGTTCGGTAAGAAAAGGCGACTTGACAGGCGCGGTAACGGCAATCGGCGAAAAAGATTTTCAGAAAGGAGTTGTTAGCAATCCAAGTACGCTTATTATGGGAAAAGTTGCAGGCGTGCAAATTACATCAAACGGCGGACGCGCCGGCGACGGTAACCGTATTCGCATTCGCGGAGGAGCATCTTTGTCGGCAAGCAACGACCCGCTGATTGTGGTTGATGGTATTCCGCTTGATAACGAGGGAATTTCGGGAATGACAAATCCGCTGGGGACGTTCAATGCTAACGATATTGAATCGATGAACATTCTTAAAGATGCGTCTGCAACGGCAATTTACGGTTCGCGTGCATCAAACGGCGTAATACTTATTACTACTAAAAAAGGAGTAAAAGGACAAGGTTTGAAAGTAGAATTTTCAACACAAAATTCTATTGCTACCATAGCGCGAAAAGTAGATGTTATGAATGGCGACGAATTTCGCGAAGCAGTTATAAGAGAAGCGGCTAAAGATATGACAACCCGACAAAAATACGTCGATATTTTAGGAACTGCCAACACCGACTGGCAGGATGAAATATTTCGCACTGCGTTTACTTCCGATAATAATGTAAGTGTAAGTGGAAATATCAAAAATCTTCCCTTTCGTATTTCTACGGGAATTATGACTCAGAATGGTATTTTGAAAACCGACAATTTAACTCGAAACACATTGGGTTTCAATTTATCTCCTTCGTTTTTCGACGATTATTTAAAGGTAAATATGAACTGGAAAGGTTCGTATTCGCACGCCCGCTTTGGCAACGGAGATGCGATAGGCGCCGCCATACGAATGGATCCTACGCAACCCGTAAGAGCCAATGGTTTTGATGACTACAACGGTTATTGGGTTTGGATGAGCGGAGATACAGGCATCCGCAATTCGCTGGCAACTTACAATCCGGTAGCCTTGCTTTATGGAAAAAGCGACCGCTCTGACGTAGTAAGAAGTACAGGAAACATACAGTTTGATTATAAAATGCACTTTTTACCTGATTTAAAGGCAAATTTGAATCTCGGTTATGATTTTTCTCAGGGGAAAGGCGATGTTTTGATAGAAAAATGGTCGCCGTCAAATTATCCTAACGGATCTCATACCGAATTTAAACAAAACAAGCAAAACAAACTGTTTGAATTTTATTTAACCTACAGCAAGGAATTGAATGAGCAGCACCGTTTGGAACTGATGGCAGGTTATACTTATCAGGACTGGAAAACTACCGATTTCAATTATCAACCCACCTATTATGATGGCTCGCCGTCAAGCGATGCTCCGGCTTTCCCGAAATCGGTGCAGCAAAATACGCTTGTATCGTTTTTCGGTCGTTTGAATTATACCCTAATGGATAAATATTTGCTGACCGCAAGCATCCGCAGGGACGGCTCATCGCGTTTTTCAAAATCAAATCGATGGGGAATGTTTCCTTCGGCAGCTCTTGCATGGCGAATAAACAAAGAAAAGTTTCTGGAAAACTCTGAAGTTTTGTCTAATTTGAAACTCCGTTTGGGCTATGGTATAACGGGACAGCAGGAAGGCATAGGAAATTACGACTATATAGGAAGGTATCAATACAGCGAACCTACGGCTCGAGTTCAGTTTGGCGACCAGTTCTATAATTTGTGGCGTCCTGCCGCATACGACCCGAACCGCAAATGGGAACAGACGGCAACCACAAATATTGCCCTGGACTTCGGCTTTATTAACAACAGAATTTTCGGAAGCATAGATGTTTATTACAAACATACCACAGATTTGTTGAACACGATTGATATTCCCATGGGCAGTAATTTCAGCAACAGAGTTACAAAAAACATAGGAAATATGGATAATCGCGGCGTTGAGTTCAACATTGGAGCATATATTATCAACAAAGAAAATCTGAACTGGGAAGCCGGTTTTAACATCACTTACAATAAACGCGAAATTACCAAACTCACGCTGAATGAAACGACAGATTACGAAGGCGTCGCTACCGGAAACATATCCGGCGGAACAGGAACTACCGTTCAAATACATTCGGTTGGTTATACGCCCAATACTTTCTATGTTTACAAACAACTGTACGACCAGAACGGAAAGCCCATAGAAGGCGCTTATGCCGATTTGAACGAAGATGGAATAATAAATACAAAGGATTTGTACAGATATAAATCGCCAGATCCGGATTTATACATGGGATTCAACACTACGCTCAATTACAAAAAATGGACGCTCTCAACAGCCTTGCGTGCAAGTTTGGGAAACTATATGTACAACAATGCTTTTTCAGATTTGGGATTGTATGCTCAAACGTTTAATCCTAACAACTTTCTTATGAATACTGTTAAGGATATAAACAACACAGGCTTTTACAACCGTCAGTCGCTTTCCGATTATTATGTTCAAAACGCATCGTTTCTGAAAATGGATTACATATCGCTGGGATATGATTTTGGAAAGATATTTAAGACCGGAAATTTACAGGCAAATTTCACGGTGCAAAACGTATTTACCATTACAAAATACGAAGGTATAGACCCCGAAATTGCCAATGGTATTGACAATAATTTTTATCCTAATCCGCGAACATTCAGTTTGGGATTAAAACTTAATTTTTAAAACACTAAAATAATAAAGATATGAAAAATAATAAATTCATAACAAAAATAACTTTTGCAGTTCTGTCAATATTTCTGTTTGCTTCATGCATAAGCGATTTAGACAGATTCCCCGAAAACGACAGCACAGCACAGCAGGTTTATTCTACTTTCGATGGTTATAAATCGGCTCTTGCAAAAGTATATGCAGCCTATACCCTTTCGGGAAATACAGGACCTGCAGGAAACCCCGATATTTCGGGTTTGGACGAAGGAGGCAATGCCGATTTTTTGCGCTGCTTCTTCAATCATCAGGAAATGCCCACCGACGAAGCACATTGCATTTGGGTTACGAATGACCCCGGAGTTCTTGAACTTGACAACCTCAACTTTATTGCCAGCTGCGCATTCACTATCGGTTTATACAATAAATGCATCACGCAAATAATGTATGCAAACGAATTTATTAAATATTCCAATGAAGGGGATGTGGCAGGTAAAGGTTTCACTGCCGAACAGACCGCCGAAATACAATCATTCCGCGCCGAAGCCCGTTTTTTGCGTGCTTTCGCTTACTGGGTATTGATGGATATTTTCGGAAATCCGCCCTTTATTACCGAAAACGACCCCTTTGACTTTTTGCCTCCGCAAATACAAAGAGCGGATTTGTTCGACTACGTTGAATCGGAATTGCTGGATTTAACCGAAAACAATTTGCTTAAACCCGCAAAAAACAACGAATACGGACGCGCCGACAAGGCTGCAGGATGGGCTTTGCTGGCTCGCATATATCTCAATGCCGAAGTGTATAAAGGCTCGCCAAAATACACGGAAGCGATAACTTACAGCAAAAAAGTAATTGATGCAGGTTATTCGCTCAAAAATAAATATGAAGACCTGTTTCTTGCAGACAATAATATTGACAATAACGAAATTATCTTGTCAATCAATTACGACGGCATAAATACCCGACTTTATGGAGGCGCAACATTTCTTATTAATTGCAGTTCAAACGGCGATTATCAGAACGATTACGCAAACACGCTCATACATTACGGAATATTTAGCAATGCCAACTGGAGCGGCTACCGCGCACGATTGCAATTCACCGAAAAATTCGACGCCGGCGACAAGCGTTTTCTCTTTGTAGGCGAAAACAGCGCTATTGCCGACCACCCTTGGGAATATACTTACGGGCTGGCTACATATAAATATCGCAACATTAAGTCAGCATCAACGGTAACAAATCCTGTTTACGGCTCTCACAGCGAATTTGCCGACAATGATTTTCCATTGTTCCGTCTGGCTGAAATGTATCTGACTTATGCCGAAGCGGTACTGCGCGGTGGCACTGGCGGTTCGACAAGCGAAGCCATAACTTATATCAATCTGCTGCGCGAAAGGGCTTATGGTAATGCAAGCGGAAATGTAAGTTCAATAAATCTCGAATTTGTTCTCGACGAACGCGCACGCGAACTTTACTGGGAATGTTTCCGCCGTACCGACCTTATTCGTTACGGACTGTTTACATCCATCGATTATCTTTGGGAATGGAAAGGCGGAGTGCAGACAGGTCGCGCCGTTGACAGCCACTTCAACATTTATCCAATTCCAACAACCGATCTCATGGCTAATCCTAACTTAAAACAAAATGATAAATATTAAAATATCTGAATTATGAAAAAGTTAAATATACTGTTGATACTGTCTTTTTTTGCATTCGCATTTGTTGCCTGCGAAAAAGATCAGGATATGTATAAGGTTTTACCTGTTGACAAGGTAATTCCTCCTGTGCTTGCATCGCACGGAGCAATTGTTATAGATGCAGATAATTTATCTTCAAACACTACGTTCAAATGGCAACATGCAGACTTTGGAACGCCTGCTGCCGTTGAATATTCGCTTTACGTAAACACAGATAATGGCGAACCGCAATTAGTTTCATCATCGTATGGCGACTCTATCAATGTGAAACTTGAAGATTTAAATAAAGCTTTGTTACAGGCAGGCGCCGATGAAGGCGCTACTGTTGATGCTATTTTTACGCTTAAAGCGGCAATAAGTACGGCTTATGCAAGTGTTACTTCCAATCCTGTTATTGTAAGCGTAACTACCGTAGCGCCGCTTTATCCATCTCAACTTTATATGATTGGTCAAGATTTTGGCGGTTGGGACTGGAACAGCGCTACTGTTGCAGAAATGATTCCGATACACAGTCATCCCGGACAATTCTGGTGTGTGCGTTATTTCACTACAAACGGATTCAAATGGAACACCGTAAAAGCATGGGGAGGCGATTTCTACAGTCTTGGCACAGATGTTGGTTTTACAACACATGATGGAAATGCTTTCGTTGCAAGTGATGGTTTTTATATTGTGCTTGTTGATTATCTTGCCAATACCATTACTGTTGAACCTGCTAATGTATATGGCATGGGAGATTGCTTTGGCGGTTGGAATACAGGACAATATCCGTTTACTGCTAACAATGCCAATAAGACAATGAATATTACGACTGCAAGCGGCGGCGAAGTGCGAATGTATGCTTCGTCTTCTGCTACTGATGCCGACTGGTGGCAAATGGAATTTATTATTATTAATGGCGAAATAGTATATCGCGGCACAGGCAACGATCAGGATCGCGTAACGGTTGCAGCAGGCAAAACGGTAACTCTTGATTTCAATAACGGAACAGGAACAATTCAATAAAACAATTAACATTAACCCTCGCAAAATTATAATTGTGAGGGTTATTTTTTTGTAATTTTATAAATATATTATCAAAATATAAAAATGAAACGTTTATTATTTATTTTCGTATTGCCTGTATTTTTTATTGCATGCAACAATGATGAACCTGTTTCGCCACAGCAGGGTTCAAACTCGGTAAAATTTCGCGACGGAATAACGCGAATATCAGATGATTCTCTCGCCTTTGTACTGCTTGCTCCACAAAAAGAATCGGTTTACCTGATTGGCGATTTTAACGAATGGATGGCAACCATGGATTATAAAATGAAAAAAGATGGCGACAGATTTTGGATAAAAATAGGTAATCTTGATAAAAATAAAGAATATGTTTGTCAATATTTAATTGATAATCGAATTAAAATTGCCGATCCTTACGCCACAAAAATATCAGATCCATGGAACGACAAAGATATTTCGCCAACAATATATCCTAACCTTGTCAGGTATCCGAGATCGG
>JAITLJ010000123.1 GCA_031277925.1 Prevotellaceae bacterium | reverse complement strand
CAAGCAGCGATTTGGTCGGAATATTCAGCGCCAACGCAAAACTGGCTGTGCTTATGACTCTGTTTGTTCAGATGTTTCGTTTTGCCGCCGAACCTTTCTTTTTCAACCAGAGCAATAACGACAACCAAAAGAAAATATATGCCGATGTGATGAAATATTTTGTTATTTCATGCGTTTTCATTTTTCTCTTTGTCGCTCTTTATCTTGATATATTCAAATTGTTTATAGGCAATGATTTTCGAGTTGGCACGGGCGTTGTGCCGATTATGCTTTTGGCAAATATTTTGCTTGGCATTAATTTTAATCTGTCGATGTGGTACAAAATATCGGGACAAACAAAATTTGCAGTAAACATTACGCTTTCCGGATTACTTGTAACAATTGTTATAAATGCAGTCTTTATGCCTTATTTCGGATATTATGCTGCCGCCTGCGGACATTTTTTGTCGTATCTGGCAATGATAATTGTAAGTTGGAAACTATGTAAAAAATACTGGTTTATTCCTTACGAATGGAAAACTGTTGCTATTTATATTGCATTTGGAGTTGGACTGTTTGCATTGTCGCGTATTGTTGCAACACCAAACAATTTGTTTAACTTAGTACTGAATTTTCTGCTTATTCTTGCATTTTTATATTTTGTAGTACGAAAAGAAAAAATTGATTTAAAAAACATAAAACATTTAATAAAACCAAAAAAATGAAAACACATACTATTATTAATTTTACAACAGTTTTACTTTTTACGGCAATGATTTCATGTAGCCAAAACCCGAAAAACCAGTCCGATTTTTGCAATAAAGTCGATTCTTTATTTTCTGCTGTCTATTCTGACAATAATGAGCCGGGCGCAGCCGTGCTTGTTATGAAAAATGACAGTGTCGTTTTTGAAAAATGTTACGGAATTGCAGATATGCAAACAAAAAAGCCTATAACTCCCGAAACAAATTTTTGCATTGCATCGGTATCAAAACAATTTTCAGCCGTTGCCATTCTGCAACTTGCCGAACGCGGATTACTGTCGCTGAACGACAGCATTAAAAAATTTTTTCCCGAGTACAAAGCCGATTTTTATAATCAAATAACGCTGCATCACATCCTTAGTCATACATCAGGAATACCCGATACGCGCCAGCGAACCGATAAAAACTTTATGCTTTATTCGACAGATATTGAATCGTGTAAATATCTAATCGATCTGGACAAATTGAATTTTGAACCCGGAACAAAATACGAATACATGAATCCTACGTTTCAACTCGCATATCAAATTATACCGCGAGTAACAGGCATTGATTTCGATTCGTACATGAAATCACACATTTTTGATATTGCCGAAATGAACAGTTCCATGTATTTTGAAGCCAAACGCTCCATTCCAAACATGGCTCACGGCTACACTTTTGACAAAGAAAAAAACATGTATGTCGAATGTGATTACGGCGAAACCAACTTTTTTGCATCAAAAGCCGACGGCGGACTTTATACATCGATACGCGATTTTGCCAAATGGGAAAAGGCTTTGCGCGAAAATAAAATAATAAGCGAAGAACTAAAAAAAATGGCATATTCGCCTAAAATTGCAATAAACGAAGATGCCGAATACGGATACAATAAAAACACAGGTTACGGATACGGCTGGTTTGTACAACAAAAACCGAATACGCCCGAATGTATTTATCACCTTGGCGATAACGGCGGATTTACTATTTATGCAGGCAAAATTCCCGAAAAAAACATAATATTACTGTTTTTTTCAAACCGAGATGATATCAACAGGATAGCAACAGCCGACAGAATTTATGAGATGATGAAATGTGAAGGCTGGTTTGAATAAAATTATGTGCCCTGTTCTATGCAAACACTTTACCACTGTTCGGCACAGCGTCTTGGCTACACCAAACAGTGGTAAAAATAACAATCATTCCTGAATAGAATTGTGTTTTGGTTTGCATACGCAGATAAACAGTTTGCTAATGCTATCGAATGATGTTATGATGATTAACCGTTGTATTAGCATCGTTTCAATAGCCGATCCTTATGCCAAAACGGCATCAAAATACCCTGAACTATAAAGATATTTTATTGATATTCAATTTATATAAATTACAGTTTGATGCGGGTTGGTATGACATGAAATACCGACGGTGCTCCACACGTAATGCACGAAAATATGTTGTTTCTACCAACATTCTGTCTCTGACGGGACAGGCTGTTCATCATTGCACTGAATATCTGTCCGAAATTTTTAATGTATCAGCATTGGCTTTTTTTTGTAAGGATCTGCTGCTTATTAAGGAACAACTGTTTACACTTATTCATCGGAAACTTCAACCATAACGTCCCTGTATGCGGTGAGTATTTGTGACTTGGACAAAAAACCTGAATAAACGCCGTTTTCGTCAACAACAGGCAAATTCCATTTTTTTGTTTCTTCAAACTTTTCAACAACAATGTTCATTGTGTCATTAATATGGATTATTGCGGGCGAAGGAAACATAACATCGCGCACATAAACCGAATCGTAAAGTTTGTTGTCGAACATTATTCGGCGCACGCTGTCAAGGTAAACCAGCCCGAGCAGTTTTCCGTCATCATTTAACACAGGAAAGATATTACGATTGGAAAGTGAAATTATTTTTACGAAATCTCCAAGTTTGTCATTTAATTTTACGGCTATAAAATCTTTTTCAATCAAATCCTTGATACTCAAAAGCGTTAATGCAGCCTGATCTTTATTGTGTGTAATGAGTTCGCCGCGCAACGCAAGCCTGCGCGTATATATCGAATGACGTTCGAACGAACGGTTTGTCAAAAATGCGCATACCGAAGCTACCATCAAAGGAAAAAACAAGTCGTAACCGCCGGTTATTTCAGCAATCAAAAATATTGCCGTTAAAGGAGCGTGCATCACGGCAGCCATCATTCCTCCCATTCCTACAAGAGTAAAATTTACTTCAGGAACATTTGCTATTCCGAGCGTATTTATGATTTTTGCAATTAAGAATCCTGATATTCCGCCTATAAAAAGCGTTGGTCCGAAAGTTCCTCCCGTTCCGCCGCAGCCATTGGTCAATGCCATTGCTACAACCTTGAAAATTATGATTGCCGCAAGATATATAAACATTATCCACAAAGTATCTTTGTAAGCATAGAACAAACTGTCGCGGAAAATATCATCCGAATTGCCTGTAAGCAATGACGATAATATGTTGTAACCTTCGCCGTAGAGCGGAGGAAGCAAAAATATTAAAATGCCAAGCCCTGTTGCGCCTGTAATCCAGAGTTTGTATGATTTCAGTATTTTCGACAATCTGTTTTCGATTGCAAGCGTTGCGCGGGTAAAATATAAGGCAACAAATCCGCAAAACAGCCCCAACACAATATAAAATGGTATATTATGCATCGAAAATTCGGTAATGAGATTTGAAAATTCCACATCGCGTCCGAGCAAAAGATACGATACCAAAGTTGCCGCAAGTGATGATATGAGCAGCGGAACGATTGACGAAAGCGTTAGATCGAGCATCAAAATTTCGAGAGTAAAAACGACTCCTGCAAGCGGAGCTTTGAAAATTCCCGCTACGGCTCCTGCTGCGCCGCAACCTACAAGCAGGGTTATGGTTTTGTAATTTTGTCTAAAATATTGTCCTATGTTTGAGCCGATAGCAGCGCCTGTTAATACTATCGGCGCTTCGGCGCCCACCGAACCGCCAAAGCCTATTGTGAATGAACTTGCTATAACCGACGAATAACAGTTGTGCGATTTTAATTTCGATTTTTTCCGTGATATGGCGTATAAAACACGCGTAATTCCATGACTTATATTATCGCGAACAAAATATTTTACAAAAAAAACCGTAATCAAAATGCCTATACCGGGATATGCAAGATACAGTAAGCTTCCCGTTTCGGCATTAAACCAGCTCGTCAACAAAAACTTGACGCCTGTGATTGTATGTTTCAGCAATACGGCAGCCAAACCGCCGGCAAAACCTACTATCAAAGCAAGTATTATCAATACTTTTCTGTCGCCAAGCGAAAGTAGTTTGTCTATTGCTTTTTGCGTTATTTTTTTCAAAGTTTTTCAAATGTTACAGACTGCAAAAATATAAAAAAGTCCATAATATCATTTTTTATTCTGAAAATATTTGTCGTTTACTGTCGATAAACAATATTTTACATTCTGCAAATAAGCATTTTTGCACTTGGATATACTTTTATCAGTCGTAAATAATATCTTCGTACAGTTTACGCATACGGTTGCGCAAATGCAAAACAGCATAATGTTTTCGCGAAAGCAAGGTATTTACCGGAATACCTGTAACTTTGGAAATTTCTTTCATCGGCACGCCTTCCAATTCGGTAAGTTCAAATATTTCGCGTTGCTGCGCCGGCAATTCCGACAAGGCGTTTTCAAGTTCAATCCACACCAGCGAACGCAAATATTCCATTTCGGGCGACGATGCAAGTTCATCGCCAAACATTATTTCCGAAATATCTGTTAGCATGTCATCGTTATTGTTGATGTTCTGTCGCACAGGCATCGATTCTTCGTGCTTTTTTTTGCCATGATTGATAATAGTATTTCGCGCCACACGATAAAGCCAAGCCGTAACGTGTTCAATCGGGTCAATAGCGCTATTTATCGTCTTTATCAATTGATAAAAAACATCCTGTAAAATATCATTGGCATCATCTTCGTCCGAAACTCTTTTGCGAATAAAAAGTTTAAGCCGCTGCTGATATTTTGAAATCAATTTTTCTATCTCATCACGTTTCGATTTGGCCACCTCAGTCGTGTTTTTCCGATTCGTTGTGTTGAAAAAAATCGCAGTCGATATCATGTTTCAAAAATTTGCGTTTTATGAAATCTTTACGTTCTTCGGCTGACATTTTTATAAATTTATTACGAAACAAATTATGATGATGTCTGCATCTGCGCGCTTGCCAGTGTTTGCCTATCATACCTCCAAAAAGAATACGCGCAAAAGCCAGCAAACCCAAGGCTTGCCAGAAATTTATACCATTCAGATTGAAAATCGAAGGCATCAGCCAATTCCACAACAGCATCATAATAATACCGAAAGCGACAACAACCGCCAATCCCAATAATATGTGTCTTAAAATACGTTTTTTCATATAATATTTTTTAATTGTTACCTATCTGTTTATATAGACAATCGAGCGTGAAAAATATTTTATAAAGTTAGCATAAAATTTCCGAATAGCACACAGACAGATAAAAAATGTTTTCGGCAACATTGCGAACTGTTGCGCTGGCTTCGTAATTTAAAGATTTAAGAATTAAAAAATATTTTGTCAGGGACAGAATATCAATAGAAAAAATAAAATAACTGTCAGTGTAATTGCTTGTAAATGTTGAAATAAATCGATAACAGGCAGGTTATATTTTGCCGAGAGTTTTTATTAAATTTTGCCAATCAATCATCAACTTTTTTGCATACATTAATACAGATATGTATATTTTTTTTAGACTTTTTAAAATTTATTGGCTTGTATATAGTCGCTCCTTACAAATAAAAACAATTGTTCGTATTTTGCCGAATTTTTGCCTGTATCTGTATAAAACTCGGTATTTTTATTCGATACTTTACGCTTACAATTTATTAATAATTAACCGTTTCGACCCTTTTTAAGGAGCAACTATTTATCCGTTTGTGCGCAATCCGAAAATTTCGTATATATTTGCACTGTTTTTCAGTCAGACTGTCAGGAAAATTTGTTTTGTTTATTGCTTTGTGATTTATCATGGTTAATGATTACGGAAGTGCAAAATAAATTACAGTCAATAAACTGATTAACAGCATTTATTTATAATCTATAAAAAAACAGTTTCTCAATTTTTTATAAAATGCTTGATAAAGACAGGGAAATAGAAAAATATATTGCCGCACATACTTCAGCCGAAGATGAACTCTTGCACGAAATTTACCGCAAAACCAATCTCAGCGTTATACAAACGCGAATGATTTCGGGACATGTTCAGGGAAAAATACTTGAATTTTTGAGCAAAATGATAAAACCAAAAAATATTCTCGAAATAGGAACTTTTACAGGATATTCGGCTATTTGTCTGGCAAAAGGCTTGCAAAACGACGGCGAATTGCACAGCATTGATATAAACGACGAAATTTTGGAAACGGCAAAACTTATGATTGCAAAATCGCAGTATGCCAACAAAATTTATTTGCATGCAGGCGATGCAAAAGATGTGATTCCTGAATTGAACAAAACATTTGATATTGTTTTTATCGACGGCGACAAGCGCAATTATGTTGATAATTACAAGGTTGTATTTGATTTGGTAAATATCGGCGGATTTATTTTTGCCGACAATGTTTTGTGGGACAGAAAAGTTGTTGAACCGGTAAAATTCAATGACAGGCAAACCGCTGGTATTATCGAATTTAATGATTTTGTGCAGAATGATTCACGCGTCGAAAACGTATTATTTAACGTGCGCGATGGAATGATGATTATCAGAAAACTGACAAACTGATTATGAGGCTTAAATTACATATACATTATATTACAAAGTTCGGCGAAAATCTGTTTGTGAAAATCGAAAACAGAGAATTTGCAATGCATTATGCCGGTTCAGGTTTTTGGAGCGTAGAAATATCCGAAATCGGCAAATCGTCAATAAAGTATTTTTATTTTGTAAAAGACAGCGCAGGAAAAGAAACGGCTTCGGAATGGAGAAAAAATCATACTTTAAAACTGAATCACTCAACCGAAGTTTACGAAATTCACGATATCTGGTATGGCATCGGCAATGCTCAACCATTTTATTCTGCTGCTTTTACAAATATTGTGAACAAACGCAATAAAAAAAAATGTAATGACGAAATCCACGAAAAAATATTAGAATTTAGAGTAAATGCGCCGACTATTTCAAAAGAAAATTCATTGGCAATTACAGGAAACGGCAATATTTCAGGTAATTGGATAAATGTCTTAAAAATGCATGACGATGAATTTCCACTTTGGAAAATTAAAATAGATGCTGCAAAATTACAGTTTCCGTTTGAATTTAAATTTGTGCTTGTCGAAAATAAAACTGATAAAATTATAGCGTGGGAAGAAGGAAATAATCGCCGTTTTTATGCAAACAATTTTTCACACAATGAACATAAAATATATGAATTTGAAACCTCGCTTGCAAACGTAAACAGTTGGCGCGGTGCAGGTACGGCAATTCCTGTGTTTTCGTTGCGAACAGAAAACAGTTGTGGCGCAGGCGATTTTTGCGACTTGAAAATATTTGTTGACTGGCTGAAAAAAACAGGTCAAGTTTTATTACAAATATTGCCCGTAAACGACAGTTGCGCATTTTTCGACCATCGCGACAGTTCGCCCTATAATGCAATTTCGATGTACGCCCTGCATCCTGTATATATCAATTTGCAGGAAATGGGAAAATTATCAGGCGAAAATCAATTGAAATACGAAAAAATAAAAAACAGACTCAACAAATTGAAAAGCGTTGATTATGCAAAAGTTATAAAAGTAAAATGGATGTTTTTTAAAGAACTTTTCAGGCTGAATGGAAACGATTGCCTCGAGTCGGCTTCATTCAAACAATTTTTCAACGAAAACAGTTTCTGGTTAAAACCTTACGCAATGTTTTGCGTTTTGCGCGATAAATTTAAAACGCCTGATTTTAATACTTGGAAAAATTACGAAAACTTCAAAAACATAAATACCCATAAATTTGAGAAAGAACATGAAAAAGCCATTCGATTCTACTTTTTTTTGCAGTATCACGCCGACAGGCAAATGAAATCGGCAAGCAAATATGCACACAAAAACGGAATAATATTAAAAGGCGATATTCCGATTGGAATTGCGCGCAACAGCGTAGAAACGTGGACTGAACCCGAATATTTTAATCTCGAAAATCAGGCAGGCTCGCCGCCGGATGCATTTGCAACAAAAGGACAAAACTGGGAATTTCCAACTTATAACTGGAATAAAATACACGAAGACTCGTATAGCCTGTGGATTAAGCGATTAAAAAAAATGGCAGAATATTTTGATGCCTTTAGAATCGACCATATACTCGGATTTTTCAGAATGTGGGAAATTCCGCTTCAATCGCTGCAAGGATTACTGGGACGCTTCAATCCTGCGTTTCCGTATTCGGCGCAAGAATTGCAGCAATGCAGACTGCCAATTAATTCGGCTTATTTGAAACCCTGTTTTCGTTACGATTTTATATGCAAAATGTTTGCAGAAAAGGCAAACTGTGTAATTCAAACATTTTTCGACAAAACGGATAATGATATTTTGCAATTCAAACCCGATTTCGACACTCAACGCAAAATTGATAATTTCTTCAAAAACAAACATGACGAACAGACGGAAACATTAAAATCAGCGCTTTTTTCGTTAATAAATGATGTGCTTTTTATTGAAGATGAATATAAAAAAAATCATTTTCACCCGCGCATTGCAGCTCAATCGTCCACAGCGTACAGGCAATTAGACAATACTAAAAAACAAATATTCAACAGCATTTACGATGAATTTTATTATAGTCGAAATAATGAATTGTGGAAATCGGAAGCGATGAAAAAACTTCCTGCTCTGATTGGCGCCACAAATATGCTTGCATGTTGCGAAGACCTCGGAATGCGACCCGATTGCGTGCCGGAAATTATAAACCGTTTACAAATTATGAGCCTTGAAATTCAAAGAATGCCGAAAAACCGAAACGCCGATTTTGGAAATGCTGCAACATGGTCATATCATTCTGTTTGCACAACATCAACTCACGACACATCAACCTTGCGCTGCTGGTGGAAAGAAGATCGCACAAAAATTCAAAAATATTATAATGAAATATTGCATTTGCACGGCGAGGCGCCGGTAACATGTTCGGGTGCGATTATCGAAATGATTTTAACCGAGCATTTGAAATCTCCGTCTTTGTTTGCCGTTTTTCCGCTTCAAGACTGGCTGGCTGTTGATGAAAATATTCGTAGAAAAAACGAAGACGAAGAGCGTATTAATATTCCCGCAAATATCAGTAATTGCTGGCAATATCGAATGCATATTACTATTGAAAATTTAATGAAAGAAGATGATTTTAATGCAAAAATCAAAAAACTTGCAAGTCGAAAAATTAATAATGAGACATAAAATCGTGCAAAGAAAATGGCGACTAAATTATTTGTGATTTATACAGTCGTTCTGTAATAAGCGTTGCATTATTCAGTCGCTCCTTAATAAATACCGAAACCATTTATGATTAATAAGTTGCGGGCGTAAATTATCGAATAAAAATACCGAGTTTTATACAGATACAGGCAAAAATTCAGCCAAATACGAACAATTGTTTTTTTCTATAAAGATGTGTTCTGTTAAGGACAAAATGCTGGTAGAATATAATCATCATCGAGCAGGTCGCGCGAAACATAATCGATGATTTGAAACACCGCCGGCAACTCGCGCGAAATGCACGTTATGAGACCTTTGCAAAATGTCAGTCAGTTCGGTTTTTTGGAAAAAATTTTTGATTTTTTTGTGTGGATTGATTTTGAAACTGGTTTTTATGGCGGTTTTTAGAGTTTTTTTTTCGTTTTTTGCGCAAAAAACACTTCTTTTTGACATTAATTTCCTTATTTTATTGCGTTTGCTATAATAATGCCTGGCGCACGATATAAATTGTACGCTATGGCTTCAAGTAAATGTTGAGTGTGAGTCTTTTCCAAGCCCTTGTAACGAGCGCGTCCTGTTCTGAACCAG
>JAITLJ010000033.1 GCA_031277925.1 Prevotellaceae bacterium | reverse complement strand
CAAGACAAATTAACAGCAAGAAATAATTGTCCGAATTTTTTAATGTTTTAGCTTTGTCCTTTTTTTATTTGTAAGGAGCAACTATTTCACAGTTTATAAGGAGCGACTATATATATTATCAACATTTTTGCCTTGCAAGGGTTTCAAAATAATTCAAAAATACGGTTATAAATCAAGTGTATAATTGCAAATAGACAGTTCAAAATGAACTGTCTATTTTGCACCTTAAAACAAATTGTGTTGTATAATAAAATATTACGACAAAAATCCTAATAATACGCCGGCAGCAACAGCGCTTCCTATAACGCCTGCTACATTTGGACCCATTGCGTGCATTAGCAAATGATTTGTCGGGTCATAATGTCTGCCTACTTCTTCGGATACTCTCGCCGAATCGGGTACGGCAGAAACTCCTGCATTGCCTATAAGTGGATTCATTTTGTTACCTTCTTTCAAAAACAAATTAAAGAATTTTACAAATAAAACTCCTCCCATTGTTGCAACCACAAACGATGCTGCTCCCAATCCGAATATTCCTAACGAACGGAGATTAAGAAAGTTTGTTGCCTGAGTTGATGCTCCTACGGTTAAGCCAATCAATATTGTGCAAATATCGATGATTGGACCGCGCGCTGTTTCTGCCAGACGTCGGGTAACCCCGCTTTCTTTAAGTAAATTGCCAAAAAACAGCATTCCTAACAATGGCAATCCTGATGGCACTATAAATGCAGTGAGCATGAATCCTACTATGGGAAATAATATTTTTTCGTTAGATGAAACTACGCGCGGAGGTTTCATTCGTATCAAACGCTCTTTATGTGTTGTAAATAACCTCATAACCGGCGGTTGAATTACAGGAACCAGCGCCATGTAGGAATATGCTGCAATTGCAATAGCTCCCATCATATCGGGCGCCAGTCGCGATGAAAGAAAGATTGCTGTTGGTCCGTCTGCTCCGCCGATAATTCCTATTGCTCCTGCTTGATTTGGTTCAAATCCTACGGCAAGCGCTGTGGTGTATGCCGCAAAGATTCCCAATTGAGCTGCCGCTCCAATCAACAGCAGTTTTGGATTGGATATAAGAGTAGAAAAGTCGGTCATTGCGCCTATTCCCAAAAATATTAATGGCGGATACCAGCCGTTTCGTACTCCGTGATACAAAATATTAAGCACAGAGCCTTCTTCGTAAACGCCTATTTTCAAAGAAGCAAGGTGCGGAATATTACCTACAAGAATACCAAAACCTATTGGAAGCAACAACATTGGCTCCCAATTTTTTTTAATAGCCATATAGATAAAAGCCAAACCAAACAGAATCATAATTATATGTCCTGCTGTTGCAGTGGCAATACCTGTATAGCCCCAAAAATTACTTAGGTTTTCAGATAAAAAACTAAAAAATCCTGTTCCCTGTTCCATATCAACCTATCACTATTAAATCGGCGCCTTCGAGTACTGAGTCGCCTTTATTTACTTTAATTTCAATAACTTTCCCATCGTTTTCGGCATTAATGCTGTTTTCCATTTTCATGGCTTCAAGCACAAACAGTTTTTGTCCGGTTTTTACCGCATCGCCAATCTTTACGCAAACATCTATAATAACTCCTGGAAGCGGTGATTTTATTATGTTTGTTCCGCTGGTTTGAGGAGTGGCAGGAGTAAGTTTTACTGTTGATGCTGTAGATGTTGCAGCAGCCGGTTTTGCTGTTATTACCTTGTGTATAACAGGTGTGGCTTGTCGTATCGGTTTGTCAATTTCAACATTATACATTGTGCCGTTTACTTCGACTCTGGCATGAGTATCTTCTATACTTTCGATGTTTACATTATACTCGCTGCCGTTTATTTTCATTTTAAATTCTTTCATTGTTTATATAATTTTATTTATTTCTTCTAATTTCCGGTGTTTGACGTAATGATTGAAGTTTTGAATTCCATGGCGAATATATTTTATCTTCGCGTTCTATTGTTATAACCATATCTTCTACATCATGAATATCATCCTGATATAATTTCAGCGCTAATGCTATTGCTGCATAAATATCGCCTGTTTCTTCGCCTGCATATTCTACTTTGTCAATATCAACTCCTTGTGCTTCGGCCGCTTTTTTCTTGCTTGTTTTTAAATGAAATTTGGCAAGTTGTTTGAAACACAGGAACAATAAAATCAATACGGTAAAAACAACAGTCATCGCCGTTACAGATATTACTGCGCCAGAAGGATCTCGTTTGCCAAGTTTTTCTGCCGCGCTTTCTACGTCATACGATTTGTTTTGCAGACGCGGTGTTATAATGTCAGATTCTTCCCATTTATCCTTATCGTTCCTCACATAGCTTCTATTGGCTGTGAGCTCAGGGTATTCAACCTTATCAATAAGCGTTTTTCCATCGTTACTGTAAAGTGCAAGATAGCCTCCATCTGCATTCAATTTGAAATTTGTATAAAGAGGCCCGTGATAATCAATGCCATCTGCCCAAATTAATAAATATTGAAGCGGAGGTATTTTTGTCGATACATCTCCCTGCGGGATTCTGTATTTTTTCGGATTGTTTATATCGTCCGTTATGTAGCATCCGCCAATATCAACAGTTCCGTAAGTTGGATTATATATTTCAATCCATGTGCTGTTGATGCCATAATCATCCACTATGTTTTCAGTATTGTTCGACAGCAATTCGTTTATCTTTAAATCAAACGTGTTTTGTGCGCGAATTGCAAACGACAATAATGTCAGTGTTAATAATAAAAATCCTTTTTTTGTTTTTTTGTATTTATAACTCATAAATAATTTATTATTTGTATAACTTTAATATTTTTTCATATTACATTAATTATTGTTTAAATTAAAACTATAAATCTTTAATTGTTATCGGCAAATGATGTTCACTTATAAATGGAGGCATCCAATTTCCTTGTCTAATTGTGAAACTAATCCTTTGTTTTATTAACAATTCCAATGCATACAATTTTTCAGGCTGTATAGATAATATTAAAGGGTCTTTTTTAAGTAAAAATTTTACTTCTGTAACAGTCAGTTTCTTTTCATCAATATTATATATAGTATTATCGTAAAGAGAATCATAACATGACACAGCTAATATTAAAACAATTACTGCAAAAGACAATATTTTCAATAACTTTTTTATCTTCATAAAATTACAATGGTAAGTTATCGTGTTTTTTTGGAGGATTTGTCAATTTCTTTGTTGCAAGCTGTTTCAATGCTCGAATAATGCGGAAACGTGTGTTGCGCGGTTCGATAACATCATCTATATATCCGTAACGCGCTGCATTGTACGGATTGGCAAATGCTTTGCGATATTCTTCTTCTTTTTGTGCGGCAAGGGCTTTCGGGTCTTCTGCTTCTTTAACTTCTTTGCTGAACAAAACTTCGATTGCGCCCGATGGTCCCATAACTGCGATTTCTGCCGTAGGCCATGCATAATTAATATCGCCGCGAAGATGTTTTGAACTCATAACGCAATATGCTCCGCCGTACGATTTCCGTAAGGTAACCGTAACTTTTGGAACTGTTGCTTCGCCGTAGGCATAAAGCAGTTTTGCGCCGTGAAGGATAACCGCTCCGTATTCCTGTCCTGTGCCTGGTAAGAATCCGGGTACATCAACCAAAGTAACAAGAGGAATATTAAACGCATCGCAGAAACGTACAAAGCGCGCTCCTTTGCGTGATGCATTAATATCAAGCACGCCTGCCAAAACCTTTGGTTGGTTTGCAACAATTCCTACCGAAATACCGTTGAAACGTGCGAATCCGGTAATTATGTTTGAGGCAAAATTCTTTTGTACATCAAGAAATTCGCCATTATCAACGATTGCTCCGATAACTTCGTACATGTCGTATGGTTTGTTTGGATTATCGGGTATTATGTCGTTAAGCGAATCTTCAAGTCGGTCAATAGCATCTTCGCATAATACTGCCGGTGTTTCTTCCATATTGTTTTGAGGAAGGAAACTTAGAAGTTTTTTGATAAGTTCAATTCCATCTTCTTCGCTGTCAACAGCAAAATGGGCAACTCCTGATTTTGTAGTATGTATGCTTGCTCCGCCAAGTTGTTCTTGAGTAACATCTTCGCCTGTAACTGTTTTCACAACTTTTGGACCTGTAAGAAACATATAACTTGTTCCTTTCGTCATAATTGTGAAATCGGTAAGAGCGGGCGAATAAACGGCTCCGCCTGCACAGGGTCCGAATATTCCCGATATTTGAGGAATAACGCCTGATGCTAAAATATTACGCTGGAATATTTCGGCATAGCCGGCAAGCGCATTTATACCTTCTTGAATACGAGCGCCGCCGGAGTCGTTAAGTCCGATAACGGGAGCGCCCATTTTCATTGCCTGATCCATTACTTTGCAAATTTTTAATGCAAGGGTTTCTGAAAGCGAGCCTCCAAATACGGTAAAATCCTGTGCATACACATAAACCAGCCGTCCGCCTATTGTTCCATAACCTGTAACAACGCCGTCGCCAAGAAAATGTTCTTTTTCTATGCCGAAGTTTACGCAGCGATGTTGAACAAACATGTCAAATTCTTCAAAACTGCTTTCGTCGAGTAGCATTGCAATACGTTCGCGCGCTGTATATTTTCCTTTTTGATGTTGTGAATCAATACGTTTTTGTCCGCCGCCAAGCCGTGATTTCTCACGCAATTCTATCAATTCTTTAACTTTTTCTAATTGATTACTCATATCTTAATTTTTCTTTTTTTATTATTTTTATTTTACGTGAATATACTTATTCTGCATTATTTTTTGGTTCCTGGCAAAGTTCGGTAAGGACGCCGAGTGTAGATTTGGGATGTAAAAAAGCAATTTCCAAACCTTCGGCTCCTTTACGCGGAGATTTATCAATAAGTTGTACGCCTTTTTCTGCAACCTCGTCAAGTGATTTCTGTACACTGTCAACAGCAAATGCAATATGATGAATGCCTTCGCCGCGTTTTTCGATAAATTTTGCAATTGTGCTTTCGGGGCTTAACGGTTCAAGCAGTTCTATTTTCGTTTGTCCTGCTTTGAAAAACGCTGTTTTTACTTTTTGGTCGGCTACCTCTTCGATTGCGTAGCATTTAAGACCTAAAATCTGTTCATAATAAGGAAGTGACTGTTCCAGCGATTTAACAGCAATTCCAAGATGTTCGATGTGTGAAATATTCATTTTATTCCGATTTTTAATTAAAATTACAAAAGAAATATTCTGCAAAGATAGATATTTAATAATATATTTGCCAAAATATTTAGCACAAAAATTTTATTTTATTGAATATATTTTTTTTTTGCGCCTTATAAACATTGGCGCAAACTGCTTTGGCTCTGAATGTTATTTATTTTTGCCCGCTCGATTTTGAAACCATATCATAAAAATCATGTATTAAACTGTCCGTATATAAATATGCAAATACAGGATACTCTTCGTTCAATCTGTAATGAACATAATCTGTGATATTTGTTGGCAAATTAATGTCATAAATTATTGATGCTTCGTCTGTTTCAATCTCTTTTATTGCATCTTTTTCATTTTTCCCCAATTTAATTTTGTATAAATATGAATCAATAATGTTAAAAATCATACTTTCGGGACAATTCCATACAGTACTGTCGGATAAATATTTAACCTGAGCCGGCAAAATGTCTCCTGTTGACATTGGGCTTGTTGAAATGCGTTTTTCTATCATTTTGCGAATTACAGACGTCTTTTTTGAAAATAAATTTTCCATAATCGATTAATTCCTTTGATTTTATTGTTGTGATTATTTTTTTGCGATTGAACAAATATCATTTGTATTCTTTTGATTTCACAATAATTTTATGTACAATAATCTGTACAGAAATATGTTAATACTCCGTTCTTTTTAGTTTCAATCATATATGATTGCACAAAACAAAGGTAAACATTTTTTCTTTGCTGCAATCATTTTTGATAGAGAATTATGGATAAAGAAACCGCTTTAATAAAAATAGGGTTGAAAATAAGAGAATTGCGGCAAGAAAAAAAGATGTCGATAACGGAACTTTCGGACAGGCTCGAGATTGAATACAACAATCTGATACGAATAGAAAAAGGAAGAACAAATTTCACTATCGGCACGCTGCTAAAAGTTTGTCGGGCGCTCGACGTGAACCTTGTTGATATTGTAAATGTTGAATAAATTTCGGCTTGCTTTATTTTGTTTCATTCGTAAATGACGGGCGATTTTAAATAACAAATATTTTGCATTTTCGCAGATTATTGCTAATATTGCAGAATTATGAAAAATTTTTTGGAATTAGCGGCAAACGATTTATACTGTAAGTTTGGCAACAGGCTTTCGGAAATTACCGTTGTGTTTCCGGGCAAGCGCGCAAAAAATTTGTTTAACGCTTATTTATATAATATTGCCGGAAAAACTTTGTGGTCGCCGAACTATCTGACAATAAACAGCCTTTTTGAAATTTCGACTGCGCTTAATCTTGCTGATACTTTGCAACTTGTATGCGAATTGTACGAAATTTATGTAAACAATACAAAAACCAACGAAAATTTCAACGACTTTTATTTTTGGGGTGAAATGCTTTTGCGAGATTTTGATGATATAGATAAAAATCTGGTTGATGCTCAATTGCTTTTTCAGAACTTGCAAAATCTGAAAAAGATACAACATACGTTCGATTTTTTAGATGAAAATCAAAAAAAAGCGCTGGAACAGTTTTTTACTAACTTTTCGATTGAAAAACAAAGCGATTTAAAGAAAAAATTTATAGAAATTTGGGACGTTTTAGGTAATATTTATCAACAATTTCGAGATAATCTGCAATCGAAAAATCTGGCTTATGAAGGAATGATGTTTCGTGCGACAATCGAAAATGAAAATTTGAACATTGCCGAAACTTTTAAATATGAAAAATATGCATTTGTAGGATTCAACGTTTTGAATGCCTGCGAAAAAAAATTATTTCATTTGCTCAAACAAAACGAAAAGGCTTTATTTTATTGGGATTATGACGAATATTATTTACAAAACAAAAATCATGAAGCCGGATTTTTTATGCGCAATAATTTATTGGAATTTCCATCGGAACTGTCTTCCGAAAATTTTAATGCGTTTTTGGAAAATCAAAAAAAAATAAAAATAATATCGTCGCCAACCGAAAATGCTCAGGCAAGATATTTACACGAATGGCTGAAGTGTGAAAAAAAACTTGACAATTCTGCTGTTGTGCTGTGTAACAAGTCGTTATTGTTGCCGATATTATATTCGCTGCCTGAAAATATTTCTAACGTAAACATAACAACAGGTTTTCCTTTGTCGCAAACGCCGATATTCAGCACAATCAATGTACTGATTGATTTGCAAATAAAGGCTTTTGACAAAAAGAACAATTTGTGGAACAAAGATTATGTGCTGAACGTTTTGCAAAATCAATACATACAAACACTTTCACCTGAAATCGAAAACATTAAAAACAAACTGTTGCAAATCAACTGTTATCAATGCTCGCTTGAAGAGTTTTGCAATGATGAAAAAATAAAGTTCATTTTCAATCCGATTGCAGATTCCTGCAAATTTGTAAATTATCTTATAGAAATAGTGAAACATATTTCACAAAAAAACGCCGCAGACAGTCAACTTTACAGCGAAGCAATCTTTCGCACATACACATCGTTAAACAGATTGGGCGATATGCTGACCGACAAAAAAATTGTAATAGAAATAAAAACATTTTCGATTTTACTGCGGCGATTGCTTCTTGCCGTAAACATGCCTTTTGATGGCGAACCAACAAAAGGACTGCAAATAATGGGAATTCTCGAAACAAAAAACCTTGATTTCAAAAATATTCTGATATTGTCGGCAAACGAAAATTTATTGCCTGATTCAAAAAGCGAAACATCGTTTATTCCCTACAACCTGCGCTACGCTTTTGGACTTTCGACATACGATAAAGCCGATTCAATTTATGCATACTGTTTTTACAGACTGCTGCAACGTTCTGATAATGTAACAATAAGTTACTGCACGGCAACTAAAGGCTTGAGCAAAGGCGAACCAAGTCGATTTATATTACAGTTAAATGTTGAAACCGATTTCAATATGGATTTGTTTGATATTCAGTCGTCAATAAAATTGCCTGCCGTTAATGAAATAAAAATTGAAAAAACGTCGGAAATAATTGCACTTTTACAAAACAGATACAGCGACTGCAAATCATATCTTTCGCCGCGCGCAATAAACATGTTTATTGACTGTTCACTGAAATTTTATTTTAATTATATAGCAAATCTGAAACTGCCAAACAACGAAACAAATTCGATAATTTTAGGCAATGCCTTTCATAAAACGGCTGAACTTGTTTATGAAGCAACAGGCAAATCTGAAAATTCGTATATCACCGAATCCGATTTGGATAAATTTATTGAAAACAAAGAAGTTCTGAAAGGCATAGCAAACAAAGCAATGCAAATTGAAACAGAAATTGACGGTGCGCATAATTACAGCATTCAACAGTTAATAATGCGCGATGTAATTGTCGATTACATAACAAAATTGCTTGAATTTGATAAAAACAACGTTCCGTTTATCCTGTACAAAATGGAAACTACGCTCTTTGATAAATTTAATTTCGACACGCCGTCAGGAAATATCAATATTTACTTGGGCGGACGCGTTGACAGAATTGATATAAAAGAAAATGTTTTGCGCGTTGTGGATTATAAAACAGGCGGAACAGGCAAAACAATAAAATCGGTCGAAGATTTGTTTATATCGTCGAAAAACCGTAACAGATATGCTTTTCAGGCATTTTTATATTCACTGATAATATCAAAACAAAAAACCGAATATAACATCATGCCATCAATTTTGTACATAAACAGAAAATTGACCGAAACAGATGATATTCAAATAAAATTTGGAAAAGAAAAATTAAAGGACATAAGACAAATAGAAAATGATTTTTTAAATCAGTTAAGTAAAACAATTTCAAGTATTTTTGATGCGCAAACACCCTTTACACAAACAAAAAATGAAGATATTTGCGCATACTGCGATTTTAAACAAATTTGCAGGAAATAAAAAAAATCACCATCTTTGCATATCGTAATCAATTTATTGTGGAAAAGAAATTAAACATAGGATTTGTAGGTTTTTCGGGCAGCGCCAAAGGATATTTGAATGCCATTGACAAATTTGATAATTTGTCGTTTAGCGGCATATTTTTTCCAAAAGATGACAATTCTTTTGAAAATTATAATGAGCGCCGTTTTGAAAATTATCAAGATTTGCTTGATGCATCTGATATAATTATTTTTTGCGGCGGAAAAACACAACGCAGAATTATTATCGAAGCAATTCGCAACCTGAAACATATTTTGATTGATGATTATACTTGTATTTTAAATGATTTGATAGTTTCGCTGTGCAATTTTGTTGACGAAGCCGAAATTACAATGCAGGTATCGATGCCGAAAATATATTATTGGGGAATTTGTGAAATAATAGAAGCATATAAAAATATTCGTTATATAAATTTCGATAAAAGCGTGGTTTACAGTCATCAGCGGGCAAATGTTGACATAATTCCCGAAATACTTGCCATGATTAAAATTGCCGATAGCGAAGTGATAACAATGCATAACAAAAAATTACCGCTTTTTGCCAGAAGATCCGAACTGCAACAAATAAATTTTGAATTTCTTAACGGTATAAGCGCAAGCATTAGAGCCAATCCGTGTGCATTTTATGATAATCATGAATTGACGATTGTCGCCGAAAAAAACATGGCTTTGATTGATTTGCGCAAGCGCGAATGGCATAATCTTGTTTATAAAACACCAACAACAGAACCAATAAAAGAACTTTTTACGCTCGACGAAGTTCCTTTTATCGAACGCAACGAACTTAAAAACATGGTGTATTCAATTAAAACAAAAACAGAGCCTTTTATATCGCCAAAATCAATACGCAGTTTGTGGAAATGCATTGAAATGATAAATTCAAAATAAAAAGCAACAGCAAACAGTAAATAATCAAACAGTTAATAAACCGTTTCGCTCGCAATTCGCAATGACGAAAAACATACAACAACAGACGCTTTTTAGCGTTTAAAAAGGTTTCAAACGCCGTATAAATGCACAATTATCAAATTTTTATCTAAAAAAATAATTTTTAAGGAACGACCGAATAATTATCCATCGGCATTAATTTTATGAAAAACCAAGCCGACAATCGGATTTAATAACAGCAAAAACAAAATTAAAGATTTATTTTTTAATTAAAATATCGTTATAAAACGTTTGTCAATAAAATAATTTTACTATCTTTGCAGTCCGAAAAATCTTAATATAAAAATTAAAGTAAAGATATTCAATATTATAAAACAAAAAATAAATGTACGTAATAGTAGAAATAGCAGGTCAACAATTTAAAGTTGAAAAAGATCAAAAACTGTTTGTTCACCGTCTCGAAGGCGCCGAAGGCGACTCCGTAAGTTTTGATAAAATTCTGCTGATTGATAATGACGGACAGGTAGAAATCGGCACGCCTGTGATAGAAGCTGCCACAATCAGAGCCAAAATTCTCAAACATCTTAAAGGCGATAAAGTTATTGTTTTTAAGAAAAAAAGAAGAAAAGGATATGCTGTTAAAAATGGTCATCGTCAACTGTTTACACAAATTCAAATTGAAGATATAAACGGTAAGGCAGAAAGTAAAACAGAGGAAGAAACATCGACAGTCGAAGCCGAAAGTAATGGTGAAACTGTTTAATATTTGATGATATTTTAATTTAGAAACAACAAAAATTTATAAAAATGGCACATAAAAAAGGTGTAGGCAGTTCAAAAAACGGACGCGAATCGCACAGTAAACGATTAGGGGTAAAATTATTCGGCGGACAATTTGCAATCGCAGGAAATATTTTAGTTCGCCAACGCGGAACGGTTCACAATCCGGGCGAAAATGTAGGTATAGGCAGAGATCACACTCTTTACGCTTTGAGCGATGGAATTGTTACTTTTCGGCGCAAACGCAACAACAAATCGTATGTTTCCGTAATTCCACAAACGTAGGCTTTGTGCTGTAATGCATAAAAACAAACGCCGCCGAAATTCAGCGGCGTTTGTTTTTATACGACTGTTTCCTGTATTTGTCGCCATTGAAAACATCTGCTTCATTAGTCGTTCCTTACGAAAAAAACAATGTTACGATATTAAAAATTTTCTGTCAGATAATTTATACTAAAACGCCATCAAACTGTGATTTATACAAATTGAATATCAATAAAAAATCATTATATTTTAGTCTGTTTTAATACCGTTTGGGTATTAGTGCAATGACGAAAAAACTGTCCCGTCAAAGACACATATTTATAGAAGAAAACAATTGTTTGCATTTTGCCGAATTGCTGCCTGTATCTATATAAAACTCGGTATTTTTATGCGATAATTTACGCTTACAATTTATTAATAATGAATGGTTTCAATATTTATTAAGGAGTAACTCATTAATCTCAAAATAAAACCGATGAAAATTTATCTTACAAGCGTTAAATTATTTTCTTCGACGGCGACAACAAATGCACCCTTAAAATCTTTTTGCAGAGATTTGCACAGTTGTTTTGCTTCATTCAAATCAGTAAAACTGCCTGTTATATATTTATAATATTTACCAACTTTCACATATCTTACATTTTTGCAGCCTTTGAAATCTTTTGCTGTTGTCGGAATTATTTTTGTTATTGCCATTATTTGCACACTGTATGTTTTTTGTGGTGCAGGTTTATTATTTGCCGATGTTTTTTCAGTTATTGCTTTATTTGATAAAGTATCATCTTTTTGCACTGTTTTTTCTTCGATTTTTGGCGATTCCGTACTGTCTGCAATTTGAGGATTTTCCAGCGTATTATTTTCTTCGTATTGTTTTTTGTACTTGCAAAATGCCGAAAATATGTTTTGTGCTATTTTTGTCTGATTTTCATCTTTTATCAAAATCTGTTCTTCGACAGGATTCGACAAAAACCCCAATTCTATCAATATTCGCGGCATTGCCGATTTCCACAAAACCAAAAATCCTGCTTGGCGTACGCTTCTGTCTCCTGTTATTGGTCCCTGTGCAACCATTTCGTTTTGAACAAATTCAGCAAATTTATAACTTTCCTTCATTTGCGAATCTTGTGTTATCATAAACATAATATTCGATTCTGGCGATTTCGGGTCAAAGCCTTCATATTTTGTTGAATAATCATCTTCAAGCGTGATTACGGCATTTTCGCGAAGCGAAACGTCAAGATTTGCCTGCGATTTGTGCAAACCCATTATCCATGTTGAGGTTCCTCGCGCTTTTGTGTTTTTATTTGCATCTACATGAATTGAAATAAACAAATCGGCATGATTGCGATTGGCAATATTTACTCGTTCGTTCAATTCAACAAAAATATCTTTTTTTCTTGTATAAATAACTTCGATATCGGAAAAATTTTTACTTATCAGTGCGCCCAATTTTAATGCAACGGCAAGCGTTATATCTTTTTCTTTACTTTTTTTTCCTACTGCTCCCGGATCTTTGCCGCCATGTCCTGCATCTATTACAATTCTTTTAATTTGTTGTTGATTAATGTATTTTTGGGCGTTTGCAGACAAAGTGAAAATACAAAAAAACGTTAAAGAATATGTGAAATACAGTATGTTATTTTCAAAATATGTCAAAAACTTATTTTTCATATTATATTTATTTATTAAAAATCATTAGTTTTGTACGCTTTTTGTGAAACGTGTTCACAAATATAATGCAAATATAATAACTTTTTAATGACAAAAATAATACGTTATATATCATTAACATTCATACTGCTGTCGAGCTGTTTGCAAAATATGGTTTCTATGCCGCAAACTGTTTCAGATACAATAACAATAAAAGATACATCTTCGTTTGTTATTGATTCTATATCCATGTACGCCGATTCGATTGTTGTTGAAAACGATGGCGAAAAAACACTTATAGATGATCCCGTGCTTAAAATTGCCGACAGCGCTATCGTTTATGATATTGCAAACGGAAAATCATATCTTTACAGAAATGCGGAAGTTACGTATCAGGACAAGCAAATAAAAGCCGATTACATAGAATTTGATTCAAATACAAAAATTATTTATGCCAAAGGACTTGTAGATACTTCCGGTAAAGTTGTCGGTAATCCTGTTTTTAAAGATGGTAACGATGTATATGAAATCAAAGAAGTTTATTACAATTTTGAAACAAAAATAGCAAAAATAATTCATGTAATCACACAGCACGGCGAGGCTTACATGCATGGCGATACAATAAAAAAAATGTCGGACAATACAATATATTCAAGAGGAGGCAAAGTTACAACCTGCGATGCCGAACATCCTCACTTTTACATAAAAATGAGAAAATCGAAAATGATTCCTTCAAAAAAACCTGATAAAGACGGCAAAGGAGGTAAAAACGGACAAATGATATTTGACTGGTCGTATTTGGTTGTCGAAGATGTGCCGCTTCCGATTTTTTTACCTTTCGGTTTTTTTCCTTTAATGACTGATGCTTCGTCGGGTATTATCATTCCGTCTTATGGCGAAGAGTCGGAACGCGGATTTTATTTGCAGAAATTCGGCTATTATTTTATTTTATTTAAAGACCATATAGATGCAACTTTGACAGGCGACTGGTATTCAAAAGGTTCGTGGGGTTATCAGATTGCATCTCGGTATATGAAACGATATAAATATACAGGATCCTTAAATTTTCAGTCGGCAACCATAAAAATTGGCGATCAAGGTTCTCCTGATTACAGTGTTTCTAAAAGTTATTCGGTATCATGGAGTCATCAAAAAGCGCCACAAACAAATCCAACTACAACTTTTCAGGCAAATGTGAATTTCTCATCGTCAACTCATAAAAGATATAACGAACAGACAACAAATAACGATTATCTTCAAAATACCGCAAGTTCCAGTATTTCATTTTCAAAAAACTGGGAAGGAACGCCGTTTAGCATGACCGCAAGTTTCAATCACAGCCAAAATATGCGCGACAGCACCTATTCCATAGGCTTTCCAAATTTTACTTTTGCAATGTCAACTGTTTATCCTTTCCGAAGTAAAAGCAGTACAGGCAAAAAGAAATTTTACGAAAATATAAGTTTTGGTTACAGCACAAATTTTTCAAACAATGTTTCCAATGTAAAAGAACAGGATCTGTTCAAAGATGCTTTTTGGGATGCAATGCGACACGGAATGAATCACAGATTTTCAATATCATTACCATCATTTACGCTGGCAAAATATATTAATGCAAGTCCAAGCATCAGTTACGGACAGACATGGTATTTTCAAAGTCTGCAACGAAGATGGGATTCGTCAACAAATTCCGTAATTGCCGATACAACTTCGTCATTCGGCGATTTTGGAATGTCGCATACATATTCGGGCGCTATTTCGTTTAACACAAGAATTTATGGACTGTTCGACAAATTCAGTCCAAATTCAAAAATCAAGGCGATTCGTCATGTTATGACACCTAATATTTCGTTAAATTATGCTCCAAATCAAATGATTGCAGCCAACGGTTGGCGCAAAGTGCAAACAGATGCAAGTGGAAAAGAAGAATATTACAATATTTACGATGCGCCCGCAAATACAGGTTCGCCATCGCGGAGCAAAGCAAGCGGAAGTATCAATTTTTCTCTCGGTAATACTTTGGAAATTAAGGTAAAAACAAAAAATGATACAAGCGAAAATGCCGAGAAAAAAATAAAAATACTGGAATCTTTTATTATTTCTACAAACTATAATTTGCTTGCCGATTCAATGAATCTTTCCGAAATCACATTCAGCGGACGTTCTACCATTATCGAAGGATTGGGTTTTACTTTCGGGTTCAGATTAGATCCGTATTCTATTGACAAACAGGGACGGCGCATAAATAAATTTTACTGGACAGAGCATTTTGGTTTGGGCGATTTCAAGTCGTTTAATTTTTCAACCGATTATCGTATTAGCGGAGGAAGCAGCAACAACAACACAAGCGGAGGAACACAATCGCAAGGTCAGTCTCCAAATATCGGAAACAGCCAAAATAATTTGCAACACACACATAATACAGACGATGATTATGATTATACTCCATATTATATAGATTTTAATGTTCCATGGTCGGTAAATTTTCGTTTCTCTTATACGTTCAATAAATCTTATAATTATAATTCAACAACGAAAACATTGAAAACAATAAAAAAACATTCGCCAACATTTGATTTTAATGGCGATTTAAGCCTTACAAAAAATTGGAAAATATCATTCTCATCAGGATACGATTTGATTGCCAGGCAAATAACATCAACAACATTAAATTTGTTTCGCGATTTGCATTGCTTTGAATTTTCGTTTTCGTGGTCGCCATTCGGCATGCGTAAATATTGGGGATTCACTATTCGCGCAAAATCGGGCATGCTTAGCGATGCCTTAAAATATGAAAAACATTCAAGTTTCTACGACAATTATTGATTTTAAACTTATAAAATATTAATTTTCAAAAATAAAATAATGATAAAATAACAATATTATGAAAAAAATAATTTCAACGCCAAATGCGCCAAAAGCCGTTGGTCCTTACAGTCAGGCAATAGAAATAAACGGAACTCTTTACATTTCGGGACAATTGCCGATTAATCCCGAAACATCCAAATTTGTTGAAGGAGGCATAAAAGAACAGACCGCACAATGTTTGAAAAATATTGAGGCAATACTTGTTGCTGCCGGATATTCATTTGACGATGTCGTAAAAACTACAGTTTTACTTGACAATATTAACGACTTTGCAGCAATGAACGAAGTTTATGCCGAATTTTATACAAGCCAACAGCCTGCACGCGCAGCATTTGAAGTTGCCAAATTACCGCTTGGAGCGCTTGTGGAAATTGAAACAGTAGCCGCAAAATAAAAACTGATTGAAAAATATACAAATGAACACAAGGTCAGAAAATATTCCGGACTGTAAAGCCGAAAAAGCGCAGTTGATTGAATGTGTGCCTAATTTTAGCGAAGGACGCAACATGAATATTATTAAGCAAATTACCGACAGCATCGAAAGCGTTGACGGCGTAATGCTTATAAATGTTGATACAGGAAAAGCCACAAACCGCACCGTTGTTACTTTTGCCGGATCGCCTGCGGATGTTTGCGAAGCTGCATTTCGCGCAGTAAAAAAAGCAAGCGAATTGATAGATATGAGTAAACATCACGGAGAACATCCACGCTTCGGCGCAACAGATGTGCTTCCGCTTGTTCCTATTGCAAATATTACTCTGAACGAAACGGTAGAACTTGCCCGAAATCTTGCAAAACGTATAGGAAACGAACTCAATATTCCTGTTTATTGTTACGAAGCGGCTGCGTTTACTTCGCAACGAAAGAATCTTGCCGATTGCAGAGCAGGCGAATACGAAGGATTAAAAGAAAAATTATTAAAGCCCGAATGGAAACCCGATTTCGGAACAGCCAAATTTTCACCAAAAACGGGAGCAATTGCCGTTGGAGCGCGTAACTTTTTGATTGCTTACAATATAAATCTTAACACAACTTCGGTACGAAGAGCCAATGCAATCGCTTTTGATTTGCGCGAAAAAGGACGCCCAAAAAGAGAAACATCATCGCCTGCAAGCAAAAAAATTATTGACGAAAACGGTAACGAAACATGGATACCGGGAATATTAAAATCGGTAAAAGCCATTGGATGGTTTATCGAAGAATACGGTATTGCGCAAATATCGATGAACTTAACCGATATTGACGTAACGCCAATGCATGTCGCCTTCGATAAAGCATGCGAATGTGCAGCACAGCGCGGTTTAAGAGTTACAGGCTCAGAACTTGTTGGCGTTGTGCCGCTTAAAGCCATGCTTGATGCAGGAATATATTTTTTAAAAAAACAAAAACGCTCGACAGGAATTTCGGATGATGAAATAATAAAAATTGCTGTAAAATCGTTAGGATTGAATGAATTATATCCCTTCGACTGCAAGAAAAAAATAATTGAATATATTTTTGCCGAAAAAGAAAATAAAAAATTGCTGACCGATTTAAGTCTTACCGCATTTTCAAATGAAACGGCATCGGAATCGCCTGCGCCCGGCGGCGGTTCAATATCGGCATACATGGGAGCGCTTGGCGCTGCGCTTGGCACAATGGTTGCAAACCTATCGGCGCACAAAACAGGTTGGGACGACCGCTGGGAAGAATTTTCAGATTGGGCTGAACGCGGAAAATCATTCATGGATGCTCTTTTGAAAAAAGTAGATGAAGATACCAACGCTTTCAACAAAATAATGGATGCATTTGCGCTGCCAAAAAAAACAGACAGAGAAAAACAAATACGCAAACAAAAAATACAGGAAGCAACGCGCTATGCAATTGAAGTGCCGTTGAGCGTTATGCAACTTTGCTACGATTCGATGCAAGTAATAAAAGCAATGGCAGAATCAGGAAATCCAAATTCGATAAGCGATGCAGGCGTTGGAGCGCTCGCAGCGCGTTCCGGTATCTTGGGAGCATTTTTGAATGTAAAAATAAACGCTTCGGGATTGGACGATAAAACTTTTATTGCCGAAACGCTTGCAAAAGCCCAAAAAATAGCCAACAATGCCTGCGCTCTGGAAAAAGAAATATTGAATACCGTTGAGCAAAAATTGACATAAATAAAACATAATTTGTTGATAGTCATTAATCAATATCGTAATATTGTTAATCCCAACTGCCATGTTACAATAACGATTAATTCAGACATATAATCATACATTCACTATTATTTTATATTTTTGCACGATTTTTTTGAGAAAACCAATATGAAATGAAAATATTAATAACCGGCGCAAGTGGTTTTATCGGCAGTTTTTTAGTTGAAAAATCGCTTGAACAAGGCTTTGAAACTTATGCAGGAATACGCTCGTCGAGCAGCAAAAAATATCTTGCGGATGACCGAATAAAATTTATCGAAATTAATTATGCCGACACAGAAAAATTAATTTCTCAATTAAATGAATTTAAACAGCAAAATGGTGTATGGGATTATATCGTACACAATGCAGGCGTTACAAAATGCGATAAAAAAAGCGATTTCGACAGGATAAATTTTGTATTTACAAAAAATTTTGTTGAAGCGCTTTGCGAAACAAATATGATTCCCAAAATATTTGTTTACATGAGCAGCCTTTCGGCTTGGGGCGCAGGAAATAAAAAAACATTAGAGCCTGTAAAACTCAACGACCAGCCAAAACCAAATACCGCTTACGGCAAAAGCAAAATAAAATCAGAAAATTTTATTGCAAATATTCCCGATTTTCCTTATTTGTTTATTCGACCAACAGGCGTTTACGGACCTCGCGAAAAAGATTATCTGGCATTCGTAAAATCCGTAAAAAAAAATATTGTGCCTTCAATAGGATTCAAACCTCAGTATCTTACTTTTATTTATGTTAAAGATTTGACAAAGGCAATTTTTTCGCTGATAGAAAAACATATTGTCAGAAAATCTTATTTCGTAAGCGATGGCAATGTTTATACAAGCAAAGAATATGCCAATACGGTAAAAAAACTTCTCGGTAAAAAAATCACAATAAAGATATGTATTCCCGTTTTTATTCTTAAAATAATCTGCCTTTTGCTTGATACGGTTTACGGATGGTTTGGCAAATCGCCTACGCTTAACAGCGATAAATATAAAATTTTGAAAGAGCGAAACTGGAAATGCGAAATACAGCCATTGCAGACAGATGCAAATTTTTCTGCCGATTACGACCTGATGAGCGGAATAAAAGAAACGATAGAATTTGAATTTTACAAAAAGAATTAATTTACAAAACAAATTATCAGATGATATTAAAAAACATGTTTGCCACAATTTGGAAAAGTCTTTTTCCTGTCGAAAAAATAAGCATTATTTACGCTGCTTTCACTGCATTTTTTGTAATTATTTTCGGAGCTAAAGAAAACCACGCCCTGATAATGATTTCGTATCGTATATTGTTTATTGCGTTAATATTATCGTTAAGATTTTTGTATAAACATAAGCCGGCAAATATGATTTGGTTTGTACGCAATGCGCTTCCGCTTGCTTTTATTGCATACTGGTACCCCGAAACATATTTTATGAACGAAAACATATTCGGAAATTTAGACCGGTATTTTGTCGCTGCCGACCAATATCTTTTTGATTGTCAGCCGAGTCTTGAATTTAGCAAACATTATCCGCAAACATGGATAAACGAACTTATGAACTTCGGATACATATCATATTATTTTATTATCATAACCGCAGTGTTTATTGCTTTAGCGAAAAGTAAAAAATATATGGAACAGACTGTTTTTATAATATTATGTTCATTTTTTATTTATTACATAACATTTATAATTTTGCCTGTGGTTGGTCCTCAATTTCATTTTCAGTCGCCCGATAACATGATAAGCAACGAAGGATTTTTTCGCAATACGCTTGTCGAATTGCAGGAAATAGGTGAAAAGCCGACAGGCGCTTTTCCAAGTTCGCATGTAGGGATTTGTCTTGTTTGCATGTATTTTATTTTCAGATATTCACGCATTTTTTTTTACATACTTGTGCCTGTTGCCTTCATTCTGATTTGTTCTACCGTTTATCTCAAAGCGCATTATCTGATTGATGTAATCGGCGGATTTGCTACTGCTCCTGTTTACTTTTTAATAAGCAAAAGAATACAGAAATTGAAGTTTTTAGAATAAATTTTAACTGTTTATACAGACTTTACCTGAAAACATAAGCATATTTTTTTCCCTGCAACAAATTTATTGTGTATTTTAACCCTAAAATGGAGGAAAAAATTAGTACTATCAACCCGCCATCACGCAGCGCAAATTAAATGAAAGATGTAAGAAAATTTTTATTGCCTTTGCAAAAAAAATGAATATATTAAAAATCGAGCCGCATCTGTCTGAAACAGAATTAAAAAAAGCGATGCACAGTCAAAAAAGCACACAGGATTTCAAAGTTCTCAAATTATTTATTCTGTGATGGTAAATCAGGGCAAAAATGCATCTGAAATAGCAGATATTCTTTGAGTTACAAAGAATAAAATTTATAAAACAGTAGAAAAATACAACAAATACGGGGCATTGTGGAACAGTATCAAGCGTGGAGGGCAATTGCTTAATACGTTTCATAATATCAAACCTGATTTTTTACAGAACTACCTTGACGAATTTTGTTATAAATTCAATCGCAGGTATTATGGCAAAGCCTTATTTAACAGATTGCTTGTGGCTTGCGCCTCCCATAAAAATCAATTTAGGCACAAATGCTAACATTCATTAAAAACTATTTCAGTAATTTTGTTATATTTTTTCGTTGAAATATTAAAATATACAGTATCGAAACGGTTATTGCCGAGTCGGCGATATTGAATACAGGACTGAAAAATATAAATTTGTCGCCGCCCCAAAACGGAAACCATGTCGGGAAATTTCCTTCAATCAGCGGAAAATAAAGCATATCAACAACTTTACCGTGAAGAAGCTGCGCATAACCTCCGCCTTCGGGAAATATTGTTGCAATCTGTCCATAAGAATCGCTGAATATTTGTCCGTAAAAAACGCTGTCAATAATATTTCCTGCGGCTCCGGCAAGTAAAGCGGCAATGCTGATTATAAACGCCGTAGAGTATTTCTGGCGAATTATTTTTATCAACAGCCAAACTATTATGCCAATTGCAAATATTCTGAAAATAGACAGAAAAAATTTTCCCCATTCTCCGCCAAATTCCATACCAAATGCAAATCCAGGATTTTCGGTAAAAGATATTTGAAACCAATTGCCGAATACTGATATGCTTTCGCCGAGCGACATGTTGGTTTTTACGAGTATTTTTACGGTCTGGTCAATAAGCAAAATTATGATAATGGTAACTATTGCATATATTGATTTTTTGTTTGTTAGCATGATTTTTTATATCAAAAAACGACTCGAGTTTGATTTATTCCTCGAGTCGCGGGTTTATGTTATGAAAATTATCTTTTATTTTTTGCTTCTATACTTAATGTTGCATGAGGCACGGCAAATAAACGTTCTTTTGAGATTAATTTACCTGTTTCGCGACAAATTCCGTATGTTTTGTTTTCGATACGAACTAATGCTCTTTCCAAATCAAGAATAAATTTTTTTATTCGTTCAAGTTGCTGTCCTGATTCTTCTTTCGACAGAGTTGCCGCTCCATCTTCCAAAACCTTGAATGATGGCGAAGTATCTTCGGTATCGTTGCTTCCGCCGTGCGATATTGTTGATTTCAAAAGTTCGTAATTGTTTCTTTCTCTTTCCAGTCGGTCGATAATTCGTTGTTTAAATTCGGCAAGTTCAATGTCCGAATATCTTACTCGTGGAAGTTGAGGTTCTATTATTTTTGTTGCTATCATCGTGTTTGCTGTTGGTTTTGCAATTTCTTTTGCCGCTATTTTTTTAACAACCGGTTTTTCTTTATTTTTTTTCAAACTCGCCTTTTTTACGACTTTTTTATCTGCCGCTTTTGTTTTTTTTGCAAGGGTTTTTGTTGTTTTTTTTGCTTTTTCTTTTTTATCTGTCTTTTTCTTTGAGGCTTTGGGCGCTTTCACAACTTTTTTTGTTGCTCTTACCTTTTTTTCGGTTTTTGCGGCTGCCGTTTTTGTTTTTTTTGCAACTTTTTTCTCAACCTTTTTTTTATCTGCTGTTTCAGTTTGTTTAGCAGTTTCTTTTTTGGCAGTTTTTTTATCAGTCAATTTAACTGTTTTTTCTGATTTTTTCACTGCGTTTTTTTCAACTTCGGCTTTTTTAGCCTTAGGTTTTTTGGCTTCGTTTTTTTTTACTGCTTTTTTTGTTGCAACAGTTTCTTCTTCTACCGATTTTTCAGTCGGAGATTTCGTTGTTTTTGTTGTTTTTGTGTTTTTTACAGCCATAATTTTCTTTATTAATAATTTGTTACATCATAAATGTGTGCAAAGTTACATGAATTTTCCGAATTACGCATAAACATGTAAAAAATATTCGTGTTTTGCAGGAAAAATATATGAAAAATCAATGCTTTTATTGTTGTATATCAATGTATAACACAACATAATACTTTACACGTTATGCACAGTTTTCCGATTTTGTTATGTTAAATGCAATCAAACAATAATTTATTGATTTTAAAATTTAAAGATTTAGAGCATGTTATTACGAGGCGCAACGCCGAAGCAAACAATGTTTTCTGTATTATTATTTGTAATTTTTATTGTCGGGCGATTAGTAAAAAAAGATGGTTTTGCTCTATACTGTGAATGTTATAATCATTGACTTAATTTTTATTAAACTTTTGTGTAAAAAAACACATATATTTCCCTGTAAATTTGACAGAAAATTTTTATCGGCCTGTGTGTAATCAAAAATTTTATTCTATCTTTACATATCGAAAAACAATAAATAAATATTGATATTGATGCTTTTTATATTAAAAAACAGAATTTGAATATTCTAAAAATAACTCAAAATAATAAAGAAAAACAAATAAATTATAATATATGCAAAAAACAAAATGTTTTTATTACTTTTGTTGAATAAATAAACTAAAATATAAAATATTAATAAATTAAATTCATTTACCATGAAAAAAATCTTACTATCTATTATTGTTATTCTAATGTATGTTTTTACATTAAACGCTCAAACAAATCTAATGGAACGTATTCCTGTTGACAAAGATGTAAAAACAGGCAAATTGGAAAACGGACTTACTTACTACGTAAAAGCAAATGCAAAACCGGAAAAACAAGCCGAATTTTTTATTTTTCATTATGTCGGCGCAGCGCAGGAAGAAGACAATCAACAGGGATTGGCTCACTTTCTGGAACACATGGCTTTTAACGGAACTGTCAATTTCCCCGACAAAAAACTTATAAACTGGTGCGAAACGGTAGGAATTAAATTCGGTCAGAATCTGAATGCCAACACAAGTATGGAACAAACTGTTTACAATGTTTCGGCTGTGCCGCTCGATAAACCCGAAAATCTTGACACATGTCTGCTTATACTTCACGACTGGTCGCAGTTTATTGCTTTGAAAGGCGATGAAATTGACAAGGAACGCGGCGTTATTTTAGAAGAAAAACGCACGCGAAACACTGCAAGTTGGAGAATCTACGAAAAATCATTGCCTGTACTTTACGGCGATACGCGATATTCGAAACGCAATGTGATAGGAACAGAAGAAATCTTGAAAAATTTTAAACATGATGAAATTCGTGATTTTTACCATCGCTGGTATCGCACCGATTTGCAATGTATAGTTGTTGTAGGCGATTTTGATGCCGATGCTGTAGTAGAAAAAATCAAAAAAATCTTTGCCGATGTTAAACCGGTAGAAAATCCCGAACCCAAAGGATTCTATCCGCTTCCGAAAAATGCAGAGCCCGTTATTGCAGTGATTACAGATGCGGAGGCAACAAGCACCGAAGTTTCGATTTATATAAAACATGATCCCGTACCTAAAGAAATGGAAGGAACTTACAGCGTTTATATGATTAATTTAATCAAATCGCTGATTAATGCCATGGAAAATACAAGGTTAAGAGAAATAACTCAAAAGCCCAATGCGCCGTTCATTGCAGGTTATTTGCAAGGCGGAAAAATGACTTCATCGTGCGATGCTGTTATTGGAAGTGCAATGGCACGCGAAGGAGAATCGCTTGCCGCTCTTGAAGCATTATATGGAGAATTGGAAAAAATACGCCGTTTCGGATTTACCGAAAGCGAACTGGAAATTGCAAAAGCCAATTATCTGAAATCGGCTGAAGTGGCTTACAACAATCGTAACGACAATCGGCACAGAGATTATATTTATCCGTATATTAATAATTTCAGATATAATCATGCAATTCCTGATGACGAAACAGACTGGAAATTAACAAACCAAGTTTTATCCAATCTTAATATCAATATCATTAATACAGTTGCCAAACAGTTAATAACTTTGGAAAACCAGATTGTAATTATCGAAGCGCCTGAAAAACAGGGAACATATCCTGCCGCAGATGAAATCAAAACAGTGATAGATAAAGTACGCACAGCCGAACTCGAAGCATATAAGGATAATGTTGTAAAACAGCCGATTATTCCCGAAGAAATTGTATTACATGGTTCGGCGGTTGCAAAAGAAGAAACCGACAAATTCGGCGCAACAGTGTGGACGCTGCAAAACGGAATAAAAATTATTGTAAAACAAACCGATTTCAAAGCCGATGAAATAGTAATGTCAATATCGCAGCGCGATGGCTCGTCAAATGTATCTGACGATGATTATTATACCGCATCTTACATGTCTGTGATAATGTCGCGTTCGGGAACAGGAAAACTCAGCGCAAACGACTTAACTAAACAGCTGGCAGGAAAAACAGCATACCTGCGTATCAATGTTTCTGATTATAACACAGTTGTTTCTGCAGGCGGTTCGCCAAAAGACATAGAAACAATATTGCAACTTGTATATATGAACTTTACAAATCCGCGATGGGATGAAAATGACTTTAATGTTTCGATTGACAACTATAAAACTCAATTGAAAAATATGGAAACCGAACCTGCATATATCTTTACAAAAGAACGACAAAAAACCTTGTACAACAACCATTTGCGGCGCCAAATAATTTCAACCGAAATAGTTGACAAAATCAAATTCGACAGATTACCTGCAATGCACAGTCAAATTTTCAAAAATGCAGCCAATTTTACTTTTATCATAGTCGGAAATATTGAACCGTCAGTATTAAAACCTCTTGTTGAAAAATACATAGGTTCAATACCTGTATCATCAAATATGACAAAATGGAAAAACGATGGAATAATTCCCGTTCGCGGAACAAAAGACAACTTTTTTGAAACAAAAATGCAAACGCCAAAAACTTCGGTTGCATACACATGGACAGGCGATATAGATTATTCTCTCGAAAACAGAATCTTAATAGATGTTCTGGCGCAAGTTTTGCGTACGCGCTATCTCGAAGTTATTCGCGAAGAAAAAGGCGGCAGTTATGGAGTAAGCGTGTCGGGAACTTTGAACAGAGAACCTCAAGAAACTTTTGCCCTTACCGTTTCATTTGATTCGGAAAAAGAAAAAGTAGAAAAATTAGGATTATTGGATGATGTAACAAACGAATTTAAGAAAATTGCCGAAAACGGTCCAATAGCCGACGATTTAAACAAAGTGAAAGAATTTCTTGTAAAACAGCGCAAAGACCAGCTCAAGCAAAACAATACATGGTTAAGTTATTTGACATCATTGCATCTTTTGAATATTGACGCTACAAGCGATTATGATAAATTTATAGACGAACTTAACGCCGAAAAAATTAAAAAACTTGCCGCTAAAATTCTTAACGACAATAACCTCGTTCGCGTTATAATGAATGACAAAAAAGAATAGAACAGTTATAATTATTTGAAAAAACATGGTTTTAAGAACAGAAAACATTGTAAAACAATATGCCAGCCATTTGGCGCTTGATAATGTGAGTATAGAAGTTCCGCAATCAAGCATTTACGGCTTGTTAGGACCAAACGGAGCAGGCAAAACTACTCTTATACGAATTATCAACCAAATCACGGCGCCCGACAGCGGAACAATATATTTTGACGGACGCAAATTACAGGAAAACGATGTTTACAGCATTGGATATTTGCCCGAAGAACGCGGACTTTACAAAAAAATGAAAGTAGGCGAACAGGCAATGTATTTTGCACGTCTAAAAGGATTGAGCAAACACGATGCAGAAAAAAACCTGCGCGAATGGTTTCAAAAATTTGAAATTCAAGCATGGTGGAACAAAAAAGTTGAAGAACTCTCGAAAGGCATGGCGCAAAAAGTGCAATTTATAATAACAATTCTGCACAAACCAAAACTGCTCATATTCGACGAACCTTTCAGCGGATTTGACCCCATAAATGTGAACCTGCTGAAAACCGAAATTCTGAATCTGAAAAAACAGGGCATTACAATTATTTTTTCTACACACAACATGGCTTCGGTCGAAGAAATATGCGATTACATAACGCTCATAAACAAATCGAAAAACGTTTTAAGCGGACAAATCGATGAAATCCGACATAATTACGGAGACAACGTATTCGAGATTGACTATCGAGGCGAAACCGATAGACTGAAAGAAAACATTGGCGATAATTATCAGATTTTAGACAGCAGCGAACAAAAATTTTTCCATCGGATTAAAATTAAATCAACAGTCAAAGAAACAGAAAATACCTTGCTGTCGAGAATAATAAAAGATAACGAAATTGTAAACTTCAACGAAATGATTCCAAGTATGAACGACATATTTATTAAACTTGTGGAGGACGGTAAATGAAAAAAATATTACTTGTTATAAAACGTGAATTCATAGTAAGGGTAAAGAAAAGATCATTTATAATAATGACTATTTTAACTCCGATACTGTTTGCCTGTCTGGCGCTTGTGCCTGCGCTTATTTCACAAATAAAAAGCGAAAAGGAAAAAACAATCACTGTTCTTGACGAAACAGGATTTACAGGAAACGAACTGAAAGACACGCGCACAATAAAATTTGTTTACGAAACCAAACCAATCGATTCATTGAAAAACAACTTGTTGCGCAACAACAACTATGCCGTTTTGCATATCGAAAAAAATGACGAAAGTTCAGCAGAAAACATAACAATGTATTCGGAACAGGCAGTCGGCGTTGATGTATTGAGCGCAATCAAAATACAAATGACAGTTATCTCGGCACAAATAAAACTCAAAGAATACGATATTTCCGTAGAACAGATAGCAAAAATCTTGAATCCGAACTTAAATATCAAAAACATTCGCATAGACGAACATGGCAACGAAAAAGAAAGCAATACCTCTGCTCTAATCGGACTTGCAATGGTTTGCGGCATTTTAATTTTCTTTATAATATTCATGTTCGGTATTCAGATAATGCGCGGCGTAATCGAAGAAAAATCAAGCAGAATCATAGAAATCGTAATATCTTCGATAAAACCCGTACACTTGATGTTTGGAAAAATCATCGGCGTAGCGCTGGTTGTACTTACTCAAATTTTGATATGGATAATTTTGTTTGTCATAATAATATTTATTGCACAAAGCCAGTTTTCTGATATTGTCAGTCAAATACAAAATTACATTCAAGCCGTTTCGTTTACAAAAATGTTTATTTGCTTCCTGCTGTATCTTATTTTGGGATATTTGCTTTATGCATCTCTGTTTGCTATTGTAGGCTCGGCTGTCGATAATGAATCCGATACCCAACAGCTGCAATCAATAGCAAGCGTTCCTTTGATGATTGGATATTTTATAATGATTATAATATCAAGTCAACCCGACAATCCGCTTGCATTTTGGGGATCGATGATTCCGTTTACATCGCCAATAGTTATGCTTGCACGTATTCCCTTTGGCGTTTCATGGTTTGAAATAATTCTATCGATGATGATATTAACGGCAACATTCATTTTATTTACATGGATTGCAGCACGAATATATCGCGTTGGAATTTTGATGTATGGCAAAAAAGCATCAATCAAAGAACTGATAAAATGGTTTAAATATAAAAACTGATTTTATATTTATGTTTCATATTATATCGAAAAAACTCTGTAAAAAAACATTTACAGAGTTTTTTTTGCAGGCAATATAAACTGTTTATATCCAAATGAATTAAACTGTAATATGTATAGTAATACCAAAACGGTATCAAAATGCCCTGAGATGTAAAGATATTTTAGTTTGTTTTGATATACAAACTATAAAAAAGCGCTATGGGCAGGCTGTAGTTCTGCGGTGAAAAATACGAAAAGGTTACCGAATTTAGTCCGGTAACCTTTCCCCTTTAAAACAACATGAAAACTGATTAGTCTGCTGCGTCGATTGTTTTTTCGACATTTGCAACAGTTTTTTCTTTATCTTCGTTTATTACTTTTTCTTTTGGGGCTTCGGGAACAGTTGTTTCGATTACAGTTTCTTCGACCACGGTTGCGTTTGTAGCTTTTCTTGCACGGCTTCTGCGCGTTGTTTTTTTAGTTTCTTTTTTAGTTGTGGCGGCAAGAGCGGCTTCGTTAAAGTCAACCAATTCTATCATCGCCATATCGGCGGCATCGCCTAAACGAAATCCTGTTTTTAATATTCGCGTATATCCTCCTGGACGGTCTGCTATTTTTGGAGCAACGTTTCTAAACAGTTCTGATACTGCGTATTTGTTTTTCAAATAGGCAAATACCGTACGGCGCGAATGTGTAGTATCGTATTTTGATTTTGTTATAAGCGGTTCTACGTACATGCGTAATGCTTTTGCTTTTGCAAGAGTAGTTTCAATGCGTTTGTGCATGATTAAGGATGAAGCCATATTTGCGAGTAAGGCTTTGCGGTGTCCTGATTGTCTGCTTAAATGATTATAATTTTTATTATGCCTCATAGTTATTATTCTTTATCAAGTTTATATTTTGAAACGTCCATGCCAAAAGATAATTTCAGGGTTTCTAAAAGTTCGTCGAGTTCGGTAAGCGATTTTTTTCCGAAGTTTCTGAATCTTAACAAGTCGTTTCTGCTTAATTTTACAAGTTCTCCAAGCGTTTTAATATCGGCGGCTTTCAGACAGTTAAGTGCTCGCACCGACAGCTCCATATCGGTCAATCGCTGTTTAAGTAATTGACGTATGCGTAACAGTTCTTCATCAAATTCATCGGGCGCTATAGTTTCTTCTGCTTCGATTGTAATTTTTTCGTCGCAGAACAGCATAAAGTGATTAATCAGTATTTTTGCTGCTTTTTTAAGCGCTTCTTTTGGGTGTACCGAGCCGTCGGTAGTTATTTCTATTATCAGTTTTTCGTAGTCGGTTTTTTGCTCTACTCTGAAATCTTCTGTTGTGAAATTCACATTTATAATCGGCGTAAATATTGAATCAACAGGTATTACGCCAAATTCGGTAATTTCGAGTTTGTTTTCTTCGGCAGGAACCCAGCCTCTGCCTTGTCCTATTGTGAGTTGCATTTGGAATTTTGTATTTTCATCCATATTACAAATCACAAGTTCGGGATTAAGAACTTTGAATACCGACATATTGGCATTAAGGTCTTTTGCGGTAAGAACAGTTTGTCCTGAAACATTAATGTTTACTTTTTCTGTCTCGATGCCTTCAATACTGTCATTCTTTTTCAATCTTACTTTTTTAAGATTAAGAATGATATCGACTACGTTTTCAATAACGCCCGGAATTGTTGTAAATTCGTGGTCAATGCCGGATATTTTTACTGACGTTATTGCGTATCCTTCCAACGATGAAAGCAGAACTCGTCTGAGTGCGTTTCCGACAGTAGTGCCATAGCCCGGTTCCAGTGGACGAAATTCAAATCGTCCAAAGACATCGTTTGCTTCGAGCATTATTACTTGATTCGGTTTCTGAAATGCTAATATTGCCATTTTTTTATTTTATTAAAAGTTTGTAAAGGTTGAAGCATAATAATTGCTTCGGTATCCTTCAATTATTTAGAGTATAACTCTACGATTAATTGTTCGTTGATAGTTTCTGGAACTTCGCTGCGGTCGAGTTTGCTTATGTATTTTCCTGCAAATGTTGCACTATCCCATTCCAGCCATGAATATCTGCTTGTAGCAAGTCCGCTCAATGAATTTTGTATTACTTCAAGCGATTTCGATTTTTCTCGAACGCCAACAATATCGCCTATTTTTACTATACATGATGGGATATTGCATACGTTTCCGTTAATTACGATATGTCGGTGATTAACGAGTTGACGTGCAGCTGCGCGTGTTGGCGCGATTCCTAAACGATAAACGATATTATCAAGTCGGCTTTCAAGCAGGATGATAAGGTTTTCGCCTTTGCGTCCTTTCATTTTGGAAGCGCGTTCGTAGAATGTACGAAACTGACGTTCAAGCAGTCCGTAAGTATATTTCACTTTTTGTTTTTCTTGTAACTGAATACCGTATTCAGATATTTTTTTACGTTTTTTAGCTAATCCATGTTGTCCGGGAGGAAAGTTTTTTCTATCCAGGTATTTATCCGGACCATAAATAGGTTCGCCGAATTTACGTGCAATTTTTGTTTTAGGGCCTGTGTATTTTGCCATAATTTTCTATTTGTTTTAATATATTAAACTCTGCGTCTTCCTTTCGGGCGGCATCCGTTGTGTGGAAGCGGTGTAACATCAATTATTTCTGTTATTTCAATTCCTGCTGAATTGATGGTGCGCATTGCCGATTCGCGTCCTGCGCCTGGTCCTTTAACAAACACTTTTACCCGGCGAAGACCCAAATCATAAGCTACTTTGGCGCAATCGGCTGCTGCTGTTTGAGCTGCATAAGGCGTATTTTTTTTCGAGCCTTTGAAACCCATTTTTCCTGCCGACGACCAACTGATAACTTGACCATCGTTATTTGTCAAAGAAATGATAATATTGTTAAAGCTTGAATGGATGTGGGCTTGCCCTGCAACTTCAACTTTTACAATTTTCTTTCTGGTTGTTCCTTGTTTTTTTGCCATTTTACTTACTATTTAGTTGCTTTTTTCTTATTTGCTACTGTTTTTTTCTTTCCTTTGCGTGTTCGGGCATTATTTTTTGTGCTTTGTCCACGCACCGGCAGTCCTATACGGTGACGGATTCCTCTATAACATCCGATATCCATCAATCGTTTAATATTCAACTGAATTTGTGAACGCAGTTCTCCTTCTATCACATATTCGTTGCCAATGATACTGCGAATTGCGGTTATCTGTTCGTCATTCCAATCTTTGATTTTGGTATTAACGTCAATGCCTGCTTTCGCCAGAATAGTACGTGATGCGCTGCGTCCTATTCCAAAGATATAGGTTAATCCTATTTCGCCTCGTTTGTTGTCCGGTAAATCAACACCTGCTATACGTGCCATTTATTTTTTTGTTTAATTGTTTAACTGTTTTTTTTATCTTCATTAGATTTCATTTGTTGTTTAATTATCCTTGCCGTTGTTTAAACTTAGGATTTTTTTTGCAAATAACGTACAAGCGACCTTTTCGCTTAACTATTTTGCAGTCATCGCTGCGTTTTTTAATTGATGCTCTTACTTTCATATCGCTTAACTGTTTCAGTTTTATTAATTTAATTATCTTTATTTGAATGACGGTATGCTATTCGTGCTTTTGTCAAATCGTAGGGCGACATTTCTACGCGCACTCGGTCTCCGGGAAGAATTTTTATGTAGTGCATTCTCATTTTTCCCGAAATGTGTGCGATAACAACGTGTCCGTTATCCAACTCAACGCGAAACATTGCGTTCGACAATGCTTCTATTACCATTCCATCTTTTTCTATGGCTGCTTGTTTTGCCATTTTTTTATTATTATGTATTTTTTTTAATTACTATTATATTCCGCATATCCCAATTGTTCTTCTATAAATTTGAATGTTGACAGTACGTCTGCTTTTCCTTTGTTGCGTATGGCGACAGCAAGTTCAAAGTGTGCCGAATATTTATTATCACAAGTGCGAACCGTCCATCCATCATCTTCTATGTATATGTTCCGTTTGCCTGAATTTATCATTGGTTCTATGCAAATTACCATTCCGTTTTGCAGTTTTGCGCCGTTTCCTTTTTTGCCGTAATTTGGCACATTGGGTTTTTCGTGCATATTGCGTCCTATTCCGTGTCCTATCAGTTCGCGGACGACAGAATATCCGTATTTTTCGGCGTGTGTTTGAATTGCGTTTGATATGTCGCCTATTCGTGCGTTTGAATTTATTTGTTCTATGCCTTTATAGAGACTTTCTTTGGTAACTTTAAGAAGTTTTTCGGCTTCTGCGCTTATTTTGCCTACTGCAAAAGTGTATGCCGAATCGCCGTAAAAACCTTTCATTCGTGTTCCGCAATCAATAGAAACAATATCGCCTTCCTGCAAGCGGTAGTTTGATGGTATGCCATGCACAACTACGCTGTTAACCGATATGCAAAGTGTATTTGGAAAACCGTTGTATCCTAAAAATCCGGGTTCTGCGCCGTTATCGCGAATAAATTTTTCTGCGATTTTATCAAGTTCAAGCGTAGTGATTTCCGGTTTTATATGTTTTCCGACTTCTGCCAAAGTTTTTGATACTAAAAGATTATTTTCTCTCAGTATTTCAATTTCTTCGTCGGTTTTCAAATTTATCATTAAATAAAGAACGTTTTATTATTTATTACATTCCCGAGCGACCTTTCAGTTTGCCGGTTTTCATTAATCCATCGTAATGTCTCATTAAGAGATGGCTTTCTATTTGCTGCAATGTGTCGAGAATTACGCCGACAAGTATAAGCAGTGATGTTCCTCCGAAAAATTGTCCGAATTGTCTGTCAATGCCAAACGTTAAAACGGCAAATGTGGGAAGGATTGCTACTATTGCCAGAAATACTGAACCTGGCAATGTTATTCTTGACATAACGCTGTCTAAATATTCGGCTGTTTTTTTACCTGGTTTTACTCCTGGTATAAAACCTCCGTTCTTTTTCATGTCTTCAGCCATATTTCTGGGGTTAACCGTTACGGCTGTGTAAAAATATGTAAATATCATTACCAGCATTGCAAATATAAAGTTGTACCAGAATCCATATTGGTTATTCAACGCCGTTGAGCCTGCAAAGCCTGTAAATAATAATGGTATCATCATCAATGCCTGTGCAAAGATAATTGGCATGACGCCTGCTGCATTTATTTTCAATGGAATATACTGACGCTGTCCGCCATATTGTTTGTTGCCTATTATGCGGCGTGCATACTGTACGGGGATTTTGCGTACGCCCTGTACGAGCGCTATGCATGCCACAAATACGATGAATAAAACAATTATTTCGACTATAAACATCAAAATGCCTCCTGTTGGTTCTGTTATTCGCGTTCCTACTTCTGCGACTAATGCAAACGGCAAGCGTGCAATGATACCGACCATAATTATCAGCGATATTCCGTTTCCTATACCTCTGTCGGTAATGCGTTCGCCGAGCCACATTACAAACATTGTTCCTGCAAGAAGTATTATGGTTGATGTTATATTAAACCAAAATCCCTGTGCAAGAAATGCGTCTGGTGGCAATTGCAGGTGAAGATTGACGACGTATGCCGGTCCTTGAAATATAAGGATCAGTATTGTCAGGTAGCGTGTATATTGATTCATTTTGCGGCGTCCGCTTTCGCCTTCGCGTTGCAGGCGCTGAAAATAAGGCACCATAATTCCCATTAGCTGTATGACAATTGATGCTGATATGTATGGCATTATACCTAATGCAAAAATTGAAGCATTACCGAATGCGCCTCCTGAAAACATATTGAGCAAACCTATAAGTCCTCCGCTTGCCTGACTTTCCAGTTCGGAGCCGCTTATTGCATTGGCATCTATTCCGGGAAGAACAATAAAACTGCCCAATCGATAAATCGCAACCAAAGCCAGTGTATAAATAATTCTTTTACGCAGTTCTTCGATTTTGAAAATATTTTTTATCGTTGTGATAAATTTTTTCATTGATTTGCCTTTTTAGATTTTTCGTCTATTTTAGTAACTGTTCCCTGTTGTGCTTCAATCAGTTCAACTGCTTTTTTTGAGAAAGCGTGCGCTTCGACGTCAAGTTTTACTGTCAGTTCGCCGTTTCCCAATATTTTAACAAGATGATTTTTTGATACGAGTCCTGTTTGAATAAAAGTGTCGAGTGTAAACGTTGTTATGTTTAATTTTTCAGACAGGTCTTGTAATATTGAAACATTTATCGCTTTATATTCTTTACGGTTTATATTTGTAAATCCGTATTTTGGCAAACGGCGTTGCAGTGGCATTTGTCCGCCTTCAAAGCCTGCTTTTCGTGAATATCCGGAACGTGATTTTGCTCCTTTGTGTCCGCGTGTGGATGTTCCTCCGCGTCCCGAACCTTGTCCGCGTCCTATTCTTTTATCTTTATGTGTTGATCCTTTTGCAGGACGTAAGTTATTCAATTCCATAGTTCATCCTAATTTGTCTGTTATTCTATTTCTTCTGTTTTTATCAAATGTCTCACTTTTTCTATTTCGCCTAACAGTGAGGGTGTTATTTGTCTTTCAACACTATGGTTTATTTTTCTCAAACCGAGCGATACTAGAGTTGCGCGTTGGCTTTTGGTAGAGCCTATTTTGCTTTTTACCTGAGTAATTTTACATTTTGCCATTTTTTATCTCCTTATCCTTTAAACACTGTATTAAGCGAAACGCCTCTAACTTCCGATACTGTGTAGGCATCGCGCAGTTCCAATAAAGCGAGAACTGTAGCTTTCACCAGATTATGTGGGTTTGATGAGCCTTTGGATTTTGCCAGCACATCGGTAATTCCTACGCTTTCGAGTACTGCTCGCATGGCGCCTCCGGCTTTCACGCCGGTACCGGGTCCTGCCGGGCTGATATATACTTTTGCGCCACCAAATTTGGCTTCCTGTTCATGTGGTATTGTACCTTTGTAAACAGGAACTTTAACAAGGTTTTTCTTTGCATCTTCTGTTCCTTTTTGAACTGCGGTTGCTACTTCATTGGCTTTTCCGAGTCCATAACCTATAATTCCGTTTTCGTTACCAACTACAACAATAGCGGCAAAACTAAAGTGGCGTCCTCCTTTTGTTACTTTTGTAACACGTTGAACGGCAACCAATCTGTCTTTTAATTCCAAATCGGTAGTCTTTACTTTTTTAATATTTAAATTTACTGCCATAATCTTTTAAAATTTAAGACCGCTTTCGCGCGCCGATTCTGCTAAACTTTTTACTCTTCCGTGATACAGGTATCCGTTACGGTCGAAAACTATTGTTTCAATGCCTTTTTCTTTGGCTTTTTGGGCTACAAGTTTTCCTACTTCTTTTGCGACTTCAACGCCGGTTTTTCCTTTCGCCTGTTCGGCGATAGATTTCTCGGTTGACGATGCTGCCACAAGTGTTATGTTTTTCAAATCATCGATAATTTGCACATAAATCTGTTTATTGCTTCTGTAAACAGACATGCGTGGTCTTTCGGCTGTTCCGCTTATTCTTTTGCGAATACGATATTTAATTCTTTGTCTTCTTTCTGTTTTCGTAAGTGCCATACATTAATCTCCTACATTATTTAGCGTTAGCGGATTTTCCTGCTTTACGACGTAACTGTTCGCCTGCAAATTTAATACCTTTTCCTTTGTATGGTTCGGGTTTACGCAGCGAACGTATTTTCGCAGCAACTTGTCCGATAAGTTGTTTGTCAATGCTGGTAAGCGTTAAAATCGGATTTCCTTTTCGTTCAACAAATACTGAAGCTTTAACTTCATTAGGCAGTTCAAAATGAATATCGTGTGAATATCCAAGGTTAAATTCGAGTATTTGACCTTTGGCTTCTACTTTGTATCCTACGCCTACCAGTTCCTGTTTGATTTCATATCCTTTTGATACTCCCAGCACCATGTTATTCAGCAATGCTCGATAAAGTCCGTGCATTGAGCGATGTCGCGGCTGATTCGTTGGGCGTTCCAGCGAGAACATGCCGTCTTCTACCTTTACGGTGATGTCGGGGTCAACTTTTTGACTCAACTCACCGAGAGGTCCTTTAACCTTAACCACATTTCCGCTTTCTACTTTTACGGTTACGCCTTGTGGCAGGTTTACAGGTAATTTTCCTATTCGTGACATTATATCAAATTTTTAATATTAACTAATATAACACAAAACTTCGCCACCAACGTTCAAATCACGGGCTTCTTTGTCTGTGATTATTCCTTTTGATGTTGATATTATTGCTATTCCTAAGCCGTTAAGCACTTTGGGCATTGTTGCCGCATTTGCATAACGTCGCAATCCCGGTCGGCTCACGCGGTCGAGCGTTTTGAGTGCCGGTTTTTTTGTTACGGGATGGTACTTCAATGCTATTTTGATAGTACTTTTCACGTCTTCATCCATAAACTTATAGCTTAGGATGTAGCCTTTTTCGTGCAGGATGCGTGTAATTTCCTTTTTTATTTTTGATGATGGAATTTCCACTGTTTTATGTCCTACTCTTGAGGCGTTTCTAATTCTTGTCAGATAATCTGCAATTGGATCAGTCATTACTTTTATTTTTTTTAATTTATATTTTTTACTTTTTGTTTTGCTTTTAATTTCATCAATTTTAGCGCAACATGATTCGGTTGTGTAACCGATATCCAGATTATTTTATTTTTTATTTCTATTACAGGCATCTACCAGCTTGCCTTTGTTATTCCCGGAATCAATCCTTGTGAAGCCATTTCGCGGAATTGTATCCGGCTGATTCCGAACAGGCGCATATATCCTTTCGGGCGTCCTGTTATCGAACAGCGGCTGTGCAGTCGTACCCGGCTTGAATTTTTCGGTAATTTTGCAAGTTTTGCGTAATCGCCTGCTTCTTTCAGTATTTTACGTTTTTCTGCATATTTGGCAACCATTTTTGCTCGCTTTACTTCGCGTGCTTTCATCGATTCTTTAGCCATATTATTTAATTCTTTTTTATGTTTTTAAATGGTAATCCGAATTCGCGAAGAAGAGCGTATGCTTCTTCATCGTTGCTTGTGCTGGTAACAAATGTCATTTCCATACCGAATATTTTTGTTACTTTATCAAGATCTATTTCGGGGAATATGATTTGTTCGCGCACTCCTAATGTATAATTTCCCCGTCCGTCCAGTTTGTCGTGTATTCCTTGAAAGTCGCGGATACGTGGTAATGCTATTGATATCAGTCTGTCAAGAAATTCGTACATTTTTTCGCGTCGAAGGGTAACTTTCACTCCTATTGGCATTCCTTTGCGCAGTTTGAAGTTTGAAATGTCTTTTTTAGATGTCAATACTATTGCTTTTTGTCCTGTGATAGTTGAGAGTTCATTTTGTGCTACTTCTATCAGTTTTTTATCGGTAACAGCTGCTCCTACTCCTTGATTCACTACTATTTTTTCTAAATGCGGAACTTGCATGACAGATTTATATCCAAATTCTTTCATGAGTTTCGGTATAATTTCTTCTTTATACTTTTTGTGCAGGTTTATCACGTAATTTTTAGGGATTACCTGCACTCCTGCGCTGTCTTTTTTTGTATCTTTCTTCGCCATTATTTAATCTCCTCGTTTGTTTTTTTAGAGTAACGGACAAGTTTCCCTGTTGTTTCGCTTATGCGGCGTCCTGTTTTTATCGGTTTGCCGTCGGCATCTGCCAATTGCAGGTTTGAGATGTGTATCGGCGCTTCTTTTTCGATAATTCCGCCTTGCGTATTTTTCGAGTTTGGTTTTGTGTGTTTTTTCACTATGTTTACGCCTTCTACTATTGCGCGTTCTTTTTGAACGAGAACTTGCAATACTTTTCCTGTTTTGCCTTTATCTTCGCCTGCATTTACGTAAACTATATCGCCTTTTTTTATGTGTAACTTTCTTTTCATTTCAACACAGTTTATTATTATAATACTTCGGGGGCTAAAGAAACTATTTTCATATAGTTATCGCGCAGTTCTCTTGCTACCGGTCCGAATATGCGTGTTCCGCGTATTTCGTCTTGGTTATTCAGCAGTACGCAAGCGTTATCGTCAAAACGTATGTAAGAGCCGTCGGTTCGACGTACTTCTTTTTTTGTTCTT
>JAITLJ010000151.1 GCA_031277925.1 Prevotellaceae bacterium | reverse complement strand
TTTAATTTTAATCCAATTGAAATTTTCGGATGTATTCTATATAATAGAACGACTGTTTATATCTGATATAAAATTGAGGACAAAAATATAATTCCGTCCTCAATTATCAAAATTCATTATTTAGATCAACCTCTAAAATTTGGGTTTCATATCCAGATTGTACATTACAAACGAATACAAATCAGTTTGTTCCTGTATTGTTTTACTGATGGGTTTACCTGCGCCGTGTCCTGCTTTTGTTTCGATGCGAATAAGTTTTGGAGCATTTCCTGTATTTGCCGCTTGCAGCGCTGCTGCATATTTAAACGAATGAGCAGGCACAACTCGGTCGTCGTGGTCGGCTGTTGTAATAAGTATTGCAGGATATGCTGTTCCATCGTTTTTGATATTATGCAATGGCGAATATGCACGAAGATATTCAAACATTTCTTTGCTGTCGTCGCTTGTGCCGTAGTCGCTTGCCCAATTCCATCCAATCGTAAATTTGTGATAGCGCAACATGTCCATAACGCCAACCATAGGCAAGGCAACGCGGAACAGGTCGGGACGCTGATTTACGCAGGCGCCTGCAAGGAGTCCGCCATTTGAACCGCCTGCTATAGCAATTTTACTGCTGTTTGTATATTTTTTTTCAATAAGGTATTCGGCTGCTGCAATGAAATCGTCGAATACGTTTTGTTTTTTCATTTTTGTTCCTGCAATATGCCATTCTTCTCCATATTCGCCGCCGCCGCGCAAATTAACCTGAGCATAAATGCCTCCGTTTTCCAAAAACGGAATTCGCATTGTCGAAAATCCCGGATTAAGGCTTATGTTAAATCCGCCATATCCGTACAGATAAACAGGATTTTTTCCATCAAGTTTCAATTTTTTATTATATGTAAGGAACATTGGTATTCCTGTGCCATCTTTGCTTGGAAAAAATATTTGTTCGGTGATAAAATCATCCGAATTAAATTCAACTTTCGGAGCAATATAAAGTTCTGATACGTTATTTTCAATATCATATTTATATATGGCGCTTGGAAAGGTGAAAGATGAAAACGAGTAAAAAATTTCTTTGTCATCTTTGTTGCCGCTGAAGCCCACAGAACCCAAGGTCGGCAATTTGACTTCGTTTTTCTGTTTTCCATCTGTCGAATATACGAAAGCGTGTTCCGATGCGTCTTTATCATACACAAGAATCATTTGTCCGGCAACAAAATCAATGCCTTTCAACACATTTTCGGATTCGGGGACAAGGTCTTTCCATGTTTCTATTTTGGGCGCATTTATGCCGGCTTTTGCAAGTTTATATTTCGGAGCCTTGTAATTTGTGTAAAAATAAATGGTATTGTCAATCACATCAATTGGCGCATATTCGTATTCGTAATCGCTTGCAATTTCTATAACGGGCGCGCCCGATTTGGTCAGATTTTGCATAAACAGGCGATTTCCAAGTCCTGCGCCCGATTCGGTTATAAATAAAACCGTTTCGTCATCATTAACCGAAGCCGAGTAGAAACGTTTCGGATATTCGGGATTTTGATAGGCAAGTTTATCATTATTTTGTTTATCGCCGATTTTGTGATAGTATATTTTGTGATTTTCGTTTACATTAGAATATTCCTTGCCTTTTTCGGGTGCATCGTATGCGCTGTAATAAAATCCATCGCCAACCCAGCTTGCATTTGTAAATTTCGCCCATTCTATATGGTCGTTTGTAAGCTGGCGTGTAGATAAATCCATTACATAAATTTCTCGCCAGTCGGAACCGCTGCGGGATATTGTGTATGCAAGATATTTTCCGTTGTTTGAAAACGAAATTCCCGAAAGGGCAATCGTGCCATCGTCCGACAGCGTGTTTGGGTCGAGCAAAATGCTTGCTGCGCCGTCTATTGTTTCTTTCACATACAAAACGCTTTGGTTTTGCAAGCCGTTGTTTTTGAAAAAATAATATTTTCCATGTTTTTTAAATGGTGTGCCGATTTTTTCGTAATTTACGATGCTGGTAAGGCGCTGTTTGAGTTTGTCGCGAAACGGAATATTTTCCAGATAGTTTTGCGTAATTTTGTTTTCGGCTTCAACCCAGTCGGCAACGGCTTGTGCAGTATCATTTTCGAGCCAGCGATAAGGGTCGGCAACTTCGACGCCAAAATAAGTATCGGTAACATTTTGCTTTTCTGCTTTGGGATATGTGATATTGGTTTCTGTTTTTTCAGTACACGAAATACCTAACATAAAAATTCCTCCCGACAGAATCAATTTTGTAAGTTTTATTTGCATTTGTTTTAATTTTTAAAATTATTTAGATGCAAAGTTAACATTAAATATTGAAACTGCGCACAAACAAATAAAAATTTACTGTTTTTTTATTTATTCATTATTGCTGTAAATTTTTCATATAAATTCCGACAGGTTTTAGATCATCATTAAGTCATTACGTCTAACAGGTTTTATTGCTTAAAAATAAACGCTCCTTTGTCGCTTACGTAATGATGTTTTATGTTTCTGTTTTCGGCTTCGGTTATCCAGCGGTAGGCATGCCATCTCGTTACAGACGAATCTATTATCAACATTTCGGGCTGATAGTTGTTGAATATCATTTGAATGTGATTGTTCAAATATTTATTTACTATTAAAAAATCAACAGCCATTGGCTTTTGCGATTGAAACACATCATTTTCCGCTGCAATTTTTATCGATTTGCCATTAAACCAAATAATATTTTTATAGGATTTTATTATGCCGGCTTTTTCAAAATTATCGGAAAGCAAAAGCGTTTTTGAATTTTTGATTCCAAGTTTTATGAAATTATTTTCCGTATCTGTCGCAAAATCATCGTCTTGATTTTCGCGGTCGCGTATATTTACCGAACTTTGTCCGACAACAAAACTTATAAACGTTGAATTTCTTGTATAGTAAACAATCATTTGCCGCTGATTTTCACGTTCAACTTTTTGAAAAGAACTTATTCCGCAAAACATAACCAGACACGCAAATATTGCAATTAAATTTTTTTTGTTTTTAAATTCGATGTAAAAGGCTAAAAATATGAGAGCAACAATGATTATGTAAACCTGCAAGCGGTCGAGATAGATATTGTTGGAAAGCGAATATGGCAACGATTCAACATTTTTTGTAACGAGGTTTGCAAGCGAAACACAAATGTTCAAAAATTTTCCAATCAATATTCCAATCACAGGAATCCACGACATAAGGAAAATTGCAGCAACGGTAAACATTATAACGGTAACAACAGGAATTATTAAAATGTTTGTAACAATAAAATAATTGGGAAAAGAGTGGAAATAAAATATTGTTATTCCCGAAGTTCCTGCTTGCGCCGCAATCGCAACTGTGGCAAGGGCAAAAGTGTATTTAAGAATTTTGTTGCGTATATAAACTGCTTTGTTCATCAGCGGTTGAAAATAAACTATTGCAATTACAGAACAATATGACAACTGAAATCCCACTTCAAAAATATTGTAAGGATTTATAATCAACAAAAAAAACGCAGATGATGCCAGCGAATTGTAAATATTTACTTTTTTGCCGAATAATTTGCCAAACAGCACAAACGAAAACATTATACAGGCACGACAAACCGAAGGCGAAAATGCAGCCAGCGCCGCATAAAGCCAGATTCCGAAAAGCACCATTACTGTTTTGATAATCTTACCGAATCGGCGTTTTTTTACTGCGCTCAACATAAAAACCAAAACAGCATAAACCAGTCCTACGTGCAAACCGCTCACTGCAAGCACGTGCATTGCACCCGACACGCTGTACGCATTGATAATTTCATCGCTCAATAATTGTTTGTCGCCAATAATCAAAGCGCGAAGAACAGCAAAATTATCGCCATCAATACCGGCTTCTTCAAAACATTTGAACATTGCATCTTGAATATCTAAAATGGTTTTTTTTAACCACAAATTTTCATGTCCTGTTTTTTTATAATCGTTTGCCGATACAAATGCAACCGTAAAAATTTTTCGACGGGCAAGATAATATGAATAATCAAATTCTTCGGGATTTTCAGGCGGCGAATTTGCTGTAAAAGTTGTATTCAGCATTAAAACATCGCCAATGCTCAAAGTGTTTGACATGCTGTCGGTTGGCACATAAACAAAAGTTTTTTCGTCAACGCCGTTCCAGTTTTTTGTGCTGTCGCGATATGCCTTTATTTGCAGTGTAAGTTTGGTATAACGTTCGCCAACATTTGGTTTTTCGATAATTGTAGCATTAAAAAATGATTGCGTTTCAACCATCAGCCTTGTGTGATGGCAGCGATTTTTCATTAGTCCGGCGCCAAACAAAAACAAACAGCAAAATATCAAAACTCCCCAAAGCCAGCGATATTGATACGATTTTCCAAGTCGTACGAAAAACATCAGAAAAAAAAGAAACAGTAAGGTAACAAGCAGCAATGAAAAATCAAAATTTTGTTGAAAAATCAATTCTTCTGCAACAATTCCGCACAAAAACGGAACAAGTAATCTGACAAAAGGCAGACGGCGAATCTGTTCTACAAAACTTATACTGTATTTCATAAGCATATTTTGTAATACAAAGTTGTGTGTTTTTGACGAATAAACAAAATGACGGACAGAAAAATTTTCGAAAATGCAATTTTGTCATTAGCAATAAAGCGAAATTACACAAATAAAAATGAATAAGGACTGCCGATTGCCAAATTTTAAATAAATTTTCACATTTTATAAAAACCGCTTGCGATAATATTTATTATACGTTGATTAACAGATGTTTTTTTTATTAATATTTATTTTATCAATCAAAAGGTTTGCATTTGTCATTAATTATTACTAATATTGTGCCATTTTGAATGTTAAATATTTTAATTTTATACAAATACAATGAAAAACATATTAATCACCGGAGGCGCAGGATTTATAGGCTCGCATGTTGTGCATCTGTTTGTAAACAAATATCCTGAATATAAAATTGTGAATTTGGATAAACTCACGTATGCCGGTAATCTCGAAAATTTGAAATCTGTGGAAAATGCTTCCAATTATGAATTTGTGAAAGCCGATATTTGTGATTTTGAAACAGTTGTAAACATTTTTATTAAATATAATATTGATGGCGTTTTGCATTTGGCAGCCGAAAGCCACGTTGACCGAAGCATAAAAGACCCTTTCACTTTTGCAAAAACAAACGTTCTGGGAACATTGTCGCTGCTTCAGGCGGCAAAAGAATGCTGGAAAGAAAATTACAGTGATAAATTATTTTATCATATTTCAACCGACGAAGTTTACGGAGCATTGCCATTTGATGAAACATTATTTACCGAAGCAACAAAATACAATCCACATTCGCCATATTCGGCAAGCAAGGCAAGCAGCGACCATTTTGTTCGCGCATTCCACGATACTTATGGCTTGCCAGTTGTAATAACAAACTGTTCAAACAATTACGGTCCTTTTCAATTCCCCGAAAAATTGATACCGCTTTTCATAAACAATATTCGCAACAACAAACCGCTGCCTGTTTACGGAAAAGGAGAAAATGTGCGCGACTGGCTTTATGTGATTGACCACGCTCGCGCAATAGACCTTATATTTCATAAAGGCAAAATTGGTGAAACATACAATATTGGCGGTTTCAACGAATGGAAAAATATTGATTTGATAAAAGTAATTATTAAAACAGTAGATAAATTTTTGGGGCGCGCCGAAGGCGAATCCGAAAAACTCATAACTTACGTAACCGACAGAGCAGGACACGATTTACGCTATGCAATAGATTCGTCGAAACTTAAAAACGAACTCGGATGGCAACCATCCTTGCAGTTTGAAGATGGAATAGAAAAAACGGTAAAATGGTATCTCGAAAATCAGCAATGGCTTGATAATGTTACATCTGGAGCCTATCAGGAATATTATGCGGAATATTACGAATTGAGAAACAAAAAATAAGTTGAGTATCCTTATATTAAAACAAAAATACAAGAGCCAAACCAATAGATGAGATGATAATTTAAGTCAGTCAAACTGCTTTTTGCATTATATATTCGCTCCTTACGAATAAAAAAAGGACAAAACTAAAACATTAAAAATTTCGGACAATTATTTCTTTCTGCTTCTTTTGTGTATCAAGACAAAAGAAGATAAAGAAACAAGTTCATATTTTGCCGAATTTCTGCTTGTATCTGTATAAAACTCAGTATTTTTATTTGGTAATTTGCGCTTGCAATTTATTAATAATAA
>JAITLJ010000127.1 GCA_031277925.1 Prevotellaceae bacterium | reverse complement strand
AAACGAAAAAAACCTCTAAAAACCGCCATAAAAACCAGTTTCAAACTCGATCCGCACAAAAAAATCACAAATTTTTTCCAAAAAACCGAACTGACTGACATTTTGCAAAGGTCTCTATGTATAGCTGGATATATTTCTTTTATCTTCTTTTGCCTTGATGCAAATTAACAGAATGAATTATCTGACAGAAATGTATTAATGTATCGGCATTGGCTTTTTTTTTCGTAAGAAGCGACTATTTCTCCTTTATTTCGTGGAGCAGTCTAATGGTTTCGGGGAGTAATGTTGTATTTATAGTATTTTGCATGTCTGCACTGACAAATTCTTCCATGCCGTCAAGTAATTCGTTAATTTCTATTGACTCGAGTTTGTTTATACATTTTTGCAAATAATCATTGAAATTCATTCTTGTTCTGGTTTCAATAATAAATTTATTGATTTCCACATTTTTGTTTAGTAGATACCATGAGTCAAAAATACTTCTGTTCAATACAGCGCTTGAATCTGTTAAATCGCATAACTTGTGTGCAAATATATCGTCAATTGTCATTACCTGCATGCTGATTCCCAGAAGATTTTTTATTTCATAATGATTGTTGGATTCTTGTTTTGAAATTTCTATTTTTGTTTTTCTGTTGTCTGTACCGTAACTTAATGTTATTGTCTGTCCAAAAAATATAATTGCCAGATCAAAAATATTCCCGTATTTTTTAAAAATATTTTTTATTTTTTCAAGAACAAGTTTTTCTTTACTGTGGTTGAGCAGGTTAAAATCCAAATCAATAGAACAGCGCGGCAAATCATAAAACAGCATTAATGCTGTTTCGCCTTTAAGTCCAAGATAATTAGATAATTCAATATTGGAATAAATATCTTTTAATATTTGTATTATTAAAAATCTGTATTTGTTTATATCAATCATTTTTTAGTAGATTTTTAATGTAATTAGACAATTTTTTTGATTCGTATATTGGTAATATTTGGTTTATAATACTTTTATCAAGTGTATCAAGGTTATTGAAATCGTATTTTTTACCCAAATACAATAAATCTAAAAATGCTCTTTCTTGAGTTGCAATATTCACGTTATTAATTCTTTGCACGCCTGAAGGATTAACCAGTACTTCTCTTTTGAGTTTATGATATAAAAATGTTTGATCATTAATTTTTATCTGGCGAGATAAATAACATACAGATGTCAGAGTTTTATTGGCTTGTGATATAATTCCGTTTTTTATAAGAACGTATTCCAGTGAAATATATGAAGGCGTATATATTTTATTTGCAACTTCTTCATATGAATAGTTTAATTTTGCATATATTCTGCGACGAAGAGACAGTATTTTTTTGCTGTGTACATAATAATTCAATTTCTGATTTAGTGAAATGAAATTATCTTCGTGTGTAAGCATACTAATGTCAATCAGTCTGAATACTGAATCAGGGCTATTGTTAATAGCTGATATTGTGGCTTTTTTCGTGTGTGAACTGTCGTGCATTTTTACATAAAAAATATTAAAATAATTATTGCTTGCAAAATTATATATATCTTTTGTATAAAACAAATTTTTTTTAATATTTATTTAAAAACCGATGCGATTTTCACATCTGTTTTTAATGCAACAGCAAGGTTATCTGTTTTTTAGATCGCTCAAAATTCGGTCGAGTGAAGTTAAATCAGTAATCAAAACTTGTCGTGCCTTGCTGCCTTCGTAAGGACCAACAATGCCTGTTGCTTCAAGTTGGTCCATTATTCTTCCTGCCCGATTGTATCCTAGCGAAAGTTTTCGTTGAATAAGAGATGTTGAACCTTGTTGTGCGGCAACAATAAGTCGCGCTGCTTCTTCAAACATTTTATCAAGGTCTGTTGTGTCAACATCGGCAACTTTATCGTTTTCTTCGCCTGTATATTCGGGAAGTTCAAATGCTGTAGGATATCCTTGCTGTTTGCTTATGTAAGTTGTTATTTTTTCAACTTCATCTGTTTCAATCAGAGCGCATTGTAAGCGGGTAAGTTCGCTGCCTGTTGAGATAAGCATATCGCCGCGACCTACAAGTTGATTTGCGCCCGGCTGGTCTAAAATTGTGCGTGAATCGATCATCATTGTAACGCGAAAAGCAATACGCGCCGGGAAATTCGCTTTAATCAAGCCTGTAATAATATTTGTTGTAGGACGTTGAGTTGCAATTACAAGGTGTATTCCTATTGCGCGAGCCAGCTGTGCAAGGCGTGCGATAGGTTCTTCTACTTCGCGTCCTGCCGTCATTATCAGGTCGGCAAACTCGTCTATAATGACAACTATATACGGCAGATATTTGTGTCCTTTTAGTGGATTGAGTTTTCGATTTATAAATCTTTCGTTGTATTCTTTAATATTTCGTAACTGTGCATCTTTAAGTAATGCATATCGGCTGTCCATTTCTATGCAAAGCGATTTGAGAGTATGTATTACTTTCTGATTTTCTGTAATTACCGATTCTTCCGCATCGGGCATTTTTGCCAAAAAATGATGTTCGAGTTTTGAATATAATGTGAGTTCCACTTTCTTTGGGTCAACCATTACAAATTTGAGTTGTGATGGATGTTTTTTATAAAGAAGCGAAGTTATTATGGCGTTCAAACCTACGGATTTTCCCTGTCCTGTTGCGCCGGCAACAAGCAGGTGAGGCATTTTGCAAAGATCGAATGTAAATGTTTCGTTTGATATTGTTTTTCCCATCACTACAGGTAATTCGTAGCGCGATTCTTGAAATTTTTTAGAACAGAGCAAAGATTTCATCGGTACTATTGCAGGATTTTCGTTAGGTATTTCAATGCCAACCGTTCCTTTTCCGGGTATGGGAGCGATTATTCGGCAACTTAATGCCGACAGGCTAAGCGCTATATCATCTTCAAGTCGTTTAATTGTTGCTATTCGTATTCCTTCGCTCGGCACAATTTCATAAAGCGTTACTGTTGGTCCGGGCGTGGCAATTATACGTTTTATGCCTATTTTGTAATGTGAAAGAGTTTCTACAATTTTGTTTTTATTTCGTTCAAGTTCTTCGGTTGTCATTTCGCCGCCGCCTTTGCCTGCATAATCATCAAGCAAATCAACGGGAGGCAGTTTGTATGTTGATAAATCAAGAGTCGGGTCGTAAAGTGTATTTGGAATTTCGTCGGGAGTTAAAAATTCATCTTCTTCAGGTTTATTTATTTCAATATCAGTTGGAAACACATGTTGCCCTTTATTGTTATTTTCTTTTTCGATATATTCATCTTCTTCGTTTGTATCGTCGTCTTCTTCTGTTTCAATATGTGGGTTATATTCTTTATTTTCAGTGTCTTCAATAATAATATCCTGCTTTTTTTTGCGTTTAAATAGACATGCAATACGAATAAACACGTTTTCGAGTATCGAAATTGTATTTTTATTTATAAAAATTGCAAGCATCACAAGCGCAAAAATCAAAGAGAGAACGGTACCTGTAATTCCTATATTTTTTTGCAGCCAGACGCTTACAAAATGTCCATGCGCTCCGCCCATTCCTTTGGCAAGAACCTTAGTTTGCAGCATATTATCGATAAATCCTAACAATATGGATGCAATAATTGTAGTTAATGCAATTACAAACAAAGTTTTGAAAAATGGGATTCCGCGAATTTTAAGCAGGCTTAAACCTAATATTGCAATAAAAAACGGTATGCCTATGGCGGCAAAGCCAAAACTTTTATCTACGATGAAACTTGCAATTTTTAATCCTGAATTACCGCCGCTATTTTCGGTTTGTATTGTAGTATCGGCAGTAGCAGGTATGTTTTGGTCGTTTTTCCACGAAAAAAAGTGAGATACAATTGAAAATATCAGAAATATTGATATTAATACACAAGCAACTCCGACAATAAATCGAAATCTTTCGTCGTGCAATAAATTTTGTGAATTGTTTTTTTTCTTCTTTTTTTGTTTTGTCATAAAAATTAAATTAACAGTATAATTACCAGGGACTATAAATAATTTAAGATAACATATTTATTACAAATGTACATGAAATTTTTGATATTACACATAGACAAATAAAAATTCTAACAAAATTTACAGACACAATGTGCATAAAAAAAATTTGATTATATGGAAACGGATAATATTGCAGTGAAATTTTTCAAAGATTTTACAATTAGCAATATCTATATAGTCACTTCTTAATAAACATTGAAACTATTCATTATTAAAAACCTTTGCAAGGCAAAAGTGTTGATAATGTGTTAATATTTAGGTGATTATAATTTGTTTATGTGAAATATTTCATGTATCTTTGCATCATGTTTAATAAAAAAAGACAACAAATGGGTTTTAGTGACGGTTACGTGGAAAAACGTGTT
>JAITLJ010000111.1 GCA_031277925.1 Prevotellaceae bacterium | reverse complement strand
GTTGCTACATGTATGATTTTCTCGCCTGTTTTTGCAAAATGGGGAGGCGATATTGACGTTTCGCGCTCGGTGGCTTTCGGCGTGATTTTGTTGATGATAGCGCTCATTATGTTTATTGCTTATTTCTTTATGGATAAAAAACTTGATGCACAAACAGGAGAAGCAGAAGAAAAAGACGACCCGTTCAAAATCAAAGATATTGGCAAAATACTGTCGAGCAGCGGCTTCTGGTTAGTGGCTCTGCTCTGCGTATTGTATTATTCGGCAATTTTCCCATTTCAGAAATATGCCGTAAATATGCTGCAATGCAACTTGAAATTTACTCCACCTGAAGCAGGCAGTTTCTGGGCCTCAAATTTATGCACAATAATTCAATATCTTATAATGTTGGCGGTTGCTGCTACCTCTTTCGCAAGTAATTTTAGCAAAAAAACATTAAAAATTTCATTGCTGGCAACGTCTGTTGTATGCTTAATTGCTTTCTGTCTTGTGGGTTACATGCGTCAGTCTGCCGAAACTGTTTTTGCCGTATTTCCTCTTTTGGCAGTTGGAATCACGCCAATTATCGGAAAATATGTAGATACCAAAGGCAAAGCGGCTTCAATGTTGATGATTGGCTCTATTTTGCTTATTGCATGTCATTTAACTTTTGCATTTATTTTGCCAATGTTCAAAGGAAGCGCTATCAGCGGCGTAATAGTAGCATATATAACAATTCTTGTTCTCGGCTCATCTTTTTCGCTCGTTCCTGCATCTTTGTGGCCAAGCGTTCCAAAACTGGTTAGCAGTAAAGTTATCGGTTCTGCTTATGCGTTGATTTTTTGGATACAGAATATCGGTTTATGGCTGTTCCCTCTGCTGATTGGCAAAATTTTGGATGCATCAAATCCGGAAGTTGCACAAGCCTTAAAAGATGGACTGAAAACAGCCGAAGAAGCAGCCGTTTCGTACAACTACACCAATCCTCTTTTGATGCTTGCCTGTCTGGGCGTTGCGGCGCTGATTTTAGGATTTTATCTTAAAATAGTAGATAAACGTAATGGATACGGTTTGGAATTGCCCAATATCAAAAAATAAAAAAGAACTATAAATAAAAAGTTATACTATGGTACAAAAATTACAGTCTGTTTTACGCGACTCTAAAACCGCACGATGGTTAGTATTACTCTGCCTTTCGTTGCCAATGTTTGCATCGTATTTTTTCGATGATATTTTTTCAACAGTAAGCCAAATTTTCAATAATCCAGAATTTCTGGAACTTGGCTGGAATTCTGCAAATTATGGCGTTTATGGTGGCGCTTATTCATTATTGTGTGTATTTGGCGGTTTAATTATCTGTGGAATGTTGCTCGACAAATGGGGAGTGCGTTTCACGGGAACTCTGTTTGTAATATTAATGGTTACAGGCTCTGTGATAGTTGTTTATGCACTGTCGCCAATGTTTAAAGACAGCGCTGTTGCAGGATTTATCGGCAGTCTTGGATTTGCAAAACCTTCGCTTACGCTTGCCACAGCAGGATGCGCCATATTCGGTTTGGGCAGCGAAATTGCCGGAGTTGCCGTAACCAAATCAATAGCAAAATGGTTTAAAGGCAAGGAAATGGCTTTGGCAATGGGATTACAGTTGGCTTTGGCTCGCTTGGGAACTGCTGCCGCAATGCTGATTGCTCCAATGGCAATATCAATCAAAGGTGAAATACCACTGTCTGAATCAAATAACATGGCAGAAATAGGATTGTTTTTAATGATAATTGCAATTGTTACATGGTTTGTGTTTATTTCGTTCGACAAACGACTTGACAAGCAGGATGCCGAAGCCGCCGCCGCAAACAATGCAAAGAAAAGTGATGATGATAAATTCAAATTTTCGGATATAGGAAAAATATTAACAAATAAAAATTTTATCCTTATAGCCCTTTTATGCGTATTTTTCTATTGCTGCATAATTTCATTCAAACGTTTTGCAACATCAATTCTTATCCCGCGTTTCGGGCTTGATGCAGATATTGCTTCGTATATGGCAACATTACTTCCATTTACGCCGATTATTTTTACTCCGCTGTTTGGCTCTCTGGTCGATTATAAAGGCAAAGCCACAACTTGGATGATAATAGGCTCGTTTATTGTACTTTTGTCACATCTGATTTTTGGATTTGCGCCAAATTTAGCAATATTCGGATTTATAAGTTTTGCGCTGCTTGGAATAGGTTATTCGCTTGTGCCGGCTGCAATGTGGCAATCGGTGCCTAAAATTATTCCCGAAAATAAATTGGGAACAGCATATTCATTAATCTATTGGGTACAAAATATGGGTATGTTGCTTGTTCCAATAGTAATTGGAGGAATACTTAATCCAAATCCTAAACTTTTATGGGTAAAACTGAATGACGGATACATAGGCGTATTAAAATCCGCTGATGATGCTGAAAAACTGTCGCGAGCCGTAAATGCCGAATTGGTTTTTATAGGTTTGGCTTGCATTGCGATATTAGTTTCGTTTTTGTTGAAAAAATCATCTAAAAATCATCCTGAATTGCGATTGGACAAACCAAATAAAGTCAAAAAATAAAGACAGCAGATTGTAATATACAATTAAAATCCTCGATGTATATCGAGGATTTTTTTATATATTGATAAAAAAATATATATAAATACAATCATATTATCTAAAAAAGTTTTAATTTAATGTTAATTGTAATATTTAGTCACTCCTTACGAATAAAAGAGATAATAATAAAACATTAAAATTTTCTGTCAGATAATTTAGTGCAATGACAAAAAACTGTCCCTAACAGGACACATATTTATAGAAAAAAAACAATTTTCGTATTTTGCCGAATTTTTGCCTGTATCTATATAAAACACGGTATTTTTATTCGACAATTTATGTCTATAATTTATTAATAATAAACCGTTTCGACCCTTTTTAAGGAGCGACTGTTCAGTTGCTTCTGCTGTTTCATGCTTTAAACTTTGTCATGGACATTTGCAAATACGGCACAAGATACAGAGCATCATTACGACTAACGCAACGACAACGCAATCTGTTTTCTGTCAATTTTGCTATTCGCAGGAAACGACTAATAATTAAAAATCACTGTTTGTTTCAAATCGGGATGCAGGCTGTTGGCAACAGGACATTCTTTTGCACAAAGTTCTATAATTTTTCTTTCTTTTACGCTGTAATTATTTTTAGGGAATGTAAGTTCTACAATTATTTCTACAATACGTCTTGGATTCGTTCCCATAACTTTCGTGATTTTTGCAGTTGTTCCGTCGATATTGAAACCGTGCGTATTTGCTGCAATTCCCATAATCGTAAGCATGCAACTGCCAAATGAAGCTGCAAACAAATCAGTTGGCGAAAATGCTTCGCCTTTTCCGTGATTATCGTTTGGCGCATCTGTATGTATTGTATTATTCGATTGAATATGTGTTGCTTCGGTGCGCAGTTCGCCGAGATAAGTTGTCTTTATCGTTTCCATATTATTTTTTTTAAAATGTTATTTATTTTTTTTTATTCTGTTTTTTATTTTATCTTTTATTTTGTTTTCAACAATATATATTGTTCCATCGATAATATTTTTAAGTTCGGTTATTCTTTCACGTTTTTTTTCTTCAACCACTTCGCCTATAAGCGTAGCCGAAGTACAGCTTACGATACGTATATTTGCAAAATCACCTGTATTAAAATTTGCTTTCGGAAAAACTACTGTCTTGTTTTGAGACGTTCTGCCTGAAAGATATTCATTCGAGCGTTTTGAAACTCCATCAATCAACACTTCAAATATTTTTCCTATATCGCGTTTGTTGCTTTCGAGCGAAAGTTGATTCTGCAGTTCTATTATTTCATTCAATCTTTTTGTCTTTATTTCATCGGGAACATCATCTTTCAATTGTCGCGCCGCTTTTGTATTAGGACGTTCGGAATATTTAAACATATATGCAAAATCATAGGCAACTTCGCGCATCAGCGATAACGTTTGTTTATGATCATCTTCCGTTTCGCTACAAAATCCTGCAATAATATCGGTAGTAACTGAGCAATCGGGGATAATTTCGCGAATTTTTGCAATACGTTCCAGATATTGTTCGCGTGTATATTTACGGTTCATTAATTCGAGTATTCGCGTACTGCCCGACTGTACAGGAAGATGAATGCAGACACAGATATTTTCGTACATTGCCATTGAATACAGAACTCCATTGCGTATATCTTTGGGGTGCGATGTTGCAAAACGCACGCGCATTTGCGGGCTTACAAGAGCTACCATTTCGAGTAACTTTGCAAAGTTTACATTTTTCTCCGGACGCATTTCATCTTTCCAAAAATATGAATCAACATTTTGCCCGAGTAAAGTAATTTCTTTGTAGCCGTTATCAACAAGAGTTTGAACTTCGTTCAAAATGGTTTCAGGATTACGGCTGCGCTCGACTCCGCGCGTATAGGGAACAACGCAATATGCACAAACATTATTACAGCCGCGCATAATTGAAACAAAGGCACTTACGCCGTTTTCGTCCATTCGTACAGGAGTAATGTCGGCATAAGTTCCTTCGCGTGAAAGCAATACGTTAATATCTTTTTGTCCTGCTTCGACATTCCGCAACAAATCGGGCAACGAACGGTAAGCATCAGGTCCGACAACCAAGTCAACAATTTTCTCGCGTTCAATAAGTTGTTCTTTCAAACGTTCAGCCATGCAACCTATAATTCCGATTTTCAATCCCGCTTTTTTATTTTTTGCAATACGAAAAACATCCAAACGTCCCCAAATACGCTGTTCGGCATTTTGGCGAATCGAGCATGTATTTACTAAAATCAAATCGGCATCGTCTATATTTTTTGTAAGCGAATAACCGTTATCCTGCAATATTGACAAAACAAGTTCACTGTCATTTACATTCATTTGACAGCCGTAAGTTTCAATATATACACGTTTTTTTGAATTGTCAAAAATTGGTTTTATTGATTTGTAATGCGTTTTTTCACTATTTAGTTTCTCTTTAATCATAAATTAATCTCTTTCATTGCTTTTTTACATACAAACCATGGATTTTGCATATTTTCTTTATTATAGCCCAATCGCATTTCATCTTCAAATGAACACACGGTAAATCCGGCCTCTTCGGCTATTATTTGACTTGCGGCGGTATCCCATTCCCAAGTTGTATCAAGTCGCGGATAAATATCGGCTTTACCTGTTGCAAGCATACACATTTTGAGTGAACTGCCACGTCGAATAACGGTAATATCAGAATATTTTTTTCTCAATTCATTTACATAATCCGAAGTGTCGGGACTTAGATGCAAACGACTTGTAACTACAGTCAAATTATCAGTATTTGTAATGGGAACAGGTAATTTAATGGAATTTTCAATCATTTCTGCATAACTGAATTTAGCGTTAATATCAGGTTTTACATTGTTTTTAAGGTAAGATCCACGTTCTTTTGCTGCAAAATAAATTTGTTTATAAGCAGGCGCATATACTATTCCTGTTGAAGGATAACCATTTTGTATTAAGGCTATATTTATGGTAAAGTCGCTTGTGCGATTTATAAATTCGTCGGTGCCATCGAGAGGATCAACCATCCAAAACAAATCCCACGAACTGCGTTCATCATAAGCAATAGAACGCCCTTCTTCGCTTATAACCGGAATTCGTGTAATAGCCAGATTTGATTTTATTTCGTTATGAGCCAAAGTATCGGCAAGCGTCAACGGCGTTAAATCCGGTTTTGCCTTTATGTGCAAATCGCCGGATTCGTACACTTCCATAATTTTTGCACCAGCACGTATTGCTGCGTTTACTGCCGAGGTAAACAACATTTTCATACTTTCATCTTTTAACATAAATCTCAATTTATAATGTATTGTCAATCATTTTAACCTGCAAACATACATAAAATAATTGAAAATATAAAAATAATAATAAAAAACAAAAAAAATATAACATAATTTTAGATAATCAAGATAAAACCTGTTTTTTTAAACGTCCTTTAATTATTTATAACAGTCGGATTAACAATTATTTTATTACCTTTGCCGAAAAAATAAATAAGGATGGCAATTTTCGGATTATTCTCAAAAGAAAAGAAAGAAATATTAGATAAAGGTTTACAAAAAACAAAAACAGGATTGCTCAGCAAAATTTCACGTGCAATTGTTGGAAAATCAAAAGTAGATGATGATGTGCTTGATAATCTCGAAGAGGTATTAATAACATCTGATGTTGGCGTTGAAACCACTCTGAAAATAATTGAACGTATCGAAAAACGCGCAGCTCGTGACAAATACATAAATACTGCTGAATTAAACACAATATTAAAAGAAGAAATTGCTTCGCTTCTCGAAGAAAACGGTTCGGTAAACGGCCAGACCCCTTTCGATTTTTCAATAAAACCGTATGTAATAATGGTTGTAGGCGTAAACGGTGTGGGAAAAACAACCACAATAGGCAAACTTGCCGCTCAACTCAAAAACGAAGGCAAAAAAGTATTGCTTGGCGCCGCCGACACCTTTCGTGCTGCCGCCGTTGACCAGCTCACAATTTGGGCTGAACGTTCGGGCGTCGAAATTGTAAAACAGCGAATGGGTTCTGATACCGCTTCGGTTGCTTACGATGCTGTAAAATCTGCTGTAGCAAACAATGCAGATGTTGTGATTATCGATACCGCAGGACGTTTACATAATAAAATAAATCTAATGAACGAACTTACAAAAATTCGCAATGTAATAGCAAAAGTAGTTCCAAATGCGCCTCACGATGTTTTGCTTGTGCTCGATGGCTCAACAGGACAAAATGCTTTTCAGCAAGCCAAAGAATTTACTAAGGCTACTGTTGTTACTTCGCTTGCCGTTACAAAACTTGATGGCACGGCAAAAGGCGGAGTTGTTTTAGGAATATCCGACCAGTTTAAAATTCCCGTAAAATTCATAGGCGTAGGCGAAGGAATAAACGATTTGCAAATTTTTGATAAAAATCAGTTCGTAGAATCGCTGTTCAGCGATTTGGATTAAAACATAAACTATTGAAAAAAATTAATATTATAACTCTCGGCTGCTCAAAAAACATTGTCGATTCTGAATATTTAAGCGCACAGTTTACAGCAAACGGTTATCAAGTTGTATTTGACAGTAACGACGTTTCAGCCAAAATTGCAGTTATTAATACTTGCGGATTTATTGCTGCTGCAAAAGAAGAATCAATAAATATGATAATGCAGTTTGTTGAAGCAAAACGCAAAGGAAATATAGAACATCTTTTTGTTTTCGGCTGTCTGGCAGAACGTTATGCCAATGAATTACGCACCGAAATTCCCGAAGTTGACAGTTTTTTCGGTGTAAAAAATCTCAAAGACATAGTTGCAAAAATCGGTATGCAATATAAAAAAAACCTGATTGGCGAACGTTGCTTATCAACACCTTATCATTATGCTTACCTCAAAATTGCCGAAGGTTGTAACTGGCGCTGTTCGTATTGTGCAATTCCATTGATTCGCGGAAAATACGAATCTGTAAGTATGGAAAAATTGATTGATGAAACGCATTTTCTGGCACATCAGGGAATAAAGGAATTGCTTATAATCGCTCAAGATACAACATATTATGGATTAGATATTTACAAAAAACAAAAACTTGCCGAACTGCTTAATAAATTAAGTGAAATTGACGGAATTGAATGGATACGTTTACATTATGCTTATCCATCAAATTTTCCCGAAGATGTGATAACCGAAATAGCAGCCAATCCAAAAATATGTAAATATATTGACATTCCTTTTCAACATATAAACAACGCCGTATTGAAAAAAATGCGGCGCGGTTCAAATACCGAAATTCATCGATTAATAGAAAAATTGCGAACACAAATTCCCGATATTGCATTGCGTACAACGCTTTTAACAGGTCATCCGGGCGAAGATGAAAATGCTTTTGACGAACTGAAAAATTTTGTGCAAGATGTTAAATTTGAACGTCTTGGCGTTTTTTCCTATTCTGAAGAAGAAGGTACGTTTTCGGCAAAAAAATTTTCTGATAGCATTCCCGAAACGGTAAAAAACGCTCGTGTTGATGAAATTATGAAAATTCAAAATTCAATTTCGAAGCAATTAAATCGGAAAAGAGTAGGGAATGAGTATCGCGTGATTGTCGACCGCATTGAAAATGATTACATTGTCGCCCGTACCGAATACGATTCTCCCGAAATTGATAACGAAGTTTTAATTTCCGTTTCATCAATCCATAAAAACAAAATACCGAAAACAGGTGAATTTATTAACGTGAAAATCATATCTTCCGAAGATTACGACCTGTTTGGCGAAATAATTTGATTTATATTTAATTTTTAGTAATGTTTTTTAGTTATATTTAACGTTCGTAATGTAAAATATACTTGTCTATATGTAATGTTTGCTTTACCTTT
>JAITLJ010000010.1 GCA_031277925.1 Prevotellaceae bacterium | reverse complement strand
GGGTACCCGCTTCGGCGAAGATTGCGTAAAACAGAATTCCGTCGAACGCAGAGAGACATTATTCTGTTAGCAATCGAGCCGTTTAGCGGGTCGCCGAGAAGGCTAAGCCTTGATTTTTTTCTTCTTTTGTATCAAGACAAAAGAAGAAAAAGAAACAAGTTCATATTTTGCCGAATTTTTGGCTGTATCTGTATAAAACCGGTATTTTTATTCGATAATTTATGCCTATAATTTATTAATAATTAACCGTTTCGACCCTTTTTAAGGAGCGACTATTTATCAAATTTTTAAAAGCAGAAACCGCCCAATCTTTGGAGTATTGGACGGCTTCAACCAACCTAAAAACTTAACCTATGAAAACTACATTTTCATCTGAAAATGCATTGTCATCACCTGACAACACAAAAGTACTACATTTTACGTTTAATGAAACAAAACAAAGGTTAAATATTTAAAATATTTGCCGAATTTCTGTTAAGTATTTTTAATTCATAAAGATTAAGCGGTTATCAAAGCATTCGACGGTGATTTTACTGTCGTTTTTTACTTCGCCATTGAGTATCTTTTTTGATAATTCGTTAATCAGTTCGCGCTGTAATAATCGCTTTACGGGACGCGCTCCGAATACAGGATCATAAGCTTTTACTGCAATATAATCAATAGAATGCTTGCTTATTTCCAACTTAATATTGCTGGCTGCAAGACGTTTCTGTATTTCTTTTATCTGCATTTTTACTATTTGCCGTATATCATTATTGTCAAGCGGCGAAAACATTATTATTTCATCTATACGATTGAGAAACTCCGGACGAATTGTTTGCTTCAACAAATCTGTAATTTGCCTGCGTGTTTTTTCTACGATTTCATCTTTGTTTTTGGCAGTAACTTCTGCGAAATTATCACGAATAATATGCGACCCTGCATTGGATGTCATTATTATCACTGTATTTTTAAAATTTACCGTACGTCCTTTATTATCTGTCAAGCGTCCATCATCAAGTACTTGCAGCAGCGTATTGAAAACGTCTGGATGCGCTTTTTCTATTTCATCAAGCAGTACAACCGAATAAGGTTTTCTTCGTACAGCTTCAGTAAGTTGTCCGCCTTCGTCATATCCAACGTATCCCGGAGGAGCGCCTACCAATCGCGAAATTGAATGTCGCTCCTGATATTCGCTCATATCAATACGCGTAATCATGTTTTCGTCGTTAAACAAAAATTCAGCCAAAGCCTTTGCCAGTTCTGTTTTCCCAACGCCTGTTGTTCCTAAAAATAAAAATGAACCTATAGGTCGTTTTTCATCCTGCAAGCCGGCGCGACTTCGTCTAATTGCATCCGAAACCGCCTGTATTGCTTCGTCTTGACCAACTAAACGTTCATGTAATTTTGTTTCCATCGATAGTAATTTTTCTGTTTCGCTCTGTAACATTCGGCTAACAGGTATTCCTGTCCATTTCTGCACAACTTCGGCAATATCCGCCTCCGAAACTTCTTCATTTACAAGAGATGAATCTTTTTGTACTTCCTGTTTTTTTTCAAACAGTTTCTTGTTTTCTTCTTCTGCATCGCGTATTTTTCCATATCGTATTTCGGCTACCTTACCGTAATCGCCGCTACGCTCGGCGCTCTCGGCTTCTAATTTCAAATCTTCAATAAGTTGACGGTTTTTCTGTATTTTATCAATAATATTTTTTTCTTCTTCCCATTTTGCTCTCAATACGTTTCGTCTTTCGTTTATTTCGCTTATTTGTTTCGAAATCAAATTTATCTTTTGTTTGTCGTTTTCGCGTTTTATTGCTTCGCGTTCAATTTCGAGTTGTCGTACGCGGCGATCCAGTTCATCAATATCTTCGGGAACTGAATTAATTTCGAGACGAAGTTTTGCGGCTGCTTCATCAATCAAATCTATAGCCTTATCGGGCAAAAATCTGGATGTAATATAACGATTCGACAGTTCAACTGCTGCTATTATCGCATCATCTTTTATTTTTACTTTATGATGATTTTCATAACGTTCTTTCAGTCCACGCAAAATCGACACGGTATCTGCAACCGAAGGTTCGTCAACTGTTACTGTTTGAAAACGTCTTTCAAGTGCTTTATCTTTTTCAAAATATTTTTGATATTCATCCAAAGTTGTAGCGCCCACAGCGCGCAAATCGCCACGCGCCAAAGCCGGTTTCAATATATTTGCCGCATCCATTGCGCCGTCGCTCTTCCCCGCTCCTACCAAAGTATGAATTTCATCAATAAAAAGAATAATGTTTCCATCAGAAGCAATTACTTCCTTAACTACCGATTTCAGACGTTCTTCAAATTCTCCTTTGTATTTTGCGCCTGCAATAAGCGCTCCCATGTCGAGCGAAAAAATCTGTTTGTTTTTAAGATTTTCGGCAACATCGCCGTTTACTATGCGGCGAGCGATTCCTTCGGCAATGGCTGTTTTGCCAACGCCCGGTTCGCCAACAAGTATGGGATTGTTTTTAGTGCGGCGCGAAAGTATTTGCAATACGCGACGTATCTCTTCATCGCGCCCGATAACAGGATCGAGCTTTCCGATTCTTGCGCATTCATTTAAATTTATAGCATAGCGATTCAAGGCATCATAAGTTTCTTCGGCTGTTTGGCTATCAACTTTCGAACCTTTGCGTATATCCGAAATAGCCTTGTGAAGTTCATCTTTTCCAAGTCCTGCACTTTTTAATAATTGAGAAACATCATCATTAATATGTAACAGTCCGAGCAAAAGATGTTCGACTGCAATAAACCTGTCGCCCATTTTGGATGCTAATTCTGAGGCTTTTGTTATCAATTGATTGACGTTGCGACTTAAATACTGTTCGCCGCCCGATACTTTTGTAAACCGTTGAATAATATCCGAAAGATTTTTATTAACAAGTTCGATATTTACACCTGTTTTTTTGAGTAAATAAATACCTGCGCTATCGTCTTCGCCGAGTATTGCTTTCAACAAATGCGCCGTTTCGACACACTGATTATTATTGGAGCAAGCAATGTTTAAGGCGTTTTGAATTATTTTCTGTGATTTTATTGTAAAATTGTCATTCATAATCATGTTTATTTATTTTGAAAATTCAATATTTTTTATTTTATAATTTTGCCTCTATCAAAATATTTGCCAATCGCATTTTTACGACAAATTGTCGGTAAAATATTCATGCACAAGTCATTTTTACAAAATATCATAAAGTAAAATGACAAAAAGTCCGAAATAAAATTATCTGTTCTCTGTGAATTGTTTCAAAAGAATATCCGTAAGATAACAACATTAGAAATTTTAGCGACAAGGCACAAGCATTCTGCAAAGATTTCGGAATGTACTCCGACTATTTCGAAAACGATTTAAAAATTAAAAAAATTTCATCGCGTCATTGTTTTGCACTTTTGTAATTCAAAGATTCTAATATTTAAATTAAATGAAAATCAATCAAATAAATCAATGTTTTGACAGCAGAAATTTCATAAATTTTTATTCGAATAATATTTTTTGTCGAAATCAATCAAAAATAATTTTTCGGTAGCACGCGTAAATGCCGTATAAAGCCATCTCAAATCCGAAACTGTAAGCTGCTCTTTAAAAAACAGCCTGTCTAGAAACACTGCCGACCATTGTCCGCCCTGAGCCTTGTGGCAAGTAATGGCATAAGCGTATTTTACCTGCAAGGCATTGAAATACAAATCTTCGCGAATTGCATAATAGCGTTTCCGCTTGTTAGTGATATGAGCATAATCTTCGGCAATTTCAGCATAAAGTTTACGGCTGTCGTCGTAGCCGAGCGATGCCGATTCTATTGTAAGCGTGTCGAGCATTATTTTACAGTTGAGTTCTGCGTCATTATAATCGTGAAAACAAAGTCTGACATTTGCAAAACGAAATCCGTAACGGTTTTCATATTTGCCTATTTTCACAACTTCGGCAATGTCTCCGTTGGCAATAAAATCTATTTCGGTATTATTATCAATAAATTTATAGCAGTTTTTTACAACCATAAGCAAATCGCCGATAACAAGTTCTTCTTCGCGTCCGAAAATTCTTGTGCGTATGCCTTTATTGTATTGATTTGCTCTGCGGTTTGAGTAAGAAATTATTGAAGTATTTTCGAAGCCGTAATTTGTATAAGCGCCATCAATTTTTTCAATAACATCTGCGGCAGTTATCAGTTCAACATCTGCAAGATTTGTAAAACTGAATTTAGGCATTTCTACAATACTGTTATCAATATTTTGACGTAAAAGATTGGCATTTGAAAGAATTTCGGAATCGGCAGCCTGACGAACAACATCATTGAGATTTATTTTTTGTATATCGCCAAAATGTTTGAGTTCGTTTTCGCTAAGTGCAGGACTCTCGTTGAGCCCGACAGGTGGCAGCTGAGCGCGATCGCCAACAAGAATCAGTCTGCACGATTTTCCAGAACGCACAAATCCAATAAGATCGTCGAGCAAATGACCGCTTCCGAATACCGACTGTTCGACAGATGAATTGGAAATCATTGATACTTCGTCAACAATAAATACAGTATTTGAAAAGACATTTCTGTCTAAAACAAACTTTCCAATGCCATCAGCAGATGATTTTTGCCGATAAATTTTTTTATGAATGGTAAATGCTTTTTCGCCCGAATAATTAGCAAGCACTTTGGCTGCACGTCCCGTAGGCGCAAGCAATATGTATTTTATTTGCAATTCTTTGATTGTTGCAACCAGTGCGCTTATTGCCGAAGTTTTGCCCGTTCCGGCAAATCCGCTGACGACAAAAATATTTTGATTATTTTTGTCAATAACAAATTCGGCAAGTTTGGCAAGCAATTCCGTTTGCGATATTGTAGGCTTGTGTTTAAGATTTTCACAAAGCTTGTTGAATACGTGATTTTTGAGCATTGAACGTTAAAATTTTTAGTCCAAAATTAATCATTTACGGTAAAATATGCATATAATTTTAAAAAAAATAGTATAAAAAATTTTGGAATAAAAAAAAAATTATAAATTTGCAGGTCGAACAAAGTATGGAATTATTAAAATAAAAATAAAAAACAAATAAAATGAACAAGAAAATTATTCTATTAGCAGTACTGATTGTTGTAATATTCGGATTGTCATACATTTTCATCAACAACATGAGCAGACCGATTAACTTTCAATCTGAGTACAAAATTCGTAAGGCAAAAGTTGTTGAACGCTTAAAAGAAATTCGCGCCTTACAGCAAGCGTACAAAAGCGTTAAAGGTGTGTACACAGCAGAATTTGACACACTCGAAAAATTTTACAATACAGGAAAAATGCAAACATTGCGTTCGGTAGGTTCTTTGGATGATTCAGCAACTCAGGCACGTACCAAAGCCTACGAAAAACTTTATGATGAACAGCAACGCCTGCAGAAAGCGCGCCGTCCGATAAAAGGCGAACGCCTGATTGCACTTGTTGATATGGACGACAGCGAAGTATTGAAGAAAGGTTTGGCTGTTCGCAAACCTCTTATTGACGATGTGAAAGCCGTTGTTAAAGTTGATACCGTATTACTTGCCGACAGACCAGGCTTTAATATTGAAGCATTGCGCTATGTTCCGGGAGTTGAAGTAAATGGCGTTGCCGAACAACATGAATTTACAATGAGGATTACAATAAAAGAAACAATTTCGAAAGTACAGGTTCCACTGTTTGCAGTTTTTGCTCCAAACGAAGTTTTCCTAAAAGGACTTGACCGGCAGGAAATAGCGAATTTAAGTGACGAACAAATGCAGCGAAACGATCTGAGCGACGAAGAAAAAAATAAGGTTATTCAAGAACAGGAAGGCAAACTTAGCGCCAACGAAAGAAAAACCTTTGCCGAAGAAAAAATGAAATGGGAACATTATCCCGGATTAAGAGTTGGAAGTATAAACAATCCTAACAATGATGCAGGAAACTGGGAATAAACATGTTGAATTTTGTTGACAGAAGATTTAATTCGGAAAAAATATCAAAATACAGGTTATCCATTCAAATATCTTTGGATGGATTTCTTTTTTGCATTTTTGATGCAAATAACTTTTGTCTTGCAGCAAAAATATTTAGCCTCGAAGAAACAGATATTGATAATTTATTTGTAACCGAACCATTATTGACAAAACGATTTTCGTCGGTTAAATGTATTGTTATAAACCAAAAATCAACGCTTGTTCCAAAAAATTGTTTTGATAAAAATAAATCCGGCGAATACCTGAAATTTGTTTGCAATATAAATGACGAAAAAATATTTTCACACAAGATAAAAAAAACAGGCGCATATTGTGTATTTGCAATTGATAAAGATATTTATGAAACAGTAAAAAAATATCACCCGCAAACAGATTTTTATAATCAAAACATTCCCTTAATTTATTCAGCTTTGCACAATACAGGAAAAAACATGTTTATCTTTTTCGATTCAAAAACAATAGATATAATTGTCAACAATAATGAAAAACTTTTATTGCAAAATTCATATAAAACGGAAACCACACACGATGCAATATACTTTGCCGTTGCCGTAAAAAAAATATTGAACATAGATTTTGACAACGTTTACCTTTCGGGCAAGACAAATAAACACGAAGAAGAAGAATTTTCTTTATTTTTTGAAAGCACAAAATTAGAAGCATACAAAGATCTGATTTTTATAACAGGCGCCGAAGATGCTTTGCTTTTAACATTATTGGACAAACTCAACCAATGCGCATAATCAGCGGAAGCCACAAAGGACGAAATATTGTGCCGCCACGAAATTTTCGTGTGCGCCCAACCACTGACTTTGCAAAAGAAAATCTTTTCAATATCCTTAACAATATTGTTGATATTTCCGAACTGGAAGTTCTTGATTTGTTTGCAGGCACAGGAAGCATAAGTTTTGAATTTGCATCACGAGGCGCAAAACAAATTGTTGCCGTTGAATTGAACTGTCCTCATTATGAATTTATCAAGCAAACAGCCCGCAAATTTGGCTTTGAACAAATCCACGCAATCAAAACTAATGCGCTGAAATTTATTTCGTTTTGCTCGATAACATACGATATTATTTTTGCCGATCCGCCATACGAAATGCCTGAAATTGACAAAATACCGGATAGCATTTTTGACCATAAACTGTTAAAAACAAATGGATTGTTGATTGTAGAACATTCCAGCAAATATAATTTCGGCAATCATTCACGATTTTACGACAACCGACATTATGGAAGCGTTAATTTTACTTTTTTTAAATAATTTTCAGTAAAAATATTGCGAGATAAAAAAAAAGATGTACATTTGCAGCCTCAAATAGAAAATGAACGAGGTGCGGTAGTTCAGCCTGGTTAGAATACGTGCCTGTCACGCACGGGGTCGCGGGTTCGAGTCCCGTCCGCACCGCAAAATAAAACGCTAATAGTCAGATTAACAGGTTATTAGCGTTTTTTGTTTTTGGCAACTCTTAGGCGAGATAATTTGCAATAAAGAAAAGAAACCTTTGTAAAAAGTTCAAATAACTTGCATATTGAAAAAATTTCGATTGATTTTGAAGATGTTTTCTGTTTTTCAAGTATTGAATATTTTTCGGACTGGAAGGTTTTTATATAGATGACAGAAATTTTCAACTTTTTGAGCATAACAGCAATCCACAAATTTGTATTGTGCGAAGTATATTAAACGTTTTATGAATTTATCAACCTGAAAAACGTTAAAAAAATATATTTCTATATTACTGTAAAACAGGCTTTATTAAGATTATTAAACAGATATATTTAAAAATTTAACACTTAAAACATAAGAATATATTAATTTTACATTTTATTTTTGTATAAAACAATATTATGAATATTATAAAATCAACAATTATCGCGATAATGGCTATTGCCATATTATCGGGTTGCAACAGCGGAAAACATTTGTTGCGTAAGGCAAACAAAACTTTTGAAAGCGGAGCATATTCCAAAGCAATAAAACAATACCGAAAAGCTCTTCCGAAAATAAGTCGGCGCGAACAGATCATTGCAAACTATAACCTTGGCGAATGTTTCAGAATTTTGAATCAAAATACTTCTGCCGAACAAACATACGGACGTCTGGTTCGTCGCGGAGATAATATCAAGGATGTTCTCTACCGATTTACCGAAGTTCTGGTGAAAAACAGAAAATACGACGAAGCTGAAAAAACTCTCGAAACTTTTGCCCGCCAGCATCCCGAAGACAACCGTATAGAAAATATGCGCGAAACAATAAAATATGCACGTCAACATGATGACAAACGCGAAAAAGAATATATTGTAGAAAATTTTGCTGTTGTAAATTCTCTTTCAAACGATTTTTGTCCGATATTTGCAACAAACGATTACGAAACCATATTTTTTACATCATCGCGGCAATCTGGAAAAAAAGACAGAAAACGGCACGATGTTACAGGCGAATATACAAGCAATATTTATCAAACGCAACTCGGAAAAGACGGCGAATGGACAAAAACAATGAAAGTTGAAGATTTGAGTTCAAAGAAAGACGAAGAAGGCGCTTGCTCATTCAACAGTTCATATACAACATTATATTTTACAAAAACACAGGGACGATATGAAGATTTGGCAGGAAGCAGCATATATACCGCAAATCGCGATAATAATTATAACTGGAGCGAACCCGAAATAGTGAATCTTATTGCCGACAGCATAAACACAGGTCAGCCTTCTGTTTCGCCCGATGAACTGACTTTGTATTTCGTATCAGACATGCCCGGAGGCTTTGGTGGACATGATATTTGGAAATCAACGCGAACAAGCAAAAACGATACATGGGAAGAGCCGATTAATCTTGGCGAAAAAATAAATACAAAAGAAGATGAAATGTTTCCATACTGTCGTTCCGAAAACGAATTTTACTTCTCGTCAACAGGGCATGTAGGACTTGGCGGATTCGATATTTACAAAGCCATACAAGCCGAAGACGGCAGTTGGACAGTAGAAAATATGGGCGAACCTTTCAACAGTAATTACGATGATTTCGGAATAATATTTGAAGGAGCAACCGATAACGGATATTTTACATCAAATCGCAGCGGAGGCAAAGGCGGCGATGATATTTATCATTTTTATGTAAATGTTCCTGTTATCGAATATTATGTAGAAGGAATTATTCTCGATGCAAAAACAAAAACGCCGCTTGCAGGCGAAGTTAAAGTTATAGGCAATAACGGCTCTACGCTTATCAGAAAAACAGAAAAAGACGGAAAATACAAATTCAAATTGACCGCAAATACCGATTATTTGTGTATTGCATCAGCAGATAAACATTTAAACCAAAAATCACGATTGAGTACTGTCGGCTATGAAGATTCATTCGTATTTACCGACACTTTGAATCTTACTCCGACAGATAAACCGATAGAAATTCCAAATATATTTTACGAATTTGGTAAAGCCGATTTGAATCCGCAATCAAAAGAAGCGCTCGACCTGTTGGTTGAAATAATGCGCGACAATCCTGCCATCGTCATCGAGCTTGCCGCACATACCGACAGCAGAGGCACCGACCGTGTAAATGACGACTTGTCGCAACAGCGTGCTCAGGCTGTTGTCGATTATATGATAGACGAAGGAATTAAGGAAGACCGAATGATAGCAGCCGGCTATGGAAAACGGCTACCAAAAGTTGTTGATAAGGAAACCGTCGAAAAATATCCTTTCCTTACCGCAGGACGCAAACTTGATGATAAATACATAAATACATTCAAAGATGATGAAGAGAAATTTGAAATCTGTCATCAACTTAATCGCCGTACCGAACTGATAGTTATAGGAGTTAACAGATAATTGCAGAAATATTAATAAACGAACGCAAATGAAAAAAATAAACGATGATGCATCAAAACAGGTTTTATTACGTTATATAGTTGCTCCTTACGAATAAAAAAAGGACAAAGCTAAAACATTAAAAAATTCGGACAATTATTTCTTTCTGTTACTTTTGTCTTGACACAAAAGTAACCAAAAAGTCAAGAGCAGCCG
>JAITLJ010000182.1 GCA_031277925.1 Prevotellaceae bacterium | reverse complement strand
AAAGAACAATGGCGAAAAAACTCTCCCGCTACGAATTGCTTGTCGGTAGCAATAAAATATCTTTGTGCAACACGTGCGGATTTACCGCAAATGACTTGAAAAACCGCCGCTGCTCCACACATAATCTTTGTTGTAGTATAATTTCTATCAACATTTTGTCCTTAACGGGGACAAATATTTATAGAAAAAAACAATTGTTCGTATTTTGCCTAATTTTTGCCCGTATCTGTATAAAACACGGTGTTTTTATTTGATAATTTACACCAATAAATATTAATAATAAACAGTATCAATATTTTTTAGGGAGCAACTATTTAAATATGTAATTATTGTTGGTGTTACACGATAATCTGTAATTATTTCTTAACTTTGCAGCCTAATTTGCATATTATATGAATTGGTTTGAAAGTTTATTATGGAGTGATTCAATTGCACATTCCGTTTTTATATTTGCGACAGTAATTGCGCTCGGTTTTTTACTTGGTAAAATTAAATTTTTCGGCGTATCGCTTGGTGTTACATTTGTGCTTTTTGCAGGTATTGCTGCTGGTCATTTTGGATGTACTGTAAATTCTGAAATATTGACCTTTGTAAAAGATTTTGGTTTAATATTATTCGTTTATTTCATTGGTTTGCAAGTCGGACCCGGATTTTTTTCGTCGTTCAAAAAAGATGGTTTACAAATGAATCTGTTAACATGTGCAACCGTGTTAATGAATATTATTGTAGCGCTTGTGATATATTATTTGGCAGGAAACGTATCGATGCCGACAATGGTTGGTATCCTTTCGGGCGCCGTTACCAATACGCCCGGACTTGGAGCAGCTCAATCGGCGCTTGAACAGGCAAACTCTTCCGAACCTGTTGCCGTTGGTTATGCTATAGCCTATCCTCTTGGAGTAATCGGAATTATTGTATCATTACTCGCTATGAGATATTTTTTAAAAATCAAACTTGACAGGGAAAACGAAAAACTGCAACATAATAAATATTCAGACATTCAGCAACCTAAACTGTTGACGCTCGAAGTAAACAATCCTGCTATCTTCGGCAAATCAATACTGGAAATTGCAAAACTTTTTGATAAAAAATTTATCATATCAAGAATTTTTACAGATGATAAATTACAACTTCCCAAATCAGAAAGCATATTGCAACAGGGCGATAAAATACTGCTTGTTATTTCAGGTTCGGATGTTGATTTGATAACGGCTTTTATCGGTAAAAAAGCAGAAACTATTGACTGGGATGCACTGTCGGGTGAAAATTTTGAAATGCGTAAGGTAATAATTACACGTTCAAATATCAATGGAAAGCATCTCGGAAGTTTACGTTTGCGAAGTATTTACGGAGTAAACATCACTCGGGTAATAAGAGCCGAAATGAGCCTGCTTGCCAATCCTGACCTTGCATTGCGCATTGGCGATACGCTTGTTGTTGTCGGCAATACGCAAGCAATAGACAATGTTGCAAAATTTTTGGGAAATTCCATAAAAAAACTTCATACGCCCAATATAGTTACCATATTTACAGGAATAATGCTTGGAATTTTATTAGGTTCCGTTCCAATAAAATTTCCGGGTATTCCAATGCCTGTGAAACTTGGACTTGCCGGCGGATCGCTTATCATTGCTATTCTTATAGGCAGATTCGGGCATAATTTCAAAATGGTTGCATATACTTCGCAAAGTGCAAATTTAATGCTGCGCGAAATTGGTATTACGCTTTTCCTGTCGAGCGTGGGAATAGGAGCAGGCAAAGATTTTGTTGAAACAATTATTTCGGGCGCAGGTTTGCAATGGATGCTATGGGGAGCGTTTATTACAATTATTCCTGCAATTATAATAATATCAATTGCCCGTCTTGTTTTAAAAATGAATTATTTTTCACTCATGGGAGTTATCGGCGGAAGTTATACAGATCCTCCTGTGCTTGCCTATTCAAGCAATATTGCAGGCAATGATTTTCCTGCTGTTGCTTATTCAACGGTTTATCCGCTTGCAATGTTTTTGCGAGTGCTTACTGCACAGTTGTTGATAATGATTTTTATATAACAAACAAGTGTTATCTTGAAACTGACACTGGTGAAACTATTCACAAAAATTTTTGTAATTAAAGTAAAATTAATACCTTTGCGTTCCAGAATAAAAAACGGTCTGGTAGCTCAGTTGGATAGAGCAGCAGCCTTCTAAGCTGCGGGTCGTGGGTTCGAATCCCGCCCGGATCACAGTCAATAATGATAATCAGATGTGTATAAAAAACATTTGATGATTATGTTGGACATTGTTTTTCTATAGTTTTTTTAAAAATTTTTCAAAGAAGAGTTTGCAAAATTTATATTCTGCAAACTCTTTATCTTTAAAAATTATGTATAAAAATTATCTGTATCTGCTGTTTAATTTGCGTTTGCGTTTTGCTGTCGAGCGTTTCATTAATATAAAGATAATAAATAATATAACAACAGCTCCTGCTAAATAATAAACGGTACAGTCATCAGATATGGTCGGCGTATTTCCGTATAAATCATAAAATTCGATTTTGCCATCGCTTGCAAACTGTTTTAAGCTGTTTGCATATTTACTGTCGCCTACTACGATAATCCACGCATTTTTCGGATGAATGTATTTTGCTGCTGCATTTTGTATATCGTTGACGGTAAGAGCATCGATATTTTTCAGGTAGCTTTTGAAATAATCGGCAGGCAGATTGTATTTATCAATAGCAACGGCAAAATTTGCAACTGTGCCAGGATGCTGCAAATTGCGTCCGAAATTGCCCATAGTAAATGCTTTTGCTGCAGCAAGGTCTTTTTCGGACACGGCTGTGTCGATAATTCGCTGCATTTCAAAAAGTATTTGACTGACAGCGCTGTCGGTAACATCATTTTTAACGCTTGCCGATGCCGAATAATATCCTGTAACATCACTTGCTACAAGCTCATTGTAACAGCCATAGGTATAGCCATGCGCTTCGCGAAGATTTTGAAATAAACGTCCGCTTGTGCCACCGCCTAAAATATAAGTCATAAGATTCGCTTTTAAATAATCGGCGTTATAATATTTATAATCAACAGGATAACAAATATTAATTGTCGATTGTTCGGCGCCTTCCTTGTGAACAAATGCTACGCGTATTTTTTCAGGCGCTTTGGGTTGTTCATATTTATATTCGGGCACCTCGTGTTTTTCCCAATTTTTGAAATATTTTTCAACTTCGGCTTTAGCCTCTGCAAACGTAATATCGCCGACAATAACAAGGCGGGTTATATTGGGCGCTATGAATGTTTTATAATATTCGTTCATATCGTCAACTGTGATTTTTTTAACTGTTTCGGCAGTAACCATTTCTCCGTGTGGATGATTTTTGCCGTTCATCAAAATTTGCGAAATGATAGACATCATTTGTTCAGGATCGGTACTTATGTATGCAAGTATCGAAATAGTTTGATTTTTTGCTAAACTTAATTCTTCATCAGTAAATACAGGATTAAGCAAAACATCTGCAAACAGTTCTATCATTTTCGAGCGATATTTTGAAAGTCCGCTTACGAATGCCGATTCGTTAGAAAACTCGAAAGTGGCGCCAATCATATCAAAAGATTTATTTATTTCTGCTTTTGTTTTTGTTGTAGTAGCCTTACCTGCCGCCAAAGAAAATATGTCGGGGATACCTGCTTTTTCGCCGTAAAGTTTTGTATCAACATCAAACTGGAACGAAAAATAAATCTGTGGCAATTTGTGATCTTCAACAACAAAAACTTTAAGCCCGTTGTCGAGTGTGAATGTTTGTGCATCCTTAATTTTTATTTCGTTTGCCGGCGCAGGTTTCGGCTGAACGCTTCTGTCTAATGTTTGCGCACCGGTAAAGTTTATATGCATAACAAACATTACCAAAATTATTATGTTTTTTTTCATCATTTTACTTTATTTTTTGTGTAATAAATATTCAATTATAATCTACTTGCTTTTTTCCATCGATTTAGGCAAGTAATACAGTACGACTCTGTTTTCGGGTTTTAGATATTTTTCGGCAACCCGTTTAACGTCGTCGCGAGTGATATTGCTGTAATTTGAAAGTTCGTTATTTATCATTTTTGCATTTTTAAAATACGTATAATATTCGGCTAAACTGTGAGCAATGTTTGATATT
>JAITLJ010000105.1 GCA_031277925.1 Prevotellaceae bacterium | reverse complement strand
TCTTTTCCAAAAAACGGAGAATCGTTTATGGTGAATGTCATGCTCATTGTAGGTTCGTCCACCGAAATTGGCGGAAGCGCTTCTGGATTTTCGTAATCGGCAATGGTATCGCCTATTTCAAAGCCATCTATTCCGACAACAGCACAAATATCTCCACAGCAAATTTTATTGATTTTTGTTTTCGTCAGTCCTTCAAAAACCATTAGTTCGCGTATTTTTGTTTTTTCGGAAGTTCCATCGTGTTTTACAAGCGAAATATTGTCGCCAGAATGTAATGTTCCGCGCGTAAGTTTTCCTATTGCTATTCGTCCTACATAAGGCGAATATTCGAGCGAAGTGATTAAAAGTTGAGGCGTTCCTTCAACAACTTTCGGTTCGGGAATTTCTTCGAGAATAGTATCAAGCAAAACAGTAATATCTTTTGAAGGTTGCCGCCAGTCGTTCGACATCCATCCCTGTTTTGCGCTTCCGTAGATTGTTTTAAAATTAAGTTGATTTTCGCTTGCATGAAGATTAAACATTAAATCAAAAACCTGTTCGTTTACGTCGTCGGGATGGCAATTTGGCTTGTCTACTTTATTAATAACAACAACAGGTTTTAATCCCAACGCCAATGCTTTTTGCAACACAAAGCGGGTTTGCGGCATTGTTCCTTCAAAAGCATCTACCAGAAGCAAAACGCCATCTGCCATATTCAGCACGCGTTCAACTTCGCCACCGAAATCAACGTGTCCAGGGGTATCAATTATATTGATTTTACAGCCTTTATACTGTACCGAAACGTTTTTGGCAAGTATTGTTATTCCGCGTTCGCGTTCCAAATCGTTGCTGTCGAGAATCAATTCGCCTGTCTTTTCGTTGTCGCGGAATATTTTTCCCTGTAAAATCATTTTATCAACCAGTGTTGTTTTTCCATGGTCAACGTGTGCAATTATTGCAATATTACGTATATTTTGCATGTTTTTTGTATTTATATATATAAAAAATTACCTGACGTGCGCCGGTAATTTTTCACAAATATTTGTTTTGATTTTTCAGTTTATGTATTCAATAAGATGCTTTACGTCATCGTTATTCAGTTCGATATAAATATCGCCTGCCGAATAAGCCGCTATTTCATAAAGTGAATAATAAAATATTACAGACTTTTCTGTAAAATAAAACACCTCGGGTAAATAAAATTTGTTATCGTCAAACCAATAATCTTTAAGTTCTCCGTTTTGTTGTATAAAAGCCTTTTGGGCAATTTCTGAAAGTTCATTAATATTTTTTGACAGATTTTCAGTTGTAACTGGTGTTCCATCTTTTTTATAATTAAACGCTGTTAATCCGTAAGTGCTGTGCGCTCCTCCCGAATACTGATTAAAAGTATAAACCAAAGAAACAATTTTGTCGTTTTGATAAATTGGCAGGGTATCGATAAATAATTCAGCATGTTTGCACGATTCACAATCGGCAAGCGATTTGTCTTCGTTTATATCTTTTATAAATCTTTTTATTTCCGATGCGACAACATCTTTAAGATTATCTTTTGTTACCTGATTGCCTCCGTTGTCAAAAAACGGTTCAAGCCATGCAAAAAAGTCATTATTTATATTGCAGGCAACAGAATCTCCATTTTTTGTGATTTTGGCATCAAAATAATTTATTGATATAATATTGCTTATTGCCGTATCGTTTGAATAATTCTGAATACTGTCGGCGACAGTTATCGGCGTAAATTCTAAATTTGATTCTTTGTTTGTTTTGCAGGCAAAAACAGATGTTATGCAAATCATTGTAACTGCAAACTGTTTTAATTGTTTTAAAATATTCATTTTGTTCATCTTGATTTTATTTTATTTTTTTATAAATATTTTGCAAAGGTACACAATTAAATTTACAAACCAACGAAAATAAAAGAATTTTAAGGCTTAAAACGTTTAGATTTCAATAAAATATGTTAAACATTTAACAGGTCATACAAAATGGCTGCTAAAATTACAGATAAAATAATTAAAGTGTCTTAATCGGCGGTATTTATATTTTTTTATTACTTTTGACCTTGATTAAATTAATTTATAAATTATAAAACCGAATTAAATAATGGAAAAAATAATTTCATGCTTCATTCCCGTAACTGAAAACGAAGATTATGCAGCAACCGTAAATCAGTTGTTAAGCGCAGGCGCAGTTGAAAAAATATTTTTAATGTCTGCCGAAAAACCCAGTACCATTTCCGAAAATTGCGAATGGATTGAATGTAAAAATTTTTATTCTACAGGCGCGATAAAATCTATCGGCGACAATGCTAACAATCCTTACACTTTGATTTACACCAAAACATCTCCGCTTCAATTAGGAGCATATTCGCTCGAGCGTTTTGTCAATTTGATTGATGATACCGATGCCGGAATGGTTTATTCCGACTACTACGAAAACAAAAACGGCGAACTTTACGCTCATCCCGTGATCGATTATCAGCAGGGAAGTTTGCGTGATGATTTTAATTTTGGCTCGGTGCTGTTTTATAAAACAGAAGCCTTGAAAAAAGGAATTGCAAAATTTTCTTGCCATTTTAATTTTGCCGGTTTCTACGATTTACGGCTGAAAGTTTCACAAACGTATTCTCTGTTTCGGATTCCCGAATTTCTTTACACCGAAATAGAACTCGACACACGAAAATCGGGCGAAAAACAATTTGATTATGTTGACCCCAAAAATCGCGAAGTACAGATAGAAATGGAAGAAGCCTGCACCCGACATCTGAAAGAAACAGGCGGATATTTGAAACCCGAATTTGACAAAATAGAATTTGACAAAGACGAATTTGAGTTTGAAGCAAGCGTTATAATTCCCGTTCGCAACAGAGTAAGAACTATTGAAGATGCAATAAAATCGGTATTGATGCAAAAAACAAAATTCAAATTTAATTTGATAATTGTTGATAATCATTCTACTGACGGGACAGGCGAAATAATCAAAAAATATGCAGACAAAAGCGACCTGATTGTTCATATCGTCCCCGAACGCAAAGATTTGGGTATAGGCGGATGCTGGACTGCGGCAGTGATGGACAAGCGTTGCGGACGCTTCGCCGCTCAGCTCGACAGCGATGATCTGTATATAGACGAACACACTTTGCAAAAAATAGTCGATGCCTTTTACCAGCAGCAGTGTGCAATGGTTGTCGGAACGTATAAAATAGTAAATGTTGATTTGGAAATGATTCCGCCCGGAATTATCGACCACAGAGAATGGACGCCCGACAACGGTCGTAATAATGCATTGCGCATCAACGGACTGGGAGCGCCCAGATCTTTTTACACTCCCATACTGCGAAAAATAAAAGTGCCGAATGTAAGTTACGGCGAAGATTATGCAGTAGGACTGGCTATCTCGCGCAAATATCAGATAGGGCGAATCTACGAACCTCTTTACCTTTGTCGCCGCTGGGATGGCAACTCGGATGCCGCCGTAGATATTGTAAAACAAAACGCTTACAATACCTACAAAGACCGAATACGCACAGTTGAACTCATGGCAAGAATCGCAAAAAATAAAAGCAGATAAATACGGTAAATTATGAAAAAACTGTTAACAGTCTTATTAGCAACGCTTGTTTGCATCATCTTACAGGCTCAATCTGACTATGCAAAATATACGGAAGATGACAAATTCATATTCAATTCGCTGATAAAAAAAATATTGTCGGAAAAAAGCCCTGATAACGAATATTCAAAACTTATTCCTCAAACAGGAAAATATCTTTTGGGATTACCTTACGTTGCTCATACGCTCGAATGCGAAAATGAAATTATGACCGTCAATTTTCTTGAACTCGACTGTACAACTTTTGTCGAAAATGTTGTTGTTCTTGCTACTCTTGCCAAAACATCCCAAACCGATTTTGAGGCATACCTGCAACAATTGAAAAATTTTCGTTATCGCAACGGCAAAGTTGATGGTTACGCCTCGCGTATTCATTACTTTTCGGACTGGATTGTAACAAACGAAGCGCGCGGTTTTGTAAAAAACGTTACCAAAGAAATCGGCGGAGAACCTTATGTGAAAACAATAAACTACATGACGCAGAATAGCGAAAAATATCCGCGCCTTGCCGACAGGCAAACTTTTGACAAAATAAAACTTTCGGAAGAAAACCTCAACCGACATAAACATTATTATGTACCAAAAACAAAAGTTGCCGAAATAGAAAAAAACATACAGGAAGGCGATTTGATTGCAATAACCTGCAACACCGAAGGTCTCGACATAACGCATACAGGCTTGGCTGTCAGGCAAAACGGAAGAATACACCTGATGCATGCCTCGATGTCGGGAAAAAAGGTTATGATAAGCGATGAGCCTTTGCACGATTATCTGGCAAAAAACAGCCGAAACACAGGAATAATGATAGCCAGAGTGATTTTTGACAATAAATAATTAGATAAAAACTTATTGCGAGGAAATGAAATGACAAAGCAAAACAGAAACAACTTACTATTTTATAATTTACTAATCACTATTTATTATTTACTGTTGAATACTTATTTATTGTTCTGGCTTATTTTACCCTGCGGGTTCACAATAACAAAAAAATGAATAATAAACAAAAAAGAAAACAATAAATGAATATAGACAGGAATTTTTTTTATACAACAGATACAAACAATAATATCTCATTTTTAACAGAACAACTTTTCAGACAGCAAACATCATCGTGGCAACTTGCCGCCGCAAACTACAAAGGACTGGAAAAAACGCTTGTCCGTAAACTGTATATCGGCGGAATGTGTTTTGTCGTTCAGTTCAATCCCGAACGTATTCGCTCGTCGGCAGCCAAAATAGATGCAAGGTCGATAAGCGAACGCAAATGTTTTCTTTGTCCGCAAAATCTTCCGCCCGAGCAGCAATGTATTCCGGTATGCGCCGATTTTTTGATTCTTGTAAATCCTTTTCCCATTTTTCCGAAACATTTAACAATTTCGAAACGACAGCATACCGCACAGTCGATCGCCCAAAACATGGAAACAATGCTCGAAATATCTGCTGCTTTGACCGATTACACTGTTTTTTATAACGGTCCGAAATGCGGCGCTTCGGCGCCCGACCATCTGCATTTTCAAGCCGGCAACAAAGGATTTTTACCTGTCGAAAAAGAATTTGCCGAAATGAAAAATCGTTTGCAAATCGTGAAATACAAAAACGTTGAAATAAGTTTTGCCGCCGATTATTTGCGCCGAATGATAACTTTGCAGTCGAACTGTAAAAACGATATGCTCGAAATGTTTGCGAAAATATACAACATACTTTCGAAATTGCAGCCGCACGAAACCGAACCGATGTTGAACATTATTTGCTATACAGACAAAAAATCATGGACAGTGCATATTTTCCCGCGGGTCGGGCATCGTCCTGCACAATTTTTTGAACAGGGCGACAAACAACTTTTGATAAGTCCTGCATCCGTTGATTTAGGCGGAGTTTTTATAACGCCGCGAATCGAAGATTTTGAAAAAATCAGCGCAGAAAATATTATTGACATTTTCAATCAGATAACAATAAATAAAACCGATTTTGAAAAAATAATTTACGAAACAAACAAAATTAACTAATATAAAATTAATAAAAAGATGAAAAATATAAGATTGTATTTTATTGTATTTATTTGCATGCTGGCAATAAATACAGGTATTTTTGCACAAAGTGATATTTATAAAAAACTCTCCGAAATTGCTGAAATCACAAAAATAGAGAAGATGGAATCTGATGAGTTTCAAGAAAAATATTTAACCCTTTTCAAGCAAAAAATAAGTCCCAAAAACGATTCTGTCGGAACATTTCAGCAACGTGTTGTCGTTTTTCATGCAGGTTTCGACCGTCCGACTGTTATTGTTACCGAAGGTTACGGCGGAAATTATGCATTAAAGTCGAAATATCGTGAAGAAATTTCACGCCTTTTTAATACAAATATGGTTTTTGTAGAACATCGTTATTTTCTGGAGTCAACTCCCGAAGAAAAAGACTGGCAATACCTTACTGCCGAAAATTCTGCCGAAGATTTACATGCAATAGTCGCCGCATTGAAAAACATATATACCCAAAAATGGATAAGCACAGGCATAAGCAAAGGCGGACAGACAGCGCTTATTTATCGAACATTTTTTCCTGATGATGTCGATATTTCCGTACCTTATGTCGCTCCGCTATGTTTCGAAGTTGAAGATGGCAGGCACGAACCGTTTTTACAAAACGTATCAACAGCCGAAAATCGCAAAAAAATTGAGGATTTTCAGCTGGAAGTATTAAAACGGCGCGAACAACTTATGCCTGATTTTGAGAAATTTTGCTCCGAAAAACAATACGAATTCAGTATTCCGCTCGACGAGATTTACGATTATTGCGTACTCGAACATTCATTCTCATTCTGGCAATGGGGAAACGATGTGGAAAAAATTCCCGCAAATAATGCATCAAATGACGAAATATTCGCACATTTTACGTCAATAAGCAGTCCATCGTATTTTGCAAAAGGCGGCAATACATCGTTTTTTGTTCAGGCAGCGCGCGAATTGGGATATTACGGATATGACATTGAACCTTTCAAACAGTATTTGAAAATTAAAAACAGTACAGGATATTTGAAAAAAATATTTTTGGAAGGCATAGCCGATTCCATAAGTTTTGATGAAGAACTCAGTAAGAAAATCGTAAACTTTTTGGAAACAAACGACCCGAAAATAATGTTCATTTATGGCGAAGTAGATCCGTGGACAGCCGCCGGAGTAAGATGGCTCAAAGGAAAACGAAATATTAAAATTTTAATTCAGCCCGACGGAAGTCATCGCGCACGAATTTCAACATTGCCCGAAGCAATGAAAAACGAAGCAATGGAAACGCTTACCAAATGGCTCGAAGAATAAAAAATAAGTCGTTATTTTAGTCGCTCCTTACAAATAAAAAAATGACAATAATACGACATTAAAAAATTCTGTCGGATAATTTAGCGCAACGACGAAGAAGCCTGTCCCGCTATGGACAAAATGTTGGCAGAAAAAAGCAGCAAATAACTGTCCCGCTATGGGCATTTTTAAATTATTAAATTTTAAATTATTTAGTCATTCCGCCTGCAATGCCGCGGTACGACTGCGATTAATGCGGTTTTGCCTGTGTTTTTTAATATTTTACGATTGCAATCAAAAAATTCCTAAATCATTAAGTATTAATGAC
>JAITLJ010000094.1 GCA_031277925.1 Prevotellaceae bacterium | reverse complement strand
GTGCGCCAATGGCTGGATTACATTTGAACTTGCCGCCGCAATGGTTTTAGGCGAAAATATAGGAACAACGATAACTGCAAACATAGCGGCAATGGTAGCCAACGTTTCGGCGCGTCGTGCCGCTTTGGCTCATACTGTATTCAACATATTCGGCGTTGTTTGGGTGTTGATTTTATATCATCCGTTTTTAAATCTGGTTGCTTCTGTTTCCGATGCGCTTGGAGCAGGAAATCCATTTCAAGAAACGGCAAATATTACAATATCGCTTTCGCTTTTCCATTCAATGTTCAATATTACCAATACATTTATTATGGTTTGGTTTACTAAATGTATAGTAAAAATAGTAACAAAACTCATAAAACAGAAAGATACGGGCGAAGAAATTTTTCGACTGCGCTATATTACAACAGGCATGATGTCAACAGCGGCATTGTCGCTGCAACAGGCGAAATTGGAAATATGTCTTTACGCAAAACGCTGTACGCGAATGTTTGCAATTGTGCGTGATATGTTTTCGGGAAATGAACCCGAAAAGTTCGGCGAACAGTTTGCACGTATCGAAAAATATGAAGACATTAGCGACAGAATTGAAGTTGAAATAGCAAATTATATTGCAAAAGTATCGGAAGGCGACCTTAGCGAACTTAATGTTCATCGAGTTCAGGGAATGTATAAGATAATTGATGAAATAGAAAGTATTGCTGACTCTGCTTACAATCTTGCCAGAACATTAAAGCGAAAAAACGAAAATAAAGTTGAATTTGACGAAATAATGATTAAAGATTTGAACGATATGTTCGACATCGTGCAAAAGGCGCTTGAAATAATGAACAGTAATTTGGAGAAAGGATTTACGCAACTGCATGAAATACACAACGCTTATGAATGTGAAAAAGATATAAACGTAAAACGCTCGCAACTTCGAGATAGACATATAATAAATATCGAAAACGGAAAATATACATATTCGACAGGAACCGTTTATACAGATTTAATAAACGAAGCAGAAAAACTTGGCGATTATATTATAAACGTGTCGGAAGCAATTCTTGAAATAAGCCAGCGAAACGATATTTAACGACAGTTTGTTATTTAGATACTCCTTAATAAACATTGAAACTATTCATTAGTAATAAATTATAGACATAAATTATCGAATAAAAATACCGAGTTTTATATAGATACAGGCAAAAATTCGGCAAAATATGAACTTGTTTCTTTATCTTCTTTTGGCTTGATGCAAATTAACAGAAAGAAATAACTGTCCGAAATTTTTAATGTATTAACATTGTTTTTTTTATTCGAAAGGAACGACTATTTTTACAGTTTATAAGGAGCGACTATTTATATATTTACTATATTTGCAGCGTCATTGCAAACGTAGCGACAAAACTGTTGACTTGTTTGAACTGATTTTAAAATTCAAAGTATAAATTGCAGCAAAGACCGAAAAAATTATGTAATTTTGGCTCGTCTGAATGTGACGTTTACTGATAATTACGAAACGAAATTTGACAGTTGAATTTACTTTTTACAAAAAATTATAAACGATGAAAAAAATATTAATATCCATACTGATAACGTTTATCGGAATATGCGCCGAAGCTCAACACTGGATTGGTATTCGAGGCGCGTATAATAATTCGGATATAACTATTGACAGGTTTAATTACCGCAGAACAAATTCGTATTCGAGCATGAATTACGGATTGATATACAAACTGTATATAGACAAATATACAGGAATTCAGGCTGAACTGAACAACATAAAACGCGGATTTTCATACAGAGAAAATGATACGATAAACATCCGCGAATCATGGGAATTGCCCGTATTGGGACACGGCAGGCTTGAATTTGGCAACTTTATCGGATTTCTAAACGGCGGATTTTATATTGGATATACCCAAAAAGCAAAATATAAAATCAAAAGCGAAACCTCTTCAAATGAAATACCTGTATCGTTCAACGATCGTGATGTTCGCTTCGAGTTTGGATTCGGATTTGGAGGAGGAATAGGTTTTAGAATAGCGAAACGTATGGAATTGCAAACAGAATTCAGATATAATTACGGACTTACTTACCTTTACAAGCCAAAATATAAAAGCGAAAGAATCAAATACATACAGCCTGTAAGCATGCAAGTTTCGTTCGGAATTTTATACAAATTTGCAAATATTAAAAAATAAAATGTTCTGTAAAAGTTTCACAAAATATAATCGCCGTAAGACAAATGTTGTGAATATAGGAAACCTTCCACTCGGAGGCGAAAATCCAGTTCGCATACAATCGATGATAAATGTTGCAACCACCGATATTGATGCGGCTGTTGTTCAATGCAAAAAAATTGCAAAAGCAGGCGCAGACTATGTTCGCGCTACAGCGCAAGGACTGCCCGAAGCAAATGCACTGCAAATAATAAAATCGAAACTTGCAGAAAAAAACATTAATATTCCTTTGATTGCCGATGTTCACTTCAATCGAAATGCAGCAAAAATTGCAGCACAATATGTGGAAAAAGTAAGAATAAATCCGGGAAATTTCATTGATAAAACGACAAATGGCAAAAAAAATCTCAATACAGATGAATACAGCGCCGAACTTCAATATCTGCGCAATGAATTTATTTCTTTGATTTGTATTTGCAAACAGCACAAAACAGCATTGCGCATCGGCGTAAATCACGGTTCGCTGTCCGAAAGAATTATGAATCGCTACGGCGATACGCCGGAAGGCATGGTTGAATCGGCAATGGAATTTTTGCGGATATGTAAAGATGAAGATTTTGAAGACGTTGTTGTTTCAATGAAATCGAGCAATACGCGTGTAATGGTATATGCTTATCGATTGCTTGTCGAAAAAATGGACGCCGAAAAAATGAATTTTCCTTTGCACATCGGCGTTACCGAAGCTGGCGATGGCGCTGATGCTCGAATAAAATCGGCTGTGGGAGCAGGAACTTTACTTGCCGACGGTTTGGGCGATACCATTCGCGTTTCGCTTACCGAAGATCCCGAAAACGAAATTCCTGTGGCGAAAATTCTGATTAATTATTTTAAAGGGCGCGAAAAACATAAATTTATTCCCGACGTTGATGCAAAAAAGTATTTTCCATATACTTACAGTCAACGAAAAACTAAAGCAGCGAATATTTTTGGAGGAAAAAATCAAATAGCGACAGTTGCCGATTTATCGCATATAAATCCGATTTACGACAAAGATTTTGAAGAATTGGGATTTGTGAAAAACGGTAAAAAATGGGACAAAACTTCAAATTCTCCTGATGCCGTTTACACAGGCTCATCTCTGTTCGACTCTCAAATACAAGGAATAACAATACTTTCTGACGAAATGGAAAATCTTGTTCGCTGTGATATTTCTTGCTTTAATGATGATTTTTTTGAATGGATTAAAAAAAATCCGCAAAACATACTGATGATAGAAAGCGCTAATACAAATGCAGTTGCCGAACTTCGCGCCTGTTTTTTTATGCTCGAAAATGCAAATGCGCATAATCCTGTAATAATTCATCGCAGTTATGATGATAAATCTGTTGAATCGCTGCAAATAAAAGCCGCTTGCGATTTTGGCGCCCTGCTTGTTGACGGTTTCGGAGATGCACTTTGTTTGCAAAATACTAAAATCGAAAGCGCAAAACTTGTAAAACTTTGCTTTTCGATATTGCAGGCTGCACGTGTACGCTTTAGCAAAACAGAATTTATAGCATGTCCAAGCTGCGGACGAACGCTTTTTGATATTCAAAAAACATTGACCGAAATCAAAAATCAAACATCACACCTCAAACATCTTAAAATTGCCGTAATGGGCTGTATCGTAAACGGAACAGGCGAAATGGCTGATGCTGATTATGGTTATGTCGGAGCAGGCACAGGAAAAATATCTTTATACAAAAATAAAATACTTGTGAAACGCAATATTCCTCAACAAAATGCCGTTGACGAACTTGTTGCTCTGATTAAAGAAAATGGAGACTGGACAGATAAAATCGCCGAACTTTGCTGATGTGAAAAATAAAACAATAAAAGCAATGTCGTGCGCTCAAAAATTAACACAAATTCATTTTTTTTGGATTCTTTGTTGATTATTTAGTCGCTCCTTAATAAATACTGAAACTGGTCTATTAATATTTATTGGAGTAAATTATCGAATAAAAAAACGTGTTTTATATAGATACAGACAGAAATTCGGCAAAATACGAACAATTGTTTTTTCTATAAATAGTCGCTCCTTAAAAAGGGTCGAAACGGTTAATTATTAATAAATTATAGACATAAATTATCGAATAAAAATACCGAGTTTTATACAGATACAGGCAAAAATTCGGCAAAATATGAACT
>JAITLJ010000034.1 GCA_031277925.1 Prevotellaceae bacterium | reverse complement strand
ACGTTTTTCCACGTAACCGTCACTAAAACCCATTTGTTGTCTTTTTTTATTAAACATGATGCAAAGATACATGAAATATTTCACATAAACCAATTATAATCACCTAAATATTAACATGTTATCAACACTTTCGCCTTGCAAAGGTTTCATTTGATATTTTTTAACTTCATTTATAAATGTTTTATCGCAAAGCATGTAAAAAGCCTTATGAATATTAGAAAAAATTACAAGTATTATATATAAACGCCCAAAAACATACATTTAATTTTTACCAGTTCGGAAAAATTATGTAATTATGCTTCAATGTTAATAATTTGCCTTAACATCTCTTCGCCGGTAGTTGTACGTATGATACATACATATTGTCCGGCAGGAACAGAGAGTGATATATGCTTCTGTCCTGTTGTCAGCAAATAATTTAACACAGGGACAGATTGCCACTCGTAAGATATAAATTCATCATTTCTGAATACAGAAAGTAACAGATTTTGCTGTTCTGCAAGGTATTGAATAATATCCTGTGAAAGTTCGATCTCCATTAACGGCAGATTATTTTTCATGTTTATATTTTGTTCCTGCAAAGGCACGGAAAGATTGTTGATTACATACAAATCGCAATTATCGAGATTCCCCTGTCTTAAATATACCGTATTCTTTTGCATTTGTCGAGCAAAAACCACTGACTCTGACTGATTAATGGTATAAGGAATGATGCCTGATATTTGACCAAAATGATAAGCCATTCTCTTCAAATTTTCCGCCTTGTAAATATGGGCTATGCCTGCCAGTACTACTACACGGGCGGCTGTATCCTGTTTCAATGTGCTGTTGTATAAATTAAGTGCAGATTCATATTCTCTGTCATGAACGTAAGCAGTATCATAGGTAACGGGAATGAAGCCCAGACTGAGCGCATTACGAACAAGTTGTCCCATTACAGGTTCTCTGGTATAAAACCCTGTACTTTGTACGGGATAACCGCGCTGCATCAGCGAATCCGACGATTCCCAAAAAGCCTCTAATGCTAAATAACGAAATCCCATGGCATACAGCCGGGGTAATAGCAGCGAAACAAAATAACGGTGTTCAGGATGAAGGTGTTGTTCATTAAACATTATTACTCGTTGCTGTTGAGCGTGAAACAAAACAGTATCCATAACATCCTCTATTCCTTCAACTAAAATAACAGGTGTACTGGATGGCGTTTTATACCATTGACTGTAAAGCGTGTCAAGACAGGGATTGTTCTGTAAAAAAGAATTGTATGTAAGCGAGGCTTGCAAATACATGTTTTGTTCCATATTGGTATGACAATGTAATTGCAGTTGCTTCAATGCATTCACAGCGTTTAAATAATTAACGTTGTTATTCGCCATCGCAGTATCCGCTACTTTGTACGGATTGCATAATGGCTCTTGTGCAAATCCTTTTCCCAAAAAGGACAGTAGTAATATGACAAAATAAATTGTCCTGAATTTAAGACCAAATCGTTTCATAAGGATTGTATTTACAATTTAAGGGTTTTGAATAAATATTATTTGAATCGGTTATAAATGCACGACAGTCGTGGCACATGTAGCGAAATTCGCAATTTTTGCAAATATATATGTTGTTTTTTTTAATCATTTTTTTTGCTTTTTTAATTTCATAATGCAAATCTAAGAATTTTTTAATTCCAAATTTACAGCAAATTTAGGTCATTAATAAATTTTGGCGCAAATTTACAGCGCGGATACGGGAAATCCCAATTCTCGTCGCCGTATGCTTTCAACACATCTGCATAACACTTGTTATGATAAATCTAACATTCGTCAACGATAGCACATTTTTTGCAGATACCTGCATTTCTGAAATTTTCTTTTTTTAGGAAATGCAAGTTCAAGTGCACGCGGTGAGTTCCAAACTTCTTTAATTGTTTGTTTTGTCAAATCGCCAATAATAAAGCGAAAAAGATCATTTCAAATCTCCCGTACCTCTGTCGCCTTTGTTGAAATCGTATTGAAGTGAAATGCCGTAAGTATATTTGTAAGGCGTTCCGTTATACAAAATGTTGCTGATTATACCAAAATTATTGGAATATGAGCCGCGGTTGACATAATTGCCGAAAATATTATTTAGACTTAACGTTACTCTTAATTTATTGTCAAATAACTTTTTACTGATATGAATTGCCGATCCGATGTAAGGTTTTTTATATCCGTTATAAGTAACTTCTTTCGAATGATAATTAATGTAAAACGTTGTATATATATCTTTTGGCAATGTATATTCCATGCTGTATTTAATATCGCAACCATATTGCTTGCGTGTTAATTCGGGCAGCATCAAATTTTGTTGTTTTGCTGTTTCTATCAAAGAATTTAAGTCAAAATTGGTATGATAAATGCTTGCAGATAATGTAAAATTCAGTTTATCAATAATTTTATACCATATAGAAAAATCAATTCCAACATTACTCGTTTTCGCAATATTTTCGGGTTTTATCAAAAAAATCAACGAATTAACAGGAGCAGACATGTTTTTTATATCATTATTTGTGAAATTATAAAACAGTTCTGCCGAAGCGTTCCATTTATCAACATCGTAATTATATGCCAGATATGCAGAATAAAAATCAACAGGCTTAAGATTTGAATTGCCTGATTTCCATTGAAAAACATTGTTTTTATCGACATAATCCAATAAATCCAGAAAATGCGGGAATGTAGCCGTTTTTGCCAAAGATAATTTTATTTCCGTTGCTTTATTAAGCAAATAGGCAATAGTAGCAGAAGGCAACAATCGAAAGTGTTTTTTGTTGATAAACAGAGTCGTATCGCTGTCATTCATATTATATCTCAAATATTGTCCGGTGTTAAATTCGCTCATTAAATTTAAGCCTGCGTCAAATTTCCATTTTTTCCATTCAGAACCAAAACGAAATGAAAGATTATGAGATTGCTGAAAATTTTTATTTTTTTGTGTCAACGGCAAATTAAGTTCATCAAAAACGTATTGATGAAAAATACTTGGGTTTGTCCAGTCAAAGGATAAACTGTAAGATATGTTCCATCTTGATTTTTCGGAAATGGAATGATTGTAAAAAGCATTGAAAAACATATATTTTGAATTACTGTTCCGGTTATTCGCGTACATGTAAATGCTGTCGGAAGTCCGGCTATTCAAAGTTTCGTAAAAATACTGATAATTTTCGTTTCTCGGAATTTTCTGAAAATAGAAATATGCCGAAAGTTTTATGTAGGAATCAAGCGTATCCGTATTATGCCGGAAAGAAAGATAGCCTCCCGTCCATAATTGCTTTTCATTAAGACTGCTTTCGCCGGTATACCCGGTAATTTTGGAATCGTCAACGCTGTTCAGTTCCGAAAAATTCCTGAAATTATCTTCCGTGTATTTTAAGGTTAAATATGCCATGCTTATGTAAAATTGCGTATTTCGAGTTGGGTTGTAAAAACCGCCTGCATAGTTGGAATTTATACGGGTTTTCCAAAATGTATTTTCATTAGATGTTTGAAAATAAGGCAAGTCGAGTAAATTAAAATTACTTTCGGAAACCGTCTGTCTGGAATGTTTGTCGGTTTCGAACGTGGAATTAACAAAAAAAGTAAATTTGCTGTTTTTATAATTCAGGTTGCCAAATTCACGCGAATCATTTATATCTTTGAACTTAACCGTATTAAGCAGCGCCGAAATCATTCCGCTGAAGCCATCATCTCGAATTTGTTTGAGTTTGATATTGATAATTCCTCCTCTGCCATCGCCGCCTGTACGCATTGCCGCATCAATCAGTTCAATTTTGTCTATACGCTCCACAGGCACCATTTCGATTTTTCCGAAAACATGCTTTATATTCTGTTCGTCAATCTGAACAGTTGCTTCCGCGCCTTTGTAACGTATATTTCCCGACTCATCGACCACCACGCCCGGCAATGTCCGTAAAATATCAAGCACCGAACGCGCCGCCGCTTTTTGTGTTTCGGGAATTGCAAACACTTTTCTGTCGAATTTGTTATCAACGCGTTTTACAAAACCGTGAACTGTAATTTTATCCAATTTGACAGTATCCACAAATAAACTGTCGGATAATGTTTGTCCATAAAAAAAACAAATTTTACCCAAAATACTATAATGACAGTTAACCGTTTCATTTCACATTACACAGGTTAAATTTGCCGACAGCATACTCGTAATTGGAAATTGGCGGACATAAATATTTGTAAACGCATTGATTGCATGGTTTTACATTTTTTCTTGTTTTACGCCAGCTTTTCCCCGACTTCATTTCTTTGTATGCAAATTCGTGTAATGTGCCATTATTGATATTACCGAGTTTTTTTTATTTAAATTGGCAAATATGTCACCATTGCTCATAATTATTAACCTGCCGTAGTAATTTGAGTTTATTGACTGTCGGGCATAAATATTTGATATTTCAGGCTTTGCCTCTAAAATATCAGTCATTGTCAGAAAAATATTTTTGTTGAAAAACAATAAATTTTTCTCTTTATAAAACGGCAAAAGGACAAAATTATTTTCCATTTTCAATTCACTTACCAAATTTTCTACAAATATACAATCTTTTTCGCTTTCAACAATAAAAGTATAATTTGTAATGACCTTATTATTTTCAAGTAATTGTTTTGCTGACTTTAATACCAAAACGCCATCGAACAATAATTTGTATAGACTGAATTATCAGTAAAATATCATTATTTTTTAGTCTGTTTTGATGCCGTTTTGGTATTATCTATATAATTTGCATCAATAAATATTAATAATGAACAGTTTTGTACCTTTTTAAGGAGCGGCTAACTAATGTTGACAAAAATAACATTACGTTTTAATGCTTATTGTTCATCGTCAATTCCTGTTCTATTTCGTTCAGTCGAAGATAAATCAGCGCAACGGTAAATGTATCTTTTTCGCAATATTTCACAATGCGTTCAATATCATTTTGACTGTAATAAACATCGGCTACCATCGAACCATCAATATCGTCCTTTGGCGATTCTATATCGAACAGAGTCGCCAAAAGATTAAGCGATATATAATTTTTGTAATCGCCAAAACGCCAAAGTTCCATTGTATCTAAAAAAGGCACTTCCCAAGGTTTTTTACCGCTGACATTTAATATTTTCGGCAATTTTATTTTATTTATTAACATTCGCCGTGCAATGTATGGAAAATCAAATTCTTTGCCGTTGTGAGCGCAAAGCATTATATTGTGTTTATGTTTTTTTGAAAATTTTTCCAGATTTTCATTAAATTCAAACAGTAATTTTTCTTCACTGTCGTCATAAAATGATTTTACTCTGAATATATTTTTACCATCTTTTTTATAAATAAATCCTGCCGATATGCAAATAATTTTACCAAATTCAGCCCAAATGCCTGCTCGTTGATAAACCTGTTCTGAATTTTCATCAGGTTTTATGTTGATTGACATTTTTTTTATCCATAAATCCTGAATGTTTTCGGGCACATCGTTAAAACATTCATATTGTGGAACTGTTTCAATATCAAGAAACAAAATATTTTCCATGTTTATTTTCATCGTTTCTGCAATGCTTTTTCAATAGTCGTTTTCAAAATGTCAATAGCAACTTCGTTATGTCCGCCCTGCGGTATGATAATATCGGCGTAACGCTTTGATGGTTCTATAAATTGCAGATGCATTGGTTTTAATATTTTTTCGTATCTTTCTATCACTTTTTCAACAGTTCGTCCGCGTTCTGCAATATCGCGCGCTATAACGCGAATAAGTCTGTCGTCGGGATCGGCATCAACAAATACTTTTATATTCATTTCTTTGCACAATTCGGGATTAGTATAAATCAAAATGCCTTCAATGATTATTACAGGCTGCGATTTTACATGAATTGTTTCTTCCGAACGCGTGCAGGTAAGATAGGAATAAATCGGCTGTTCTATTGATTTTCCCTGTTTTAACATTTTCACATGTTTCACCAGCAAGTCGAAATCGAAAGCATTCGGATGGTCAAAATTTATATTTTGCCTTTCTTCGACAGGAATATGGCTGCTGTCTTTATAATACGAATCTTGCGGAATTATAGAAACATCGCCCGGCGGAAAGAGTTCCGCAATTTTTCTTACCACAGTGGTTTTCCCGCTGCCTGTGCCTCCTGCTATACCTATTACTAACATAAAATTACGATTTTTTCACAAAATTAATTATTTTTTACACAATATAAGCAAACTCGGATAAAAAAATCGTTTTTTTTAATAACTCAGGGCTAAGATCGAACCGACTAAAGTATGAAAATGAGATTTTTCCAATATAAATTCAAGTTGGATTTTTTATTATTTAAGATATTTTATTGAAAAAAAATACATTTTTGTGCCGTAAATATATTAATTTTGCACAATTTGATTTTAACTAAAATTCATTTTAATGAAAAGTTTGTTTTACTTATTAACTGTTTTTTCGTTTGTGTGTTATTCGGATATTATGGCACAGTCGGATAGCGATGGAGTTCAGAATGAAGCATCTAATGCAAAAAAAGATACCGTAAAAATAAAGCCGCAGTTCAAATTCAACGGCTCTCCAACGCTTTCGCTTACACAGACATCTTTCAGCAACTGGTCTGCCGGAGGCGCAAATTCTATTGCAGGAGTTGCCATGATTGGATTAAAATCAGTGTACACGGAAACGAAATTTACATGGGAAACGACCTTAGATTTGGCTTACGGATTAACATATCAGGAAAGTAATTTTTTGAAAAACAATGACAAAATTGACTTTCTTACAAAATTCGGATTGCGTTCGTCGAAAAAATGGTATTATTCTTTGGCATTTCAATTGAAAACGCAATTTGATAAGGGTTACAAAACGTATCCGCCGCCGGATAAAAGTAAATATACGTCAAAATTCATGTCTCCCGGATACCTTATCGCTTCGCTCGGTATGGATTATAAACCAACTACGGAATTGTCATTCATGCTGTCGCCATTTTCGGCAAAATATACTTTTGTTCTCGACACAATGCTGTCGAACAGAGGAGATTACGGCGTCAACCCCGGACACAAATCGCTGACTGAAACAGGTTCGCTTATCAAGGCTACGTATTCAAAAACATTCAAATCAAAAAGCACGATAAACAGTTCGCTTGAACTTTTTTCGAGTTGGGTAAATAATTTTGGAAACGTTGATATAAGCTGGGAATTTGATTGGAATATAAAAATGAATAAATGGTTTTCGTCGAGAATTTATTCAAAACTTTTATATGATGATGATATAAAAATAAAAGATTCGGCTACAGGCGAAATACTTGGACCTCGACTGCAATTCAAACAGATGCTTGGCGTAGGAATTTCATTGTCGTTCTGACAATATGCTGAAAAACTGTTTAAATTTTATTGAAAATTTCAATAGACCAAAGCAATTGATTGTTATTTATTCATTATACTTGCAGCCTCATCCTGTGTTTGCAGAAAAAATAAGAATGATTATATTTGCAGCGAAAAAAAAATGAAATTAACCTAAATAATAATGAACGACTGATTAAAACTACAAGAAATATGAGTGTGTAATGTGAAATTATGATAAAATCTTTGGCTTTAATTGTTTTTGTTAAAAAATGGTGTTATTTTTGTAAGTCGGTTATATAAAACAAAAAAGAATATGAAACGAACTGTAATCATTATGTTATGTGCAATTTGTGCAACAAATACGTTTGCACAAACTGCCGAAATTGTAGAAATACAACTGTTATCGCCGCCCGAAGAGAAAGTGAATTTCGGCGGAAATGATAAAAATGCCGCTATCGCAGCCATACATTATTATGAAAACGAAGAGGGTAAAAAATCGGAACTTTTTACTGTTGACAGCATTCTCATAAATACCGTTGCAAACGGAATAAAAGAAACGCTCGAAAGTTCGCCGATTTTCGAATACGCCGATATTCCCGTTTTTAATATTTACAGCGACACAGCCATGATGAACGAAGACATGCCCAAAGAAGAACTTGATATTATTGCAGAACAGACAGGAGCAAAAGCAGTTATTGTTGTTGAATTTATTGACATAAACGCACAGTATATTTTTGAAAAATCAAAAAAGCGACCATTGGTAACCAATGTAAATTTTACAGTTAAAATAAACGCTTACGATGTAGCAACAGGCAACAAGGCGATGAAATATACAGGCAAAGATAATATTATGATTCCGGCATCGTACGATGAAGATGGAACTTATGTTCCGCCGCCAAAACTTGAAGCTGCACGTAGAATTACAGCAGAAATGATTGGTCAAGATTTTGCAAAACGCATAATTCCAACATGGGAAACGGCAGAAAGGCTTATATTTTATGATTCATATTACGATAATACCAGCAGCAAATTGCGCAAAGCCTATGATGCGGCTACAAAAGAACAGAACTGGTCGAACGCCGCTCAATACTGGACAGACGCACTTGAAGAAAGCAAAACAAAATCACGTCAGGCACAAATAATATACAATATAGCGCTTTCGTGCGAAATGCTCGAAAATTTTAATCTTGCAATTAAATGGCTTGAAAAAGCAAGAGAATTAAATACTAAAATTGACGAAAGCATAGACGAATACATCAATATTTTGAAACAGCGAATAGAAGATAAAGAAAAACTGGATGAATATTTCAAATAAATAAAATCGTGTCCGTTTCAGTTAATAACATAAATAAATTCTACGGCAAGCAACAGGTTTTAAATAATATCTGTTTTGAAGCCAAAAAAGGAGAAGTTCTAGGATTTCTTGGTCCAAACGGAGCAGGAAAATCGACAATGATGAAAATAATCACAGGCTTCATTGCCGCTTCGAGCGGACAGATATCAATAAACGGCATTGATGTTGAAAAAAACGCTCGCAAAACAAGCAAATTAACAGGATATTTACCCGAAAGCAATCCTCTTTATTACGACTTGTATGTACGCGAATATCTTAACATGTCGGGACGTATTTACGGAATAAAACGAAACCTGAAAAACCGAATAGATGAAGTTTTACAGCTTACAGGCTTGATGCCCGAAGCGCATAAAAAAGCCGGACAACTGTCGAAAGGTTATCGCCAGCGGCTTGGGCTGGCTCAGGCTATTCTGCACAGCCCCGATGTACTCATTTTGGATGAACCGACAACAGGATTAGACCCAAATCAAATTGTAGAAATACGCAATTTGATAAGAAATACAGGTAAAGAAAAAACAGTAATATTTTCAACTCATATCATGCAGGAAGTTGAAGCCGTTTGCGACAGAGCAATAATTATAAATAAAGGAAAAATTGTTGCCGACAAATCAATAGAATCATTGAAATCGATGTCATTTAATCCCGTTCAGCGCATTGAGGTCGAATTCTTACCAAATCAAAATACAGACAAACTTGAAAAAATAACTTTTGGCAAAATAATAACAAAATATAATCCTCAACATTTTTTAATAGAAAGTACGGTTGATGATGATATAAGAATAAAAATGTTTAACTTTGCAAAAAACAATAATTTTACAATTATTACGTTGCGCGAAGAAGAGCAACATCTTGAAGAAATTTTTAGAATAATAACAAATTAAAATTGAAATTATGGAAGAAAAAACAAAAACAGTAAACAACAACAAAACAGCAACCGTATTCAAAATAATAATAGGCATCTTATGCGTTGCCGTGATTGTTTTGGGTGCATTACTTTATTTGGAATCAAAAAACAAAAAAGAAACAGTTGTTTTATTAACAAACGATAAAGAAAATCTTATTACCGAACTGAACGAACTGAAACAGGAATATTCAACGCTGCAAACCAATAACGATTCAATAAACATGGCGCTGCTGCAAGAACAGGAAAAAATAGAACTGCTGCTCGAAAAAGTAAAAAAAACCGAAGCAGGAAATTTGCAAAAAATACGCGCCTACGAAAAAGAACTTGGAACATTGCGCTCGATAATGCAAAATTATATTGTGCAAATTGACTCGCTAAATACCGTTAACCAGCAACTTGTTTCCGAAAATATTCAAATAAAGGAACAGGTGCAGGAAATAACGCGCAAACACGACGAAGTAAGTCTAAAAGCCGAAGAACTTACAACAAAAGTACAGGAAGGCTCGGTGATAAAAGCCCGCGGAATGAACGTGCAGGGAATGACAAAAAAAGACAAAGATACAAACCGCGCAAGCCGAACAAGTCATATAAAATCATGCATTACTCTTATAGAAAATTCGATTGCACAACACGGATTGAAAACAGTTTATATCAGAGTCAAAGGACCCGACGGAATTGTGTTGACAACAAATGAAAATAATCTATTTGACGTTGACGGAGAACAGATAATATATTCGGCAGCACGCGAAATCGATTATCAGGGAGCCGAAATAGAACTCTGCATTTATTACAGTTTTGGAGATGTAAAAGTTGCCAAAGGCGTCTATAATGTAAGCGCCTATTTAGATGGAAAATCAATAGGTACATCGCAACTGACGCTTAAATAATTTTTAATTATATTTTTAAGCGCCGATAATTTTAACACTTGTCGGCGCTTATATTTTTGCAACTTCAAAACGATTCTGTGAATTTTTTGCATGCTGATTATACATGATTTATCTGTTTTTGAAATATGCACTTGCTCATTACGAATAAAAAATGACAATAATACGACATTATACCAAAACGCCATCAAACTGTAATTTATACAAATTGAATATCAATAAAATATCATTATATTTTAGTTTGTTTTGATCCCGTTTTGGTATAAAAATTTCGAACAGATATTTGTGCAATGACGAACGCAATACTCTAAAAGACCCGAACGAGGTTATAAAAGTGTCGAACAAAATAAATCAAATTGATTGTGCGCTGTACAAAAATTTCTATTCGATGATTTTAAAATAAATTTTAATAAAACGATTAAATGCCATCTGAATAAAGTTGTCAAAGAAGGGTTAAATCTTTATGATTTTTCATCGGAAATTATAAAATCAAACAAAATATTGACTATTATATTTCATTGACAATTAGCGAATTTTATTCAAATACAAACAAAATATGAGGATAAAATGACTTTGGATTGAATATTTTTTTTACTTTTGTCAGTTATTATTTTAAATAAAATGAAAAACAGAACTCAGAGTTATAAAAATCTTCTTGAAGAAAAATCATTGGCATTCGACATTGCAGATAAAATTCAAGAGACAGGATTATATCCTTACTTTCGTCCAATAGAATCGGAACAGGATACCGTCGTAAAAATCAAAGGTAAAGATATATTAATGTTCGGTTCAAACAGTTATTTGGGACTTACCTGCCATCCCAAAGTTAAAGAAGCGGCAATTGAAGCCGTAAAAAAATACGGGACAGGCTGTGCAGGTTCGCGCTACCTTAACGGAACCTTGGACATTCACGTTGAACTCGAAGAAAAACTCGCCAAATTTTTGGGCAAGGAAGCAGCAATAGTTTACAGTACAGGTTTTCAATCAAATCAAGGCGTCATCCCTACGGTTATTGGACGTAACGATTATGTTATTCTTGACGAATTAGACCATGCATCGATAATAGAAGGCGCAAGGCTGGCGTTCGGGAAAACGTTCAAATTTCGCCACAACGATATGGAAGCGCTCGAAAGTGTACTTAAACGCTGCGAACAGAACCGTATTAAACTTATAGTTGTTGATGGAGTATTCAGCATGGAAGGCGATATCGCCAAACTTCCCGAAATTGTAAAACTTGCAGAAAAATATACGGCAAATGTCATGGTTGATGACGCACACGGTTTGGGCGTACTCGGCAAAAACGGAGCAGGAACAGCATCACATTTCGGATTAACCGACAAGGTAGATATAATAATGGGAACATTCAGCAAATCGTTTGCATCGCTCGGCGGAGTCGTTGCAAGCAGCGAAAGAATAATCAACTTTATCAAACACACTTCACGGTCGCTGATATTCAGCGCAAGCATGACGCCGGCATCGGCTGCCGCCGTACTTGCCTCTCTCGAAATAATGCAGACAGAACCCGAACGTATCGAACACCTTATGAATATGACGCGATACACAATAAAAACACTGCGCGAACTCGGTTTTGACATAGGAAATCCCGAAACGCCAATAATTCCCATACTTATTCGCGACAATGTAAAAACATTCATGTTTACAAAACTGCTAATGAGCGAAGGCGTGTTCGTAAATCCCGTAGTTTCGCCTGCCGTTGCCGAAGATATGACGCTGATTCGCTTTTCGCTAATGGCAACGCATACGAAAGAGCAAATTGACTTTGCAATAGACAAAATCACAAAAGTGGCAAAACAACTTGAAGTTATCTGATTTTAAAAAATATAAATAAATGAAAAAATATTTTATATACACGCTTGTTTCTGTTTTGTTTTTTATTTGCGCAAAACAAAGCTATGCCCAAAGCAATGTGGGCGATATTGCTCCCGACTTCACCATAAAAGCGTTGGACGGAAGAGAAATTACCCTGTCGAAATTTAAAGGCAAATATGTTTTGATTGACTTTTGGGGTTCGTGGTGCGGACCATGCCGAATGTCAAGCCCAATGATAGTTGAACTGTACAATCAACTGCAAGCCCAAAAAGCCAATATAGAATTTATAAGCATAGCCTGTAGCGAGCGAAACAACGAAGCATGGAAAAGAGCAATCAAAGAAGATAAATTTACATGGACACAATTGAAAATCGACAGAAATGTAAACATTAATTATAAAATTGTCGGCGTGCCTACGAGTCTGTTAATATCGCCCGAAGGTAAAATACTGTACCGCGAACATCCTGTGAGGCTTATTCCCAAAGTAAAAGAAATATTCGGATTAAAGTAATGTATTTGAAATTTTTAATTTTTCCTTATGAACCGAAAATAATAATAAAACGCCTTAATATGAAAAATAAATTTTTACTTCTGATGGTCTTATTTCTGTCATGTTTTTCGTGTAAACAGGAAGAGCAAAACGCAATAACCGGAAAAGTTGATGGCTTGGAAATCGGCGACCGTATAATACTGTCGATTGAAGATCCCGATGGTTCCAAATGGATAGCCGTAGATTCTGCTGTTGTTGATAAAGTCGGAGAGTTTACGCTCAAAACAAAAGTAAGCGACAATTATGTGCAACTTACTTACCTGAAATCCGACGAAAAATTTAAACCCGAAAAAAAACAGTCGCCCAGATGTTTTTTGGAATCATACGCAGAGATAAGCGTAACAGGCAATACAGCCGACTGGCGTTACATTAAAATGACAGGCGGATTATACAATCATCCTGATATGTCGGAAATCAACCGTATTACCGACAGTGCGAATAATATTCAGAAAGAAGGAATTAAACAGCTTGCCGAATCCCGCGAAACAAATGATACCGTATTACAAAAAACGGCAGTTGATTTAATAAAAAAATCAAACGGCATATTTGAAGATATTCACAGTCTGGAACATATATTTATAAAAAATCATCCCGACATGGCTTATTCTGCATCATTGCTTCGGTATGATTATGATTTAATGGACAATTTTGATGAATACGAAAAAGCGTTTTCTACGCTTTCGGAACGGGTACAAAATTCGCCGGCGGGAATACTGATAAAAAATTATATTGAAAATGTACGCGCGTCCGAAGCAGGTGCAGCAGCGCCTGATTTTACATTGAAAGCGTTGGATGGAAGAGAAATTACCCTGTCGAAATTTAAAGGAAAATATGTTTTGATTGACTTTTGGGGTTCGTGGTGCAGACCGTGCCGACAGTCAAGTCCGGCGCTTGTTGAACTGTATAATAATCTGAAACAGAATAATGCAACCATAGAATTTATAGGCATCTCCTGTAACGAACAGAACGATGAAAACTGGATAAAAGCAATTGAAGATGACAAACTTGCATGGATACATGTTAACGATTCTCATTCGGAAAAAGGCAAATCAATTCAAAAACAATATGCAATTATCGGCGTTCCTACGAGCATATTAATATCGCCCGAAGGTAAAATACTGTATAAAGAACATCCATTAGACCTTATTCCAAAAATAAAGGAAATGTTCGGAATATAAAATGTAACCTTTGGAGGAATATTTGCAGTATGAATGGAAAATTAACAATTAAAAAAATATCAGGGAAAAAAGACTTGAAAAAATTTATCCTTTTTCCGTTTAAATTATACAAAAACAATAAATACTGGATTCCTCCGTTAATATCAGACGAAATAAAAACCCTTACGGCAGCAAATCCCGCACATGATTTTTGCGAGGTTGCAATGTGGCTTGTGTATAAAAATAATGAACCCGCCGGACGCATCGCAGGAATTATAAATAAACGCGCAAACGAAACATGGAACAGCAAAAATGTGCGTTTCGGATGGTTAGATTTTATCGACGACATTGCCGTTTCGCAACTGCTTGTAGAAACAGTTACCGATTGGGGAAAAAGCAAAGGAATGACAAATATTTGCGGACCACTCGGCTTTACGGATATGGATTACGAAGGAACATTAATCGAAGGTTTTGACCAGATTGCCACAATGTCAACTATCTATAACTATCCGTACTACGCGCATCACTTGGAAACCTTAGGCTTTGAAAAAGCAGCCGACTGGATAGAATATAAAATATTTATTCCAGAATCTATCCCCGAAAAACATAAAAGAATAACACAGATTGTTCAAAATAAATTCGGCTTGGAAATCAAAAAATACAGTAACAGTAAAAAACTTGTTGCCGATTACGGTCAGGCAATTTTCGACCTTGTTAACGAAGCCTATGCTCCGCTTTACGGATATGTTCCGCTCACTCAAAAACAGATAGATTATTACATCAAATCATATCTGCCAATGATAAATTTGAAAATGATAACATTGATAACCGACACAGCAGGAAATCTTTTGGGAGTAGGCATCTCGATACCATCGCTGGCAAAGGCGCTGCAAAAATCACAAGGACGATTATTGCCATTTGGCTGGTATCACCTGTTAAAAGCATTGCGCGCAAAAAACAATAAAGTACTGGATTTACTTATTGTTGCCATAAAACCCGAATATCAAAACAAAGGCATAAATGCTTTGCTGTTTTCGGATTTGATTCCCGTATATCAACAGCTTGGATTTGAATATGCCGAAAGCAATCCCGAATTGGAAATAAACGAAAAAGTACAAAGCCAGTGGGAATATTTTAAAACAGTTCAGCATAAACGCAGGCGCGCCTTTGCAAAGAAAATTTAAACCGCAAAATCAATGTGAAAAAACATGAAGATTTGTTTGTACCTTGATGTACAAGCCAGTACAGGCACGCAATTTTAACGTAGTTTTAATAATATATAAATTTAAACTCGTACCTTTACCTTATCACAAAAAAATAATTGCCCAAAATTCCTGTAATATTTCATTTTTGTGAAATTAAAATTCAATAAAATATTACCTTTGTCGAAATTTTGCAGAACTTATGTATAAAATAGAAACAAAAAAAAACATTGCAGAAAACATATTTTGCATGGATGTTATTGCTCCATATATAGCAAAATCGGCGCTTCCTGGTCAATTTGTTATTGTACGCACACACGAACAAGGCGAGCGAATTCCGCTTACTGTTTGTGATTTTGACAAAAATAAAGGTACGGTAACTCTTGTTATACAGGTGTTAGGCGCATCAAGCAAAAAAATTTGCGAAAAAAATCAGGGCGAATATCTTAGCGATATCACAGGACCGCTCGGAAATCCATCTGAATTTATAAAATATTCAGATGAACAGTTACATTCAAAAAAAATCTTATTTATCGCCGGCGGACTGGGCAGCGCGCCTGTATATCCGCAAGTTAAATGGTTAGGTATGCACAAGGTAAAACCAGATGTAATAATTGGAGCAAAAAACAGAAACATGATGATTTTCGAAAACGAAATGAGATGTTTTGCCGAAAATGTATTTGCAACAACCGACGATGGCAGTTACGGATTCAAAGGTTTGGTTACCGACATGCTGGAAGACTTAATTATCAATCAAAAGAAAAAATATGATGAAATTATTGCTATCGGACCTATGATAATGATGAAATTTGTTTCGCTTACCACAAAAAAATACAATATAAAAACAACTGTAAGTCTCAATTCCATAATGGTTGATGGTACAGGAATGTGTGGAGCATGCCGTGTAAGCATAGGCGGTGAAACAAAATTTACCTGCGTTGATGGACCTGAATTTGATGGACATCTTGTCGATTTTGATGAAGCATTACGCCGTCAAACGATGTATAAAGATCAGGAACAACAGGCAAATTGCAAGTGTGTATCAAATCTTTTTAATTAAAATTTAAAATATTAATCAGTAATATGGCAAATAAAATACCTCGCGTTCACGCCCGCGAACAAGATGCAAAAATACGTATAACAAATTTTGACGAAGTATGTTACGGCTATTCTGCCGATGAAGCGATACTTGAAGCATCTCGATGTTTAAATTGTAAAAATCCTCGTTGCGTAAACGATTGTCCGGTAAATATTGATATTCCCGAATTTATTTCACAAATTGCAAAAAACAACTTTGTACAGGCAGCAGGAATTGTAGCACAATACAGTAGCCTTCCCGCTGTATGCGGACGCGTATGTCCTCAAGAAACGCAATGTGAAGGTTCGTGTATTTTAGGCATAAAAAACGAACCTGTTGCTATTGGAAAACTTGAACGCTTTATTGCCGACTGGGCGCGCGAAAACAATTTGAATTTTCTCGAAAAAGCGCAAAGTAACGGAAAGCGAATAGCAGTTGTAGGCAGCGGTCCGGCAGGATTAACCTGTGCTTACGACCTTGTCAAAATCGGTTATGACGTTACCATTTTTGAAGCATTACACGAAACAGGCGGCGTATTGGCTTACGGAATTCCCGAATTTCGTTTGCCAAAAAAAACAGTTGTCGCTCACGAAATAGAAAATCTCAAAAAAACAGGAGTGAAAATAGAAACAAATATAATAATCGGTCGCACGCTTAGAGTTGATCAATTGCTTGATGAAGAAAAATTCGATGCCGTTTTTATAGGCACGGGAGCAGGATTGCCCAAATTTATGAATATCAAGGGCGAAAACTTAAATGGAGTAATGTCGGCAAACGAATTTCTAACTCGCGCAAATCTTATGAAAGCATTTGACCAAAATTACGATACTCCTATTTATGCAGGAAAAAAAGCGGTTGTAGTTGGCGGAGGAAACGTTGCAATGGATGCAGCGCGAACTGCCTTGCGATTAGGATCCGAAGTTACTGTTGTCTATCGTCGTACCGAAGTAGAATTGCCGGCGCGGCGCGAAGAAGTTATTCACGCAAAAGAAGAAGGAATTAATTTTAGTATGCTTACAAATCCGGTAGAAATAATCGAAAACGAAAAAGGCTGGGTTAAAGCAATTCGCTGCGTACGTTGCAAACTTGGCGAACCAGATTCTTCAGGACGGCGCAGTCCTGTTATTATTCCAGATTCGGAATTTAATATAGAAACCGATGTTGTAATAATGGCATTGGGAACCTCTCCAAATCCGCTTATAGCATCTACAACCGAAGGATTACAAATCAATAAGTATAAATGTATTGTCGTTGATAGCGAAGGACAGACATCGCGTAAAGGCATATTTGCCGGCGGCGATGTTGCAACAGGCGCAGCAACGGTAATTCTTGCAATGGGAGCAGGACGCAAAGCCGCAAATGCTATTGACAAATACCTGAATCAAAATAAATAGTTGTTCCACAACAAGTAAAATTTCAGATAAAAGTTTGATAATAGACCATTTATACAGCGTTTAAAGCCTTTTTAAACAGTAAAGAGCGTCCCCCACAAGGGCAAATTTTATAGAAGAAAAAGCAGTGAAAAGACTGTCCCGTCAGGTACAGAATGTTGGTAAAAAATAATCGACAGCACGCGGGTCGCGCGAAGCATTGTCAATGGCAAGAAACACTGCCGACAACTCGCGCGAAATGCACCTTACCGTGTTTATTGCTACCAACATTTCTTTGTGCATCACGTGCGGGGTCGCCGTAGATGACTTGAAAAACCGCCACTGCTCCGCACGTAACCTTTGTTGCTGCAAAATTTCTATTAACTTTTTGTCCCTGACGGGACAGTTTTTTTCTGTTAATTTGTCTTGACATAAAAAAAGATAAAACAAAAAATTTCATATTTTGCCGAATTTTTGCCTGTATCTGTATAAAACTCGGTATTTTTATTCGATAATTTATGACCATAAATTATTAATAATAAATGGCTTCGATATTCATTAAGGGGCAATTAATTAATGGTTTAGACATTTCATTCATGTTTTTTTTCAGATGCGGCAGCAAATAAATTTAAAGAGCAGAAAATGGACAGGCAAAAGGTCGGAGAGCTATTTTAAAAAGATCGAAAGCTTTTAAACAAAAGGTCGGAGAGCTATTTTAAAAAGGTCTGAAAGCTTTTAAAAAAAGATCGGAGAGCTATTTTAAAAAGGTCTGAAAGCTTTTAAAAAAAGATCGGAGAGCTTTTTGCAGAAAGGCAGTAAGCGTTTGCAGAAAGGCAGATAAATTAATAAAAAAAATAACATAAAAAATAAAAAACATATTAATCAAACAAATAAAAACGGCGAAATCCGAAACACCGCAACAGATCAGGGAGGAATTATAATAAATCTAATAAAAAGTTACAATCAATCTGAATGTAAATTTAAAATCATCTATAACTTAAATTAGTTTTTATTCAATCGCAAATAAAAATTTATTGGATTCTATATAAAAGATGTCGAAATTTATTTTTACAGAAATTCAATTTCCTTGCATTTTACATCTTTCACGCGCAGTTGAATATTTGCTACTCCGCGATAATAATTTTCGGCTATTGAATAGCAAATATCAATGGGGTTTCCGCCTTTTATGAAATCGAAATGTTCCGACAGATTAAATGCAATTCCGTGAAAAGGGCGATAAGGTTCGTCTTCCTGAATTATTTCGAGTTTTATATGTTCGCTGAATTGTCCTACTTTTCGGCTGTTTCCGTTGTCGTAAACATTTTGAGTGAGAAAAACAGGCGACATGTTTCCCGGTCCGAAAGGTTGAAACTGTTTAAGTATTCTGAAAAATTTAGGCGTTATCTGTTTGAAATCCAAATTTGCATCAATCGAAACTTGCGGCGTCATTATAGATTCGTCTATATTTTCGGTTACATATTTTTCGAATCGATATTTAAATCGTTCCAGATTTTCTTCTTTCATTGTAAGCCCTGCGGCATAAGTATGCCCGCCGAAAGTTTCGAGTAAATCTGAACACGCTTCAACGGCTTGATGCAAATCAAATCCCGGAATACTTCGTGCCGAACCCGAAATCAGTCCGTTGGATTTTGTAAGAACAATCGTTGGTCGATAAAATGATTCTATCAATCGCGATGCAACAATTCCGACAACTCCTTTGTGCCATCCTGGATTGTAAACGACAGTGGTTTTTTTGTTTTCGTCTGTTGATTTTACCATTTCAATGGCTTCGAGAGTAATTGCGCGGTCAACGTTTTTGCGTTCGTTATTCACCGAATTGATAGATGTAGCCTGTTCAATAGCCGATTCGCTATCTTCGACAATAAGCAAATCAACAGCGCTGCGACCCTGTTCCATGCGTCCTGCTGCATTTATTCGAGGTCCTATTTTAAATACAATATCGTCAATTGTGATTTGATGATTTTCAAGCCCCGAAAGTTTTATTATTGCGTGCAATCCTTTGCGTGGATTTTCGTTCAGCCTTTTCAGTCCGTAAAAAGCCAATATTCTGTTTTCTCCGACAACGGGAACAATATCGGCTGCAATACTAACCGCTACAAGGTCAAGATATTTTTCGATAATTTCAAACGGAATATTATTTTCTTTTCCCAGCGCTTGAATCAGCTTGAATCCTACGCCGCATCCCGAAAGTTCCTTAAACGGATATGCGCAGTCGTATTGTTTGGCATCCAGCACGGCAAATGCTTTTGGAATATCATCGCCCGGCAGGTGATGGTCGCAAATAATAAAATCTATTCCACACTGGTTTGCATAGTTTATTTTTTCGTTTGCTTTTATTCCGCAATCAAGAGAAATTATAAGTTTCACGTTGTGTTCTCTTGCATGATTTATGCCTTTTGTCGAAACGCCGTAACCTTCGTCATATCTGTCGGGAATATAATATGAAATATTTGCATGAATTTTATGAATAAAAGAATATACCAGAGCAACGGCGGTTGTTCCATCTACATCATAATCGCCATAAACCATAATGTGTTCATTATTGGCAATTGCTTGATTTATACGATTAACGGCGCGTTGCATATCTTTCATCAGGAATGGGTCGTGCAAATTTTCGAGTTGAGGACGAAAGAAAAATTTAGCCTGCTCCAAAGTGTAAATATCACGTTGCACCAACAGTTGTGCAAGTGTATGGTCAACTCCAAGAGCTAAAGCCAGATTGTTGATTTTATCAGAATCAACGGCAACAGGTAATATCCATTTTTTTTCTACACTCATTTGCAATACAGTTACATGTTTCGAGCGAATATCATTGACCCGAACAAATTGCGCAAAGTTAATATTTTTTACCTGTATTTTATTTAATTTAAATTATTTTTAAGATATTTTTTTACGATATAACAAATCATATTGATATAAAGTTCACTTGTTCAACAAGTTTTTATTAAATGCAGCAGGTAATAAATATATACTTAGTCGCAGGCTCACATCCCGTTTATAAAAAAAGGATAGCCGAAATCATTTTGGGCTATCCTTAATTCTATGAAATTGCAAAAATATTCTGCAATTATTTTTATTTATTAAAGTTCTTGGCAAAGAAACCCATTGTGCATTTGTACATTTGCAACGAATTTTCTTCGTGTCCATAACCATGTCCTTCGTTGTATTTGACCATATAGGGGACGTCAAAACCT
>JAITLJ010000013.1 GCA_031277925.1 Prevotellaceae bacterium | reverse complement strand
GAGAAGGAGGTTTTGCAAAAATTTTTGCGTACAGTGTAAATCTTCATGGAGCAGAAGTTTCCAGACAGGCAAAGTTTGTGCTGTCTGATACGACAGTTCAGGAGAACAGTACCGCATTTCCAACGGATGCTAAATTATGTAAAAAAGTAATTGATAAATGTAATATTATTGCAGAAAATAAAAATATAAAACAACGGCATAAATATAAAAAAGAAAGCAAACAGTTTTAAGTGAATAATATATTTCAATCAACCGTGAATTATTTTGTATTTAAATTATTTTTGTAAATTTGACTGAATTTACAGGCATATCCTAATAAATGTAACTTGTTTGTACTTTATTTGAGTAAATGAAAATGAAATATAGAAATATTTATATATAATGAAAAAACTTTTTCTCATAGACGCTTACGCTTTGATATATCGGGCATATTACGCATTTCTGAAACGTCCGATAATGACTTCGTCGGGTGTTGACACATCGGCAATTTTCGGATTTACAAAATCAATATTTGAAATACTGAAAAAAGAAAAACCGACACATGTTGCAGTTGCTTTCGATCCTTACGGAGGCAAAACTTTCAGACATGAAATATATCCCGAATACAAGGCAAATAGGCTGAAATCGCCTGAGGTTATAAAAAATTCGATTCCGGTAATTAAAGAAATACTTGCTAATATGGGAATTTCAATATTCGAGATTGAGGGCTACGAAGCAGACGATATTATCGGAACTTTGGCAAAAAACGCCGAACGCAGTAATTTTCAGGTTTATATGGTTACGCCCGACAAAGATTATGCTCAACTTGTAAGCGAATCAATATTTATGTACAAACCGAAACATTCGGGCAGCGATATTGAAATATGGGGCGTAAACGAAGTTTGCGCCAATTTCGGAATAAGCGAACCAAAACAGATGATAGATATTCTTGCAATCTGGGGAGATGCATCCGACAATGTGCCGGGAGTATCGGGAATTGGCGAAAAAGGAGCAACAAAACTTGTACGGGAATTTGGAAATGTTTCGCGCTTGCTTGAAAATACTGACAAATTATCAGAAAAACAGCAAAAAATAATAAATGAAAACCGTGAAAAACTTTTGCTCTCGGAAAAACTTGTTACTATTGATACAAATGTTCCTGTCGATTTTAACGAAACTGATTTGCAAAAACATGATGCCAACAATGAAAAACTTACGGAAATACTGCAAAAATATGAATTTGCATCGCTTTTGCGCGAACTGAAAAATAACGAAGCGCCTAAAATAATACAAACCGACCTGTTCGGAAATTCAACTGCTGAACAAACCCTGCACGATGCAGAAAATACAAGCCTGTTCAAAACAATAGACGATGTGGCTCATAACTATAAAACAGTGCAAACTGATGATGAAATCGACGAACTTGTACATTTGCTTTTATCGCAAAAAGAAGTTTGTTTTGATACCGAAACCGAAGGGTTTGACTATTTTTCGGATAAGATTGTCGGCATTTCGTTTGCAATAAAACCGCACGAAGGTTATTATATTCCCGTATGCGAAAATCACGGAGGCAAACAAACATTTATCGAAAAATTACGTCCGGTATTTGAAAACAGCGCGATAACGAAAACAGGCCAGAATCTGAAATTCGACTGTCTTTTTCTTAAAAATTACGGAATAAATGTTTGCGGTTTTATGTTCGATACCATGCTTGCCGACTATCTGCTGAATCCGGAATTGCGGCACAATATGAATCTTTTAAGCGAAAAGTATTTATCGTATTCTCCCGTAAAAATCGAAACGCTGATTGGCGAAAAAGGAAAGCATCAAAGAAAAATTTCGCAGGCGCCACTTAAAGCCGTTGCCGAATACGCAACTGAAGATGTTGATGTTACAATTCAACTGAAACATATTCTTGAAGACAAACTGAAAAAAAATAACCTTTATAAATTATACTGCGAAATAGAAGCTCCGCTGATTAACATTCTTGCCGATATGGAATATGCAGGAGTACGCATCGACAGCAAAAAATTAAACTCTTTCGGACAAAAACTTAACGCAAAACTTGTTGAACTCGACAAAGAAATTAAGGAAATGACAGGCGAACCTGCTTTGAACATATCATCTCCAAAACAATTAGGCATTGTGCTTTTTGAAAAAATGCAACTTAACGACAAGGCGAAACGCACCAAAACCAAACAATATTCAACCGATGAAGAAACATTATTGTCGATGCGCGGAAAGCATCCTGTTATTAATAAGATTCTGGAATACCGCTCTATAAAAAAATTACTGTCAACTTATGTAGAAGCGCTGCCGGAATTGATAAACAAAAAAACAGGACGGATTCATACATCTTTCAATCAAGCTGTAACAGCAACAGGCCGTTTAAGTTCATCAAATCCTAATCTTCAAAATATTCCCATTCGCGATGAAGATGGACGCGAAATACGAAAAGCCTTCATTGCATCAGACGAAAATCATGTTCTTGTTTCCGCCGACTATTCGCAAATCGAATTAAGACTGATGGCTCACGTAAGCGAAGACAAAAATCTTATAAACGCCTTTAATTCAGGCGAAGATATTCATACTGCGACAGCAGCCAAAATTTACCGCATAAGCAATGCCGATGTTACGCGAGAACAGCGCACAAAAGCCAAAACGGCAAATTTTGGAATTATTTATGGAATTTCGGCTTTCGGCTTGGCGCAACGACTGAATATTTCAAACAAAGAAGCAAATGAACTGATTAACGGATATTTTCAATTATACCCTGATGTAAAAACATATATGAATAAATCAATTGCCGAAGCGCAGACAAACGGCTTTGCCGAAACAATTTTCGGACGAAAACGACATTTGCCAAACATCTCTTCCGGAAATGCAATTGTGCGCGGACTTGCCGAACGAAATGCAATAAATACGCCAATACAAGGCTCTGCCGCTGATATTATAAAAATTGCAATGATTAAAATTGCAAACCGTCTGAAAAAAGAAAACTTATCGGCAAAAATGATACTTCAAGTGCACGATGAACTTGTTTTTGACGTCGAAAAATCGGAACTCGAAAAGGTTTTAAATATTATTTCAACCGAAATGCAAAACGCAGCAAATCTTCGAGTACCTTTATTCGCCGAAGCAAATTATGGAAACAACTGGATAGAAGCCCATTAAAACTTGCAACGATTTGTTTTGATTGTAATGGATTTACTGTCGCAATACGCAAACTTAAATTATAAAGCCTGTATTTTTTGAATTTTTGTTGCTGCGGATTCATATTTTTTTATGTAAAATAAATATTCTGTAAAATATATTTTTTCTTTTCAAAAATAAAATATTATTTTTGCAAAATAATAGACAGAAAACTATGAAATGCAAATTGTTTATATTAATTTTGTCATTTCCGATATTGCTGAATGCGCAAATTGCAGAAAATTTTGAAACGCAAAATATCGGAAACTGGAAACAAACGCCGGAAAACCGCTGGGCAGCATCTCAAACCGAAGCGCTTGAAGGAAATTTTTCGCTGAAACACGTTTTCGACAACTCCGCAACAGGACACGACAGAATATCTGTTCCCGTTGACAACATTGATGTTACAGCAGGAAATGTTACGTGGAAATTTTTAATCAGACACGGCTACAATCCATCATCATCAAACCATTGGGCAACATTTCTTATGAGCAGTAAAGATGCAGGAATGATGATGAAAGACAGCGCCGTAAATGCTTATGCCATAGGAGTTAATCTTGTTGGAAGCAGCGACATTATTTATCTTTACAAAATTACAGACGGAATTGTTTCGCAACTTGTAAATACAAACATCAACTGGGAAACCGCTATAAAATCAACAGGAAAGGCAGCAATAGAAATAACAAGAAAAACAGACGGAGAATGGAATATCCGTATAGACCAAACAGGAAGTTTTGAAAATTTTGAAGCGGCAGGAACGCCAATAATCGACACCGAACACAGCGATTTTAATCATTTCGGGCTGCTTTACATCTACACTTCGAGCGCCGACCAGCGTCTTTGGTTCGATAAACTTACAATTACATCAAGCATATTGCCTGCACAAATCGCAAGCGTCGAACAATTAAGCAAAACGCAACTTTCAATATCACTAAGCAAAGCAATAAAAAGTACAGGAAATATAAATTTAATCGACCAAAATGGAAAAAATGTAAATATAATTTCACAAAATATCGAAGGGCAAAACTCGGATAAAATCATCGTAACAACCAAACCTTTACATGGACGAAAATTTACAGTTGCTATCAACAATCTGATTGATATGGACAATATTATGGCAAACGCATCCAAAACATTTTTTATTGATAATTTTGACTTTGGCGATATTGTTTTCAACGAAATAATGTTTCGTCCCGAACCTGTGGTCGGCTTGCCCGAACGAAAATATATTGAACTGTACAACCGCACGCAATACGGTATAAATATGAAAGACTGGAAAATACTGTACGGAACAGCAGGCGAAGCGCGAATTGCCGCCGACAGTATCGCCGCCAATTCGTACGCAATTATCTGTACATCAAGCGCAGTCGCCGATTTGTCGCCCTACGGAAAAGCTATTTCCGCCGTGTCTTTTCCAACATTGACATATTCGGGGCAAAACCTGAAACTTGTTGACAGCGAAAATAATCTTATCGCAGCCCTTAATTATTTGCCCGACTGGCACAACGACACCGACAAAATTGCAGGAGGCTGGTCGCTCGAAAAAATAGATTTTGATAACCTTTCGGAATTAAGCAATAACTGGAAATCAAGTAATGACGAAAAAGGAGGAACGCCGGGACAAAAAAATTCCGTATCAGACGAAAATCCCGACAAAGAACCGCCCGTTCTTGCCGAATGGGAAATATTGGACAACAATAAATTACACCTTGTTTTCAACGAACCGATAAACACAGAAACCGCATCGCAAATCGAAACTTATTTTGTTGACAATAATATCGAAAATCCCGTGAATGTGATAACCGATTATAATGAAGTATTATTAATTTTTAATGATATTTTTGAAACAGGCGTAATTTATAATCTTGACATACAAAACTCTTTTGCCGATATTGCCGGAAATCATCTTGTTGATTTTAATCTTGCTTTCGGTATAATGCACAAGCCGCAAAACAACGATATTATCATAAACGAAGCGCTTTTTAATCCTTATCCTAACGGCGTTGATTTTGTGGAAATTTACAATCGCTCGCAAAAAAACATTGACATCAAAGACCTGTTTCTGGCAACACGCAACAAAAGTACAGGTTTGCTGCAGTCAATACGTCAAGTACAGTTTAAAAGTAATTTTTTACGACCTCAACAATTTATCGTACTTACAGCGGATCCCGAAATCGTTAATCAACAATATTATGTGCAAAATCCTGAAAATATGATAATGATGGAACAAATGCCGGCGTATCCAAATACCGATGGAACTGTTGTGCTGCTTGACGAACAGCAAAATATAATCGACGAATTTACATATAACGAAAACATGCATTTCGAGTTTTTAACCAGTGTTGAAGGCGTATCGCTTGAACGAACAAGCTATGAAAAACCGACAAACGATGCCAATAACTGGCATTCGGCATCAAGCGATGTCGGATATGCAACGCCGACACGCAAAAATTCGCAGGCTGAATTTAATTCCGAAAAATATGGCTTCGATATTTCGCCTCAAACATTTGCGCCCGACAACAGTGGCATTGATGATGAATTGCATATTACCTACGCAATGCCCGAACCAGGATACATTGCCAACATAAAAATATACGACTCGCAGGGACGCTGGATTACAAACGTGCAAAACAACGCTTTGCTCGGCTCACAGGGCGGTTTTACATGGAACGGATACAATGACAAAAAACAAAAAGTAAGCATTGGCGTTTATATAGTTTATATTGAATATTTTAATTTGCAGGGAAAAATTAAAATCGAAAAGAAAACATGCATTGTAGCAGCGCGAAAATAAAACAAATCATCACTGCGGCGCATGGCGAAAAAGAATAGCAGTAAACCTTTTTTCAGGCTTCGCTGCACTTCGCAATTTAAAGATTTAAAATTTAAGATTTAAAGAACAATTAAGGTAAAAATGAAATCTCTCCGTGCATTACGTGCGGGTTGCTCCAAATGACTTGAAAAACCAGCCTCACATGCAAATACTTGCGAGGCTGGCTACTACGGCATATTAATAAAAGCTGTTAACCCTTTACCTGTTTTTTCGATAATCTTCCATGGCTTTTTCCATTTCCTGCTTGAAACGCTCGTATCCATAGTCAATAGACATTTTTTGGTCGTCTGTAAGTTTTTTGTAAACACGCGATAAACTGTCTTCGCTCATTTCTATGCATACATACACATTGAAGCTGCCGTCGGGCTTTACATAAGCATTGCTGCAAATTTCATTAGTGCCGCTTAATAACTGTTCGGCATAGCCTTCTGCTATTTCATTGAATTTGCCCGAGGCATCTTGAACGCCGGTTGCTTCGTACTGCTCGTTGTAAATGCGTATAAACGTGTTAATTTGCACCTGCAACTGCCGCGCCAGCCGCGATCGAGCATCAAGCGCGGCTATGTTATGCGCATTACTTTCTTTTGGGCTGACGCCATTGCCCCATTCACGCCAGCTTTTTACTTTTTCTCTTGCCAATTCCTGACATTGTTCACTGCTCATAAGGACGCCTCTGTCCATAGCATTTTTTTGTTCCGGCGTTTTTGCCGTTTTTGCGCTTCTGCATGCCGTAATGAACAGGCTCGCAACGATTACCGCTAAGGTAATTTTTAAATACATTTTTGTCATAATTTTGATTTTTAGTTGTGAATAATTCATTTTTTAATTAACTTTTTTCTATTTATATTTATATGTTTTTTAACTGTATTCATTGTTTATTAGTTTTTTACCAGCTATACCCATTCTCCCGTAACCATGCTTGAGCAAACTGTAATCCCAATCTCGCCGCTTTTTGATAACAGGATATTGCCCTTGTGTAATTTTCTAAATTACCATAAGCGGTTCCCATATTACAATATGCTTCGGCGAAGTTAGGATTAATATCAATTGCTTTTTGAAACCATGATATTGCCCTTGTATAATTGCCCGATTCACCATAAGCAAGTCCCATATTATAATATGCTTTGGCATAGTTAGAATTAATATCAATTGCTTTTTGAAAACAGGATATTGCCCTTGTATAATTGCCCAAATAATGATAAGCAAGTCCCATATTATTATATGCTTCGGCAAGATTAGGATTAATATCAATTGCTTTTTGATAACAGGATATTGCCCTTGTGTGATTTTCTAAATTACCATAAGCGTTTCCCATAGTACAATATGCATCGGCATAGTTAGGATTAATATCAATTGCTTTTTGATAACAGGATATTGCCCTTGTATAATTACCCAAATCAGAATAAGAGTTTCCCATATTATTATATGCTTCGGCATAATTAGGATTAATATCAATTGCTTTTTGAAACCATGATATTGCCCTTGTATAATTGCCCAAATCATTATAAGCGACTCCCATATTATTATATGCTTCGGCATCGTTTGGATTAATATCAATTGCTTTTTGATAACAGGATATTGCCCTTGTATAATTGCCCAAATAATGATAAGCAAGTCCCATATTATTATATGCTTCGGCAAGGTTAGGATTAATATCAATTGCTTTTTGATAACAGGATATTGCCTTTGTATGATTGCCCGATTTACCATAAGCAAGTCCCATATTATAATATGCTTTGTCATAGTTAGGATTAATATCAATTGCTTTTTGGAAACAGGATATTGCCCTTGTGTAATTACCCAAATCAGAATAAGCGATTCCCATGTAATTATATGCTGCATCATAGTTAGGATTAATATCAATTGTTTTTTGAAAATATTCTATAGACAGTTCGTAGAACGTATTCAAATATGCATTATTACCCTTTGTAAAATATTCTTCGGCAGAAAGCAGGTCGGCCTGCTGTTTATAATTTTTTTGCAGGTCAAGGCGTTGCTGTTCGTTTTTCGTTTCTTCTAATTCCTTTTTCAATCTTGCCACTTCGGCTTCGGCTGCCTGAGTGCGCTTGCGCGATTCTTCCAGTTCTTTGGTTTTTTGTTTGTCGTTAAGCACCTCGGCAATGCGGCGTTCCAAATCGGCGGGGTCAAGGGTCATTTCGGCTTTAATGTAATAGGTGACGCCGTCCCACCTTTCGTCAAGGGTTTTCATTTCGATAATGCCCGCCGTAATGGCTTCTATCTTTTCAGAATATTCCT
>JAITLJ010000180.1 GCA_031277925.1 Prevotellaceae bacterium | reverse complement strand
CTGTATCTGTTGCTATTACCAATTCTTCGTCGGTCGAAACCACAACAATTTTTACTTTTGAATCGGGTTTTGTTATAATTTCAAAATCAATTCCGCGCAGCATGTAATTTGTTTTACTGTCGAAATCGACTCCGAGATATTCGAGTTTTTTTGATATGGTTTCGCGAACATTAAAATCGTTTTCGCCTATTCCGCCGGTAAATACAATGATGTCAACTCCGTTCATTGCGGCGGCATAGGCGCCTATGTATTTCAAAACTCTGTACATAAACATGTCAAGAGCGAGTTTTGCCTGTCGGTTTTCGTTGTCGGCGGCGTTCCAGAGGTCGCGCATATCAGACGAAACTCCTGATATTCCATACAGTCCGCTTTCTTTATTCAGAAGATTGTTTATTTGTTCGCTACTCATATTTTTCGATTGTAAAAGATACAGAATAATTCCTGCATCAATATCTCCGCAACGTGTTCCCATCATAAGTCCTTCGAGAGGCGTAAATCCCATTGTGGTATCAACCGATTTGCCCTTATCAACGGCTGTTATCGACGAGCCGTTGCCTAAATGACAGGTAATTATTTTTGTTTTTTCTATGTTGCAACCAAGTTTTTTGCATGTTTTGTTTGCTACAAACTGATGGCTCATTCCGTGAAATCCGTAACGGCGTATTTTCTGTTTTGAATAGTAATCGTATGGCAGCGCATATAAAAATGAATGTGGCGGCATTGTTTGATGAAACGAAGTATCAAAACAGGCTACCTGCGGAACGGCAGGAAGAATTTGCCTGATGGCTTTTATCCCGATAAGATTTGCAGGGTTGTGCAAAGGCGCAAGTTCTACATATTCTTCTATTTTTTGTTCTACGTTTTGGTCAATCAGCATACTTGCCGTAAAATGTTCGCCGCCATGCACTACGCGATGTCCCACAGCCAAAATTTCGTCGAGGCTTTGCATTATTCCATGTTCGTCAGATACAAGCAAATCAAGGATTCTGTTTATTCCTGTAACATGATTTTGTACAGGTTCGTTAAATTCTGCATTTTCTTTTCCTGTAGGTTTATGAACGATTTTACTTATCTGTAAGCCTATGCGTTCAACAATGCCTTTTGCTAAAATCCGATTTTCGTTATCGGCATCAATCATATCAAAAACTTGATATTTTATCGAAGAACTGCCGCAGTTTAATACTAAAATTTTCATCTGAATTAAAGTTTGCTATTTTGATAATATGCGACAAATATACATAAAAAATCTGAAATTATACCACAAGATAAAAATTTACGATTTTATAATTTGCTATTTACTGTTGAATATTTATTTAATCCAAAAAAAATTATGCGGCTGCGTGTAATCTGATAATTTAATGATACCTTTGCGTAAATATGCAAATGATTTTAAAACAGGTGAAATTAATGAACTCAGATCTTGTTGTTTATAAAGCGTCCGCCGGTTCGGGGAAAACTTTTCGATTATCTGTCGAATATATTAAATTATTGATAAACAATCCGAAATCATACAGAAGTATTTTGGCTGTAACGTTTACAAACAAAGCAACCGCCGAAATGAAAACCAGAATTATCGGCGAACTTTACGGATTGGCGAAAAACCTCAACGAATCACAACGTTATTTGCAAACTGTTTGCGATGAAATGCAAAAATCGAAGGCTGAAGTTTGCAGTCGGGCGGCTCTGGCATTGACGCTAATATTGCACGATTACGGCAAATTCAGAGTTGAAACTATTGACAGTTTTTTCCAGACAATTTTGCGAAATATGACAAAAGAACTTGGAATTGGAACGAATTTCAATGTCAGTCTGAACGACGATGAAATATTGAAAAACGCAATTGAAATGATGATTGAAAATGCCAGCGAAAACACTGTTTTGTTTCAATGGTTGCGAGAATATGTAAGCCGCAAAATAGAAGAAGACAAAAGTTGGAAAATTGCCGATGACATAGAAAACTTTTATAAAAATATTATTTCCGAAAAGTTTAAATTGTCCCAAGACGAAATATATAAACGTTTTACAGAAAAAGATTTTTTGCGTTTGTTTAAAACAAAACTTAATAAAATAACTGAGCATGAAAACGAAAAAATGAAAGAATTTGCAAACCGATTTTTTGAAATCATGCAAAAAAACTATTTAACCGTTAACGATCTTTACTATACGGACAAAGGAGTTTACGGATATTTCACAAAACTTGCAAACGGAAGATTTACAGAAGAAAACTGTTTTAACACTTATGTTAAAAATTGTGCGGAAGATGCCGACAAATGGTGCAGAAACAAAACAAAAATGTCGCAAATTACCGCGCTTGCCGAAAACACGCTGATTTCATTACTGCATAAAGCCGAATCGCAGCGTGTCGAATCGGTAAAAAATATAAATTCCTGCGATTTGATACTTAACAATATTGACAATTTTGGGCTTTTAAGCGATGTTTTCAAACATATACGCGAATATTGCACTGATAACAATATTTTTTTGCTTTCCGACACATCTGTCTTACTGTATAAAATGACAGGAAACAACGACTCGTCTTTTATTTTTGAAAAAACGGGAACAACCATACAACACATAATGATTGACGAATTTCAAGACACATCGCAATTGCAGTGGGAAAATTTTGAACCTTTGTTAATCGAATGTTTGTCGCAGGGATACAGCAATTTAATTGTTGGCGACGTTAAGCAGGCTATCTACAGATGGCGAAATGGCAATTGGCAAATTCTTAATAAAATTGAAGAAAACAAAAAACTTCATTATTTTAAACCTGTTATAAAGACGCTTGGCAATTCGTGGCGAAGCGCAAAAGAAATAGTTGAATTTAATAATAATTTATTTCCCAAAATTATTGATATTATGCATTTTGAATATCTGAATGAATATGGCGAAGACTGTGATGATTTGAAAAAAGCCTATACCGATATACAGCAGGAATGCAAACGTAATGTTTCGGGATTTGTTTCAGTAGAATTTTTGGAAAAATCAGATTATGAAGACGATGTTTTCAAACGTTTAATTGATAATGTTGAAATGTTGCAGGCAAACGGAGTCAAAGCCTCGGATATTGCAATTCTTGTACGTAAAAACGAACATACGAAACAAATTGCTTATTATTTTGAAAAATACAAACATGAAAATCCCGACAAAAATTATTGCTATAATCTGGTTTCGAACAAAACGTTTAATTTTAATTCGTCTGTTGCAATTAGCATGATTATAAATGCATTGCGTATTCTGGCAGATGCCGAAAATACTGTTGCTAAAGCTGATTTGGTTTTTTATTATCAAAAAAACATTCTCGGAAACGATATTACAAATCATGAAATATTTACAGGCAAAATAAAAAATTTATTGCCCGAAGAATTTGTAAAAACGGCAAATACGCTTAAATTAATTCCTTTATATGAACTGATTGAAAAAATTTATCTGATTTTCAACTTGAAAAAACTTGACGAAAATGCCGAATACATGTTTTCGTTTTTAGACAGAGTAAATGAATATTTGAGATCTGAAATATCTGACATATTGAAATTTATAGAATATTGGGAAACAAATATGTTTAAAGAAACCATTGAAATAAGCGGCGATCTGGATGGAATAAAAATAATGACAATACACGAAGCCAAAGGATTGGAATTTCACTCCGTAATCATTCCGTTTTGCGATTGGACATTAGGCGCTGAAGGCAGTAATTATATTTGGTGCGAAACAGATGCAGAGCCATTTTCCGAAATTGGTCTTATTCCGGTAAAATATATAAACAAAGCTAAAAATTCCATATTTTGCGCCGAATATAAAAACGAAACCATGCAATTATGCGTCGATAATATTAATATTTTATACGTTGCAACAACACGAGCCAAAAACAATTTGATAATACTTGCCAAAAAAGAAACAAACGACAGGAAAAACAATGTTTCGAGCGTAATATATTCAGCCTTGAACAATGAAAATTTCTCATGCGGCGAAATTGTTGCAACAACAACTGCAACTGCCGAAACAAGCGAAAATAAATTTAACATACAACCTCAATCCTTGTCGGTTCCTTTTGTTTCAAGTATTTACAATACCGAATTTATACAATCCGAATCGGCGCGCGAATTTGCCAAAAACAACGATGATGGAACAATACATAATATGGTGCCTGTGAACAGAGGTAAACTTTTGCATCGCATCTTTGCCGAAATAAAAACTCAAAATGATATAAATGCAGCCATCGATAAATTTCAATTTGATGGAATAATACAGCAAAACACCAAACAGGATTTAAAAGATTTTGTTGTTGAAGCAATTACAAAATCGCAAGTAGAACGCTGGTATTCCGGAACATACAAACTTTTTACCGAATGTGCAATTATTACAAAAAACGAGAAAGGCGAAATTATCACAAAACGTCCCGACAGAGTGATGCTTGATGACGAAAACACAATAGTTGTTGATTTCAAATTCGGTAAACAAAACATAATCTACAACACCCAAATAGCAGAATATATGCGCTTGATGAAAGAAATGAATTATAAAAATGTCAGCGGTTTTTTGTGGTATGTTGACAATAATGTTGTTGAAGAAGTGACAGGTTAAAATTATTTTAATTTTAAAACCTCCAAAAATAAATTATAATCCTGTAATGCACGCAGTTTACGTTTGGCATCGAAAAATTTTAAAATAAAGTAAAAAATATGTATGCAGATTTAAATATTTTTCAAAAAAAGTTTTAATTGAAAAACAAATACTAATTTTGTAAATAATAATTTAAATTACATAAATATGACAGCAAAACGAAACTTCATTACAGTATTGTTATTGATATTATTTGTAGCGCAAGGATTTTCAGATGATTCAAAAACGATAAAAGCGGCGTTAAAAGATGTAACTGTATTTTTCAACGGAGCAGAACTTACTCACACAGCATCGATGCAACTTGTAAAGGGCGAAAATGAAATTACAGTTGAAGGAATAAGCCCTGTAATCAATCGCAACAGTTTGCAAATCAAAATCAATGCTGGCGTTATTGTTTCTTCTTTCGAATATTCGATAGATTATTTGGAAGAAAAAAAGCAAAATACAATAACCGAAAAAATTAAGTATTAGCTTGATTTTTACAAAGGTAATTTAACGAAAATTGCAACAGATATAAAAATCAACAATGATATGCTGACGCTTTTGAAACAAGGTGTTACACATAATATTACTGTTGCCGAAAAATCGTTGCCAATAGAAGAATTGAACAAAAATATAGATATTTTTCAAAAAAAATCGCTTGAATATGCCAGTGTAATAACAAAACTGGAAAAAGAAAAATTGACTGTCGAAGAAAAAATCAATCGCTTGAAAAAACAACTTGCACAGGAACAAGTGAAACACGGAAAAAATTCGGGAATTTTAAAACTGAAACTTGCATCGCCACTTGCCGTAAACGCACAGTTAACAATAAAATATTTTTCATCATCCGCAAAATGGATTCCTTTTTACGATATAAATATAATTTCGCCCGAAATTCCAATAAATTTAACAACAAAATCCAAAGTGCAGCAAACCACAGGAATTGACTGGAACAAGGTAAATCTTACCTTATCGACAGGAATTCCAAATAATGGAAAAACTGCGCCTGTTTTTAACGCATGGTTTTTAAGAGAACAAACTTATGTGCAACACAAGCTGCAAGAAAGCAACAAAATTGCACAAAACAGCATTTCATATGTACAAACAGATGCAACAACAATTCGAATAAGAGGATATAGTTCGGTCAATGAATCGCAGTCGCCGCTTTATGTTGTAAATGGTATAATTACAGATGCAGAAGAAGTGCAGGCAATAAATCCCGATGAAATTGCAAGCATGAATATTTTAAAAGACGAAGAGACTACATCTGTTTACGGTTCACGTGCAGCAAACGGCGTTATTGTTATTACAACAAAATCGATGGAAGATTATGTTTTACAGGAAGAAACTCATCTGAGTCGTACATTTTCAATTGATATTCCCTACACTATACAAAGCGATGGAAAAGAACAGGTTATAGAACTCGAAAAACAAATAATAAACAATGCTGAGTATAAATATTACTGCGCTCCAAAACTTGACAACGAAACATATCTGATTGCCGAAATTTCAGAATGGGAAAAATTGAACTTAACGGGCGGACAGGCAAACATTACTTACGATGGAACATATTTAGGACTAACAACAATCGATGCCGCATCAACAAATAAAAAAATGACATTTACGCTTGGTAACGACAAACGAATATCGGTGAAACGTGAAAAAATGCAGGATTTCAGCAGCGTTAAATTTTTAGGATCAGATACAAAAATTATATTAACATATAAAATTACCGTTAGAAATAATCAAAACAAAGATATTGCAATGATTTTGAAAGATCAGTATCCGCTATCAACAAACAAAAATATTACTGTTGAACTACTCGAAAAAACAACAAAACCAACTACAAATCGAGACGATATTGGAGTAATAACATGGGAAGAAATGTTGAAAGCCGGCGAAACAAAAGAATATTTCATAAGTTACAGCGTAAAATATCCCAAAGGAATGAAACTGAATTTACAATAAATTATAAAATAATATGACTACCTTTATAATTACCTAATAATATATATCTTTGCAGAACATGACATTAATCAATTTTATCACACAATTTCCGGATGAGGCGAGTTGTAAAGCCAAATGGAAGGAATATCGTGAACATACAGGAGTAATTTGCCTCAAATGCGGAGGCAAATCTCAATATTGGGAAAAAGACAAAGAACAGTACGAATGTAAAAAATGTAAGACGAGGATAACGTTAAGAAGCGGAGCAGTCATACATAAATCAAAACTTCCATACAGGCACTGGTTTATCGCCATGCACCTGTTGACAGCTACGAAAAAGAGTTTTTCAGCCAAGGAAATCCAGCGCCATCTTGAACATAAACGTTATCAGCCGATTTGGAAAATGGTACACAAACTGCGCCAGGCCATGGGCAACAGAGATTGCGAATATGTATTGGCAGGAAGAATAGAATTGGATGAAGGCTATTTTTCTACCGAACAATCTGTTGAAACCAAATCCAGTCCATTGAAGCGCGGGCGAGGCAGTCAAAAAAAAAGTAAAGTGCTTGTTATGGCAGAAAGTGAATTTGTTGCATCTCCCCGCCCGGGACAAAAACCACGCAGGGTAGGATATTTGAAGATGCAGGTTATAAAAGATTTGCAAAGCGATACAATAAATGAGACAGTCAGAAATCTTTCGGGCAGTGTAAGCCAGATAGATACGGATGGTTCTACGTCATATGTAGATTTGAAAAATTTCGTACCCCGACACAATTCACAAGTCATACCGAAAGGCAAGGTTGGAGAAATTTTGCCATGGGTTCATATAGCCATTAGCAATGCCATGTGTCAATTGCTTAATACGTTTCATGATATAAAACCTGAATTTTTGCAGAACTACCTCGACGAATTTTGTTATAAATTCAATCGCAGGTATTATGGTGAAGCCTTATTTAACAGATTGCTTGTGGCTTGCGTCTCATATAAAAATCAATTTAGGTATAAATACGGATAGACATTAATAATATATTAGTTGAATGACTTTAATAAAAATGTTAAATTTTGATATTATGAAAAAGGCAATAATTATATTAGTATTTATTTGTTTATACACAAATGCAAATTCACAACCGATTGATACAATGTTTATGAAATGTCAATATAAACATAAAAGTACAGTGCAACGAAGGCGGGGTCCAATGGAAGAAATAGACACCATGAACTTGGAAATAGGAAAAAACATCAGCAAATTTTACAGTTATCATAATTATATGGTAGATTCTATACGCAGCAATTCTGACCCGAGTATATGGATGTTTTATAAAACTACATCAAATCAATATACGCTTTTCCTTAACTATCCAAAAAATAAAACTACTGTTTATGATAATGCTATGGGAACTGTAACGTATTTTGAATATACCGAAGCTTTTGAAATACCTAAATGGACAGTACATAATGAAACTCAGACTGTATTATCGCATCCTTGCCGAAAGGCAACATGCCGGTTTCGCGGACGCGATTACGAGGCATGGTATGCGATAGATATTCCGATAAGCCGCGGACCTTATAAATTTTCAGGCTTGCCCGGACTGATACTTAAAATAGCCGATACAGAAAATTTATACAGTTTTGAATGTACAGGTATAGAAAAAGTTAATGCTCCAATGTATAAAAGATATTCAAAAGACGTAAAAACTGTACGTACAACAAGAGAAGAATTTATCAGCATGAACAAAAAGGGATATTCAAATCCCACCGCCGCATTAGAAAATATGTTGAAAGCCGTAGGTGCAAAAAACATAGATGAGATTATGAAAAAATTTCCTGATAGGTCAGAAGTAAACTACAACCCCATAGAACTCGAATGATAACAAAAGCAGAGGCGCATTTTTTCACGCTTCTGCTTTGTTAAAAAAATGAAAAATAAAACAGAAAAATATTTGACAGTAATGTTTCTTTTATTATATTTGCAGAAAATTATAAAACATTATGAAAAGTAATGTAAAAAATATTACAAAAACGCTTTGCGACAAACTGCAATTTTTGCGGTTGTATGAAGTTTTTACGTATTTTTTGCGCCCAACTCAAAGCCCTTGTAAGTTATTGATATACAATAATATAGCGGGGGGGGGGGTATTTCTATTTAAAAAGAAATTCACAACAGTTTACATTCAAAATAAGATGTTTATGCAAAAAAATATTTTGCTTTATTTACTCTAAAACTAATTATTACTGACCTGCCCTGCGGCAGGCGAATGTAAAAAAAACAAATCTCAAAAATCAATTTATGAAAATTTAACAGTTGAAATAAAAAAACATCAATTGAAAAATAAAATTAATAATATATAAAAATATAAAACAATGAAAAAAATAAAAAATAAAATTGCCGCATGGGTATGCGGAATAGGATTATTAACAGGAACTGCATTAGCACAATCTGTTATTGAGGTTGATGGCATGACAAGTTGTGGTATGGCTTGTTGTCTAAGAGGATTTACTGTTCAAGATTTAATTATTCAGTTGCAAACATACGAAAT
>JAITLJ010000061.1 GCA_031277925.1 Prevotellaceae bacterium | reverse complement strand
AAGCGTTTTTTGCGCAAAAAACGAAAAAAAACTCTAAAAATCGCCATAAAAACCCGTTTCAAAATCAATCCGAACAAAAAAATCAATTTTTTTCCAAAAAACCGAACTGACTGACATTTTGTAAAGGTATCTCTATATAAAACTCGGTATTTTTATTCGATAATTTACGCTTACAGTTTATTAATAATGAATAATTTAGATATTTATTAAGGAATGACTATTTAAATTTTATTTCTCCGTTTTCTATTTTCAAAGATGTATCGGCAAGCATCTCGTCGAAAGCACTTGCCTGTATGAGTTGTGAAGGCGTTCCTTCGTACATTTTTCGATTAGCCATAAGCCAGATTTTGTCGGCAAGTTGTAATGCAATATTGATGTCGTGAGTAGAAAATATAATTGTTTTGGATTTTTGGCGAGTTAAATTTTTAAGCAATAATATAATTTCATATTTATTTGGTATGTCTAAAAATGCCGTAGGTTCGTCAAGAATCATTATTGGAGTATCCTGCACAAGGGAGCGTGCTATCATTACGCGTTGCCGTTCGCCATCGCTCAATTCCGAAACATTTCTCCATATGAAATCGCTCATTCCCACCATTTTCAACGAATCAAGAATAATTTTTTCGTCATTTATACTTAAATTGCCAAACAAATTTGTGTATGTGTATCGTCCCATTGCAACCAAGTCAAAAACTTTAAGATGCATGACTCTAATCATTTCAGTTGATACAAAACTCATTAATTTTGCATAATTTTTGCGCGACAGGGTTTTAATCGCTTTTCCGTTTATAAAAATATTACCCGAAAAAATGTTTTGTAAACCTGTCAGCGTACGCAAAAATGTAGATTTTCCAACTCCATTGCGACCAACAAGAGCCACAAACTGCGCATCATCGGCTGTAACTGAAAAGGGAGGAAATATTTCATGAGTTTCATTTACTGAATTTCCATATCCGAGAGAAAGGTTTTCTATTTTTATTTTTTGCCTGTTCATTCGTGAATAATTTTTTTATTGGATAAAATTATCCGTATTATTACCGGAATACCAACAAATGCAACTACAATGTTGATGGGAATTACCATATTAGAACCCGGAAATTGCGAAATTATATCGCAAAACAGCATTATATTTGCGCCTAACAATATACATGCAGGAAACAATATGCGATGGTCGGCTCTGCGAAAAAACATTCTTGCAATATGCGGAACGGCAATTCCTATAAAACCGACAGGACCGCAAAAGGCAACAACTTGACCTGTAAGTAAACTTGTACTTATAAAAATTATTATTCGCGTAAATTTCAAGTTCACTCCTACTGTTTGTGCATAAACATCTCCAAGCAGTAAGACATTGAGTTTTTTTATCGAAAAAATCACAATCATTAATCCGATTAAAGTTAAGATAAACATTATTTTTATTTCGCCAAATGTAGCGCCGCCGAGATTTCCGAGAGTCCATACAACAAAAGTTTTCAAAGCCGATTCACTGCTCATGTATTGCAATAATCCTACAATTGCAGTTGCTGCAGCCGAAAACATTATGCCGAATATTAAAACCGTCATTATGTCGCGAATGCGGATTGAAACAATCAACACCAAAAACAGCGTCAATGCCGAGCCGATAAATGCTGCCGATGCTATGCAAAAATTTGAAACAAGTGTCGGTAATATTATCGAAAATATTGATGAACCAAGCAAAAACAATGCGACTCCTAAACTTGCTCCCGAACTGACGCCAAGAATATAAGGATCGGCAAGCGGATTGCGAAATACTGTTTGCATTTGTAAACCGCTTACTGACAAAGCCACGCCTGCAAGTAATGCTACACATGCGCGAGGCAATCGAAAATTAATAATTATATTGGAAATATATGGTTCAACCTTATCAGCTGAGAAAAATACATCGAAAATTTCTTTGATTGAAATCGAAACTGAACCCAAAACAATGTCAAGCATAAAGAACAGTATCGCAGTGAACGATAATGCTGCGAAATAAAATTTTGTGTGTGTTCGATTGTGTGCCATATATGAAAAATTTGTTTGCAAAAGTAATAAATAAACAATAAAATATGCAGATAACAAAAAAATATTTGGATAATTTGAAATTTTCACCTACTTTTGCAGTCTATTTTGAAAAAATATTTCGGGGTGTGGCGCAGTTGGCTAGCGCACCTGCTTTGGGAGCAGGGGGTCCTCCGTTCGAGTCGGAGTACCCCGACAAAGACCAATCAACAATGACTGGTCTTTTTATTTTTCGCAAACTGAAGATATAGTCGCTCCTTACGAATAAAAAAAAGATAATAAAAAAACATTAAAATTTTCTGTCAGATAATTTAGTGCTATGGCGGAAAAAACTGTTTCATCATGGACACATATTTAGTCGCTCATTATAAACTGTGAAAATAGTTGCTCCTTACGAATAAAAAAAGGACAAAGCTAAAACATTAAAAATTTCGGACAATTATTTCTTTCTGTTAATTTGTCTTGACACAAAAGTAATACCAACCCGCCATCACGTAGCGCAAATTAAATGCTGGATGTAAGAAAATTTTTATTACCTTTGCAAACTCAAATATTACTTATTATGAATTT
>JAITLJ010000054.1 GCA_031277925.1 Prevotellaceae bacterium | reverse complement strand
AAAAAACTGTGCAAAAAATAATCGTCTGAATTTTGATTTATTTGATTGGATTTATGGGATTTTTTTTAAAAAAAACACGTCATTGCAAGGCGTAACGCCGAAGTAAACCTCAGCAATACAGAAGAATAGATAGTCGCTCAATAGTCAATAGATAGAAATGAAATCTCTTTGTGCATTACGTGCGGGATAACCAAATGACTTGAAAAACCGCCGGCGCTCCGCAAGTAACCTTTGCTGTGGTATAATTTCTACCAATATTTTGTCTATAGCGGGACATCTATTCTTTCTGTTTTTTGTGTCAAGACAAAAGAAAATAAAGAAAAATGTTCGTATTTTGCCGAATTTTTGCATGTATCTGTATAAAACTCGGTATTTTTATTCGATAATTTATGTCCATAATTTATTAATAATGAACCGTTTCGCCCTTTTTAAGGAGCGACTATTATAGCAAACGCAACAAAGTAAGGAAATAATGTCAAAAAGAAGCACTTTTTTGCGCAAAAAACGAAAAAAAACTCTAAAAACCGCCATAAAAACCAGTTTCAAAATCAGTCCGCACAAAAAAATCAAAAATTTTTTCCAAAAAACCGAACTGACTGACATTTTGTAAAGGTCTCGAAATGATCATTTTCTGTCGATGCAGCAACCTAACGCCAAATGTTGATGCAATTTATCGACGTTTCAATTACAAAATGCTACCGTTTATCAAACAAAAATTTGTAATACACAAATCGGAATTTTAAAAATTGGACTTGTCGAATTTGCAGTGCTTTATAATCTTACATATTGCAATGTGCGAATTAATTTACTTTGCATTGGCAAAAAATGTCGAAAATGCTATTGTGCAATCTTAATGTATTAATCTTCTGTCCTGTTTTTTTGTGCAAATTCTTCGAGCATGCGTTTGTATCTGTACACATCTTTTCGTAAACCTTGAAATTTCAAAACCGTATCTGAATAATCCAGTTCAAGCAAATCTTCGTACATGCGGGTAAGTCGGTTAAATTTGTTTTTCGGGCGGAAAGTCAATATTTTATTTTCGTCGCTCACAAGTACATATTTGCGTTGAGCGAACAGTTCTATTATTTCATTTTTATCTTCATTTACAGGCTGGTTCAGATATATTTTTACTTTAGCAAATCCTATAAACGGATATATAACAGCAAAAACAACTACCAAACACAGCATTTGCAAAGGTCGTCCATCTTCTAAAAAATGGTTCAGACTTGCGTTTTCCGACATGACATTTTTACTCATAAGATATATAAACGTCAATATCAGAAGCAATAATATAATCAGATATATTGCAAATTTGACTGTTCTTCTAATATGTGGTATCATAGTTATTTTATTTATTTTTTATCACTTACAACGAGCCTTTGTTGATAGAATTCCATGCAAGCGAAGCCGAACCGAGTATTGATACATCTTTATTTTGCAGTTCGGATGGAAGTATTTTTATTTTATTTTTCCAAATTTTCATTATGTTTTTTTCAAATGATGCAATTGTTGGTTCAAATATCAATTTTCCTGCTTTTGCTACGCCTCCGAACAGGAATATTGCTTCGGGAACGGTTATTGCAACTGCATTTGCAAGGGCAAGCCCAAGAATTTCGCCTGTAATCTGGAATGTTTCAAGTGCAATTTTATCTCCATTTTGTGCTGCTTCCGCTATATTTTTTGTTTCAAATTCGTCGAAGCTTTTATGGCGGAAAATGCTGTCTTCATTGCTTTTTGACAGAAGTTCCCAAACGGTGCGTTTTATGCCCGGCGCCGAAGTATAAGTTTCAAGGCATCCGCAGCGTCCGCAGCCGCATTTACGTCCGTTTTTTTCAACAACGACATGTCCGAGTTCGCCGGCAAATCCATCGTGTCCGTAAATCATTTCGCCGTTGGCAACAAATCCGCTGCCAACTCCTGTTCCAAGCGTAACAAAAAGAAAATCTCGCATTTTTGCCGCTCCGCCGTAAATCATTTCGCCAATAGCGGCGGCATTTGCATCGTTATCCAAAACAATGCATGTGGATGGAAAAAATTTTTGCAGTTTTGTTACCACCGGCAAAATTCCCGTCCATGGCAGGTTGGCTGCAAGCGCTATTGCGCCTGTATTGTGATTCCCATTGGGCGCTCCAATTCCTATTCCAATGATTTCGGCGTTTTCTACTTTCTTTTCAAGGTTTACGATAACATCTTTTAATGCATTAATGTAATCGTCAAAATCGTGGTAAAACGGCGTTGAAATATTTTCTTCAACATATATGTTCCCGATACGGTCAACCATGCCGAATTTAGTATTGGTGCCGCCTATGTCTATTCCTACAACTAATTTTTTTGTATCCATTTTTTTAGTTTTTGATGATGTTTTTATTAATTTAAACTTTATTTTTTTCTAATATTTCTTTTTCTAATGCTTCATGCTCTTTGGCAATTTTTTCTTTTTCTTTTTTATTTCTGCTATTTTCCCATAATTGCAATATGATAATTGCCGCTATCAATATAATTGAGCCTGACATTGCAATCTTCAACATTAATGTTGCTTCGCCGTTTGCGATATACATAAACAACCAAACGATGCACATTCCTAAAAAAATTGAAATAATAAACAGCAGTAAAAGTCGTGTTATTCGTATAAACATATATTTTATTTTTTATTTTTCAAGCGTCAAATTTACTGATTTTTTTTATAATACCAACAATGTCAGTTTATTTTTATGATATAATAATCTTTTTTGCCTTTTTGTACCAGAATATATTTTTTGTTTAACAAATCGTTTTCTGTTATTATTTTTTCGGTATTGTCGATTTTTTGTTTGTTTATGTTAAGTCCTCCGCCTGCAACAAGTTTGCGCAATTCGCTTTTTGATGTAAAAATATTTGTAACTGTCGTAAGCAATTCAATTATGTTTATTTTTTCATTTATTATTGAATAGGATATTTTGTATTGAGGCACACCTTCGAAAATGGTTAAAAAAGTTTGTTCGTCAATTTTTGCAAGCGATTCAAATGTTGATTTTCCGAATAAAATTTGCGAAGCTTCAACCGCAGCGTTGTAGTCGTTTTCAGAATGTACCATACAGGTAACTTCCTTTGCCAAACGTTTTTGTAAAACCCGCAGATGGGGCATTGCATCCTGTTCTTCAACAAGTTTATTTATTTCATCTTTGTTGATAAGGGTAAATATTTTAATATATCGTTTCGCTTCTTCGTCGCTAACATTCAACAAAAACTGGTAAAATTTATAGGGAGAAGTATAACGTGCATCAAGCCAAATGTTTCCTCTTTCGGTTTTGCCGAATTTTCCACCATCGGTTTTGGTTATAAGCGGACAGGTAAGAGCAAACGCTTCGCTGCCTGTTGTTCTGCGAATAAGTTCTGTTCCTGTTGTAATGTTTCCCCACTGGTCGCTGCCGCCCATTTGCAGTTTGCAGTTTTTGTGCGTATTCAAAAACAAAAAATCATAGGCCTGTAAAAGTTGATATGTAAATTCGGTAAACGACAAACCATCGCGCGCTTCGCCGTTAAGACGTTTTTTTACCGAATCTTTTGCCATCATGTAATTTACTGTAATGTGCTTTCCGACATCGCGAACAAAATCAAGAAAAGAAAAATTTTTCATCCATTCGTAATTATTAACTATTTCGGCAACGTTTGGAAGATTGCTTTCAAAATCAAGAAATTTCGACAGTTGTGCTTTTATCATATTTTGATTATGCAGTAAAGTTTTTTCATCAAGTAAATTACGTTCCGCTGATTTTCCCGAAGGATCTCCAATCATTCCTGTTGCTCCGCCTATAAGCGCTATGGGTTTATGTCCGCAATGCTGAAAAAGACGCAACATCATAACTCCGCAAAGATGACCTATATGTAACGAGTCTGCCGTAGGGTCTATTCCCAGATAAGCCGTTGTGATTTCTTTATTTAATTGTTCCTCAGTACCCGGCGTGATATCCTGAATCATTCCGCGCCATTTTAATTCCTCTATAAAATTCATCTGATTATTATTCATGTAAATTCAACGGCAAAGATATAAATAAAAAACGAAAAGTTAACAGAGTTATGAAATTTCAAATTTTAGCGATTTCTTATTTTATGTACGGAAAACAGAAATTACAATGGACAAATTCAACAAATCTCTGTGCTGCAAACGCAGATTTATGGCAGAAACATGTATTTTAAACAATTTTTTTTAGCCCTTTTAAGAAAAAAAATTTACTGTTATCGTAATTGATATTTGAACTTAACATATATTGACTTTCATACTGTAATTTGCATTTATCAAAATGTTTCATTTTGTAATATTGCTACATAAACATTATCAATGATTTATAAGCAAATTTTAAAATTATTTCATACATTTGTTTATTTTTATTACATTTGCGCCAAATTAATTACATGAAAGTTTCGCAATTAACAGAAATAGACCCTTTTTTAATTCCTTTCGAGCGGACTATTAATCGCCGTTTTGAAGAAATGCAAAAGAAAGAAAAAGATATAACCAATGGAGTGTCGCTTTCTGATTTTGCTAATGGTTATCTTTATTTTGGGCTGCATAATATTCCAAATGGCTGGATTATTCGCGAATGGGCGCCGAATGCAACAGATATTTATATTATCGGCGAATTTTCGAACTGGAAACCACAACAAAAATACAAACTTAAAAATATCGGAAATGGTATTTGGGAAGGCATTTTTGTAAATTCATTATTCAATCATCTTGATTTGTATAAACTTTATGTAGAATGGAACGGCGGTTCGGGCGAACGTATTCCATCTTATGTGCAACGCGTAATTTTTGATGATAATACTCATATTGCAACAGCGCAGGTTTGGCATACCGAATCAAAATATAAATTCAAAAACAAAATTCCCGAAACAATAAAAAATCCGCTGATTTATGAAGTGCATATAGGAATGAGCAGCGAAGAACCCAAAATATCAACATATAACGAATTTAGACAAAACATTTTACCGCGAATAAAGCAACTTGGTTACAATGTTGTTCAACTTATGGCAATTCAAGAACATCCTTATTACGGTTCGTTTGGCTATCAGGTGTCGAATTTTTTTGCGCCATCATCGCGATTCGGAACTCCTGACGAACTGAAATCTCTTATTGATGCTGCTCACGGCGAAGGAATTGCTGTTGTGCTTGATATTGTTCATTCTCATTCGGTAAAAAACGAAAACGAAGGATTAAGCCGTTTCGATGGAACTGAATATCAATATTTTCATAAAGGCGAAAGAGGAAATCATCCGGTTTGGGATTCGCGCTGTTTTGATTATGCAAAAAACGAAGTAATTCATTTTTTACTTTCAAACTGTAAATACTGGCTCGAAGAATACAAATTTGATGGTTTTCGTTTTGACGGCGTTACAAGCATGATTTACACACATCACGGAATGGGAATTGATTTCGGCGATTATCGTTTGTATTTTGATGGAAATCAGGACGAAGATGCAATTACATATTTGTACTTGGCAAATAAACTTATACATTCGTTGAATCCGAAAGCCATTACAATTGCCGAAGATGTAAGCGGAATGCCCGGAATGGCAATCTCACAACAACTTGGAGGTATAGGTTTTGATTTCAGAATGTCGATGGGAGTTGCTGATTTCTGGTCGAAAGTAATCAGCGAAAAACGCGATGAAGACTGGATTGCCGGCGATATTTATTTTCGCATGTCCGACAAACGCATGGAAGAAAACACCATAAGTTATGCCGAATGCCACGACCAGGCAATGGTAGGCGACAAAACAATAATGTTCAGATTAGCCGATAAGGAAATGTATTCATCAATGAGCGTGCTGACGCCGAGCATCATTATAGACAGAGGAATTGCTCTGCACAAAATGATACGTCTGATAACCGTTGCGCTTGCCGGCGGCGGTTATCTCAACTTTATGGGAAACGAATTCGGACATCCCGAATGGATTGATTTTCCGCGCAAAGGAAATGATTTCAGTTATCATTACGCTCGTCGTCAATGGCATCTTGCAGATGATAAATTACTGAAATATCAATATCTCCGTAATTTCGACGAAGAGATGATAAAACTTGTAAAAACTTATAACATATTTTCAAAACGTCCTCAGCAAATTGTCTGCAACAATGGCGATCATGTTCTTATTTTTGAACGTAATGAACTGATTTTTGCTTTCAATTTCCATCCAACGCAATCATATACGGATTACGGATTTGAAATAACCAGAGGAAAATACAAAATCATACTCGACAGCGACAGCGAAAATTTTTACGGCTTCAAACGTAATGATGATAATCTTATTCATCCAACAAAACGCGAAAACGGAACAGACATGTTGCAACTTTATCTTCCGAACAGAACGGCTTTGGTGCTGATAAAGTGGAAATAAATGTATTGATAATCATATTTTGAGTTCCTCTGCGCAATGTTAATCAACAGAAAAAAGCAAAAACGACTGAACAATCTGCAAAAAATCATTCAGCCCAAAACAATTCACGCATTACAGTGTCGGACAGCAGAAAATATTTAGAAGGAATTTTTATATGATTATCATTGCAAGTCAGTAAACCTTGCTGCATAAAGTTTCGAGATTGTTCTATCAAATAATCGTAAAATTTTTTTCCAAATTCAGTTTTTACATAAGAAATATCAGCTCCCCAAACTGTTCGCAACGAAGTAAGAATATAATCGTTATAACATTCGGCAGCGCTTAGTTTTTCGGTTTCCCAAAAAACCTGATTTGCATTTACAGCGTCAATATATTTTTTGTTGTTTGCAATATTCCATCTGCGTATGTTATTGCCGTTATACGAATGCGCAGACGCACCGAATCCAATATACGGCTTGCCTTGCCAATATGCAGTATTATGTATTGAAAAGGAATTGTTTTTTGCAAAATTTGAAATTTCGTAATGTTCAAAACCTGCATCGGTTGTCATTTTTTCTAATATTTCATATTGTTTTACACTTGATTTTTCGCTGGCAGTTTTTAATTCGCCTTTTTCAAAACGCTTATAAAATACTGTTCGCGGCTCAATTCCCAAATGATATGCCGAAAGATGAGGAAGATCCAAATCAATAAAAATATCAATATTTTTACGCCATTGCTGTAAAGTAAGTTGAGGAAGTCCATAAATCAAATCAATATTGATATTTTTGAATCCGACTTTTTGCGCTGTTTTCACACATTCTATTGACTGTTTTGCCGTATGACGTCTGTTCATAAAATGCAAATGCTTATCAATAAACGACTGAACTCCAATACTTAACCTATTTACGCCTAAACACTGCAAATTTTCTAAATATTTTTCGCTTAAATCGTCAGGATTGACTTCTATGGTAAATTCACGAAAATCATTAATGCAAAAACTTTTTTTTACTTCGTTTGTGATAATTTTAAGTTCATCGGGCGAATAAATACTTGGAGTTCCTCCGCCAAAATAAAGCGTTTCGGGAATTGCTTTCAATTCGTTATGCCGCATTTGTATTTCCTTTACTGTTGCATCAAGCATTTCCGCTTTGCGCGCAAGCGATACGCTGAAATGGAAATCACAGTAATAGCAAAGTTGCCTGCAAAATGGTATGTGAATATAAATCGCTGACATGATTGCAAATGTACATAAAAATTTTTACATAAACACAGACCGATGAAAATTGTTGTTTGGATTAGTTTCATTGAAATTAGTTTTTTTATATTGAATGTTGATGAATTTGTATTGTGTGTTGTCGGGGAACTTTATATATGACATCTTCTTCGTTTTATACATTATATTATTTGTAATGCATAAAATATCAGATATTTCAAAAAAAAACGAATTGGTTCATTACAGAATAAATAGAATTATACAATTTATTTTCAGCAAAAACATACCAGCATCAGAAATTTGCATACTCTCGTTTTTTTAACTATTTTTGCAAAAAAAATATTAATAAAAATGTTTAAAGTATTTAAGCCAATACAATATTTTTTTGGTTTGATATATCCCGACATTTGCGAGATTTGTAATAAATCTCTTGCGCATGGCGAAAAAATTATTTGCTCAAATTGCCGTATTGATATTCCGCTTACGCATAACTGTAACGAACGTGGAAATTCAGTTGAACAAATTTTTTGGGGAAGAGCGCCGATTGTTGCAGCGGCATCTTATTTCTTTTTTACTCGCGGAAGCAATTATAGAACTCTTTTGCACAAACTGAAATATGCATCTCGCGATGATATTGGTATTACACTTGGTTTGTGGTTTGGTAACGAGCTGGCAACCTGTGAAATATTTTCAGACATCGATTATATTATTCCTGTTCCGCTCCATTCTAAAAAACTAAAAATCAGAGGTTATAATCAAAGTGAAAAAATTTGCGATGGGCTTGCAAGCGCACTGAACAAACCTGTTGACAGCAAAACTGTTATCCGTTCGGAATTTACAAATACGCAAACGAAAAAAAATCGCATGGAACGCTGGCATAATGTTTCAAATGTTTTTGAAGTAAAGAATCCGGCAAAATTAAAAGGCAAACATATACTTTTGGTTGATGATGTTCTTACAACAGGCGCAACACTCGAAGCCTGCTGCAATGCAATTTTATCAAATGTAGAGTGCCGCATAAGCATAGCGACCTTGGCGTTTGCGCATTAATAAATTACGAAAAAAGTTCAGCGTTTTTATTTATGATTTCTATGTATTGATTTTGTTCCGCTTATTTTCTTATATGTTATAAAACTGATTTTAATATTATACATATAATTAAAAAAATTACTTATTTTCATCTGCCGAAAACATTGGATCCCAAGCTGGCAAACGTACAGGTTTTTGATTTAGCAGTTCCAAAATATTTGCTGGAACAAACTGTTTTTCAACAACTAAACGAAACATATATTCGCTAAACCATTCATCTGATATTATCAAATTGCCTTTATATCCGGTATCGCCCCAACTGTTTTCAACCATCCATTTTTTAATATTGCCGTCAGTATCAATATCAACAGCAATAAGCGACATGGCATGAGACGAACCGCTTGCAAAAGTCATAATCCGCTGTTTTTTATTCATTCCAAAAGTTGTACCCAAAAGCGATTCGTAATCAAAATTATTGACATCTAGGGTTCCCTTTTCTCTGTTCAAAAATTTACCGACATCGCAACTGAAATACATGGCTTTGTTTGCTTTGATACTTTTTACGGCTATATTTTTAATTTCGTCTATTGGAAGATTTACGTACAACCAGTTATGTCCATCGTACATGTGACGGTCGAAATCTATTTCGTAAACTTTATAAAATTCGCGGCTTGGATCGTTCATCAGCATTACGTAATTGTTGATTAAATCGTTCCCAAAAAGTTCATTATAAAATGAAAGCGGCGTATATTCTTTGGTTTCAATTATTTTACCTTCGTTATTTTTTCGCGACCATGTGAATTTCTGTACAGGCTCGCCAAGATTCAATGCTAATATCCGATATACAGTTCCCAGCATTTCTATTTTTCTGTTTATTATAGTTGCTGGCTTTGTATTTTCGGGTATATTGCGCAATTCGAGAGCAAATTCGCGAAGTTTAAGAGCGAGTAACCGACTCAAATTTGAAGTGCTGTTGCTTGAATTTGTTTCGGACATAACATCTTGCGGAACAACTCCGTACTTTGCAACCAAATCGGCAACTCCTGTGTAAGTTCCTCCATCGCCGACAGGATTTTTTAAAAGCCATTCAACCATTCTGTCTTCAATTGGTTTGTTGCGAGTATCAATAATTCCCTGCAAAAACAGATTGCTTTTTTCCAACTGATCGTAGAAAAAATTATAATTTTGGCTCAGTTGCAATTCGGGCAAATTGTGCTGTGCAATAGCCTGAGCGCGTAAAACATTCAAACCGGTAAACAACCAGCAGCGTCCACTACTTTTTTGATTGGTAATACCTTTTGTCGTAACTTTATCACTGAAATCGCCGTTCAGTTGTTTTCGATTTTCAGCATTGTCGGCAAGTTTGTTTATATCAACATTTGCAATTGCATTGCGAATTGCTTTATCGGACGTCGTATTGGCGTATGCTTTTTTGATTTGTGAAAGATTTTCTGCGCTGATATTGCCGTTTTGCGCTTGTATGTTCGTATGTATTACGGCAAACAGAATTATTAAAGACTGTATTTTTTTCATTATTCTTAATTTTTTATTTGATTCTACATTCAATATAAATTTATAACTGTTTTAATTGTAAATAGTTTTATTTCAAAATATTCTGCGTTTTAATTCAAAATGCTGACCGAGATATTTTTTACGAACTTCGGGGTCGGCGCTAAGTTCTTCCGGCGTTCCTGCTTTAAGAATATTGCCTTCGTACAGCAAGTAAGCATGATCGGTTATTGATAAGGTTTCATCAACATTATGGTCGGTGATTATAACGCCGATATTTCGATTTTTCAAATCGGCAACAATTTTTTGAATATCTTCAACAGCAATCGGGTCAACACCGGCAAAAGGTTCATCGAGCAAAATAAATTTAGGATCAATAGCAAGAGCGCGAGCAATTTCGCAACGACGGCGTTCTCCTCCCGAAAGTTGAATTCCTAGACTTTTACGTACACGGTTCAATCCAAATTCGATAAGCAAACGTTCCATTTTTTCTTTTTGCTGTTCTTTTGTAAGGTTGGTCATTTCCAATATTGAACGCAAATTATCTTCCACGCTCAATTTGCGAAATACCGATGCTTCCTGCGATAAATAAGACAATCCGCGTTGTGCGCGTTTATACATCGGTTCGCTGGTGATTTCAATATTTTCAAGAAAAATACGTCCCGAATTTGGTTTTACCAAACCTACAATCATGTAAAACGAAGTGGTTTTTCCTGCTCCGTTCGGACCAAGCAAACCAACAATTTCACCCTGTTTGACTTCAATAGATACGCCATTGACTACGGTGCGGGTTCCGTAACGTTTTACCAATTTTTTTGCATACAGTTTCATTTAGTTATTCTTAATTTTTCTATTCATAATTTATGTTTTCGTACATAAACGCTTTGCAAATGTACATGAAATTTACGACATTTCGCACAGACCTATAAAAATGTCCGGCGAAATTTATAGAAGAAAAACACATAAAATTGCAATGATTTTATTATTTTTCAAAACTAAACAGTCGTTCCTTAATAAGAATTGAATTCATTTATTATAAACAAGATATAAATACAAATTATCGAATAAAATTACCATATAAACAAGCAACATTCGGCAAAATATGAACTTTTTTCTCTATCTTCTTTTGTATCAAAACAAATTAAAAAAATATGTCTCGTCAGGGACAGTTTTTTCGTCATTGCACTAAATTATCTGACAGAAATTTTTAATGTCCTATCATTATCTTTTTTATTCGAAGGAGCGACAAATTAATATCTGCTTAATCGTTGAAAACATTAAAATCCTGCTTTGCAACAAAACGATAAGGAAGCAAGGCATCTTCGGCAGCGTAATCAACGCCAATGCGAGGTGTTGCAATAATATTTTCGGGCGACACAACCATGCCTTTGTCTTCAAGCCAAACTGTATTGCCCAAAAGCGAAATGCCTGTGAGAGAAAAATGCAAGCCCATCGCTTTTGATAATTTTCCGGGACCGATAAGTAAATCAGCTGTAAGTTTTTTTCTGTTAGTGCGTTCCAGAATTGTTCTTATTCCGCTTGATGCAACGGCTCCGCGAATCAATACCGCATGAGGAATATTTTCGATATTTGTAACAACATTGAAAAGCGAATACATACCGTAACACAAATAAATGTAAGCATGTCCGCCTTCGTAAAACATTATTTCCGTGCGTTTTGTACGGCGTCCGCCGTATGCGTGCGATGCTTTGTCGTTAACGCCTGCGTATGCTTCCGTTTCTACGATAATGGCTTCGGTAAAATTTCCATTTATATTGGTACAAAGCGTTTTTCCAAGCAGTTCCCTGCTTATTTGCACAACATCTTCACGAGTATAGAATGATAAATCCAGTTTCATTAAAAAATGTTTTTATAAAACAAATTTAATGATTTTTTTAATTCCAAAATTTGAATTGTATTTGTCAGTTGAAATTATAATATTCATTATTTTACAGCAACTTAAAACAATCGCTGTAATCAAAATTCACAAAATTGTCGATTATCAAATCGGCGTTGCCTGTGGCTTGTATTGTCTGGCGCGAATTGGTTGTGGCAAGCGCTACAACTTTCATTTTTGCATTTCGTCCTGCTTCAATTCCTGCAAAAGAATCTTCAAAAACGATACAGTTTTTAATATCCGATTCCAAATCTTTGGCTGCCAGCAAATAACATTGCGGATCGGGCTTTGAAAGCGTTACGCGGTTAGCTGTAACAATGGTGTCGAACCATGATTGCATATTGAATTTTTTAATAATATACGCCAACTTTACATTGTCCGAACTTGTTACAAGCCCTGTTTTTACGCCTTGTAATCTCAATTTTTTTATAAAAAGTTCAGAGCCTGCAATCAGTGGACATTCTAT
>JAITLJ010000212.1 GCA_031277925.1 Prevotellaceae bacterium | reverse complement strand
ATGTCATGTATTGATAATTGCAGTTCAGCGCTGTTTTTACAAGTTGTGTAATTTCGGTGCCTGCTCCGTTGTTGAAATATATGCCGCCATAATACAGAATACGCGGATCTTTGCGATTTTCCATTGCCGAAATCAATTCGGTTGATAAACGAAAAGCGTTGTTGATAGCATCTCCTTGATTTGATAAACGCGTAGCCAGTCCGTTGCCTGGTCCTTCGCCACTGCCGGGGTTCTGGTAATTTTCGTGTTTTACAAAACATATATCGGCATTTGAGGTAAATACTCCGGCTGCAATGGCTTTTTCTGCTTCGGCACGGGCTTTTTCAGGATCGATTTTTATTAAACGCATTGCTATGCGCAGATGCAGTGAATTTGCAAATCGTTTCCATTTGGCAATATCGCCGTTATAATACAGGTCGTGTGTTAACAAATCGCCCGAAGGGTCTAAATTTTGCGCTGCTTCGGCAAGTTCTTTGAAAAAGTCACTGTAAATATCTTCCTGTTTGTCGTATGCTTCATTATAATCGCCCGTGTAATAACCCATTCCTGCATTAAAGTAAGGAATATCTCCGTAATAATCGGTGAGTTTCAAAAAATTTTCTACTTTCAAAATTCGCGCTGCCGAATTTGCATTTACGAATCTTGGGTCATCTTTGGTGCGTTGCACTACATCCACAATATCGCGTATGATATATGGATAGTATGCCATCCATAACTGTTCGGTAAAAGCGGAAGATTTTGTGCAGTGTCCGCCATAGTTTACCGTTGCCCAGTCGCCGCACCACTGTGCCATGAAACCTCCGGGATAGCATAAATATCTGTGCCATTCCTGATGGTTTTCGGATTGCCGCATTTGCACTGTTGCTATTTGCAAGTTAGGATCAAGGTCAGTGCTTTTGTTCGGGTCTTTGTTAAGTTCATCAAAATTTGAACAGTTGACAAACATCGTTCCCGTTAAAAAAATTATTAAAATATATTTCATCTTTTTCATATACTTTATTATTATTTATTTAATTTATTGTTTTATTTTAATACTAGTGATTAACTATTATTGTCTGTTCTTTTATTTTTTCGTTGTTTGCAATTATGTTTAGATAATAAACGCCGTTTGGCAGTTTTGATGTATCAATCTTTACTTGCTTTAACCTTGCCGTATAAACCACTTTTTTGAATAATTTCTTTTAAATATTGCCCATGTTTAGGCTTAACAAAAATTTGTTCAGTAAGCAATTGTAACACCTCATCTGCATATTCCAAAAAATAATACGCATCTGATATTTCTGTTTTTTGTGTTTTAAGCGTCAACATTCTCACTGTTTTTATTGTTGTGGCGCAGTCCTTTTTCGCGCTGCAGAATGGTGTTGTATTCTGATATGCGGGCGTTGATTTCGCCAAACAGACTGCTGTAAGCATCGGCGCCTTCGAGTGTTGCTGCGGCTTCGAGGCGTGCCGTTATTTCGGCGTATGCGGCGTCGGCTTCGGAGCGTATGTTTGTCATCTTAAACTGTGCGCGTGCTGCTGCTTCCGATTCGCGCGAGGCGGTAAATGCCACAACATTGTCGTTTGCCTGTTTCATTTCGTTCAGCCAGTCGCCGATTCCAAGCAGGGCAATGTCTGCGCTCAATGCTTCGAGCCTCTGCACAAGGTTGTGAAGGTCGGCGCTTTCTTCGGGCAGCGGCTTTTTGGGCGCTTTTTTGTAATCTTCAAACAGAGTGTCGAGCCGTATTGCCGCATCGCGCTTGTCGGCGTCAAAATGACGCAGGCACGAGCGAATTATCTCGCGCATTCCGTAAAAGGCGGTATCGCGGCGGCGGTCTTCGTCGTGAATCTGTTCGGTGAGTTCGTAACGCCTCACAATATCCAGAGCGGCGTCTTCGTCGGCAACAATGGCTTCAAAAGCCGCAAGAGATTTTGTGATGTGGGTAAGGTTTGCTGCCTTTGTTTGCAGCAGTTCAAGAATACTTCTCATAAATGCAAAGTGCATGTTGTTTCTGATATTTCTTAACGTGATTGATGTTATAAATTTTTTCATAATTTTTTTGTTTAATTTATTGATATTATTGTTATTTATATAGTAAAAATCTGTTCCTTACATTGGCAGGATGTGTTCCCAAACATTGTGATGTCTTCCTGCCGCTGGCGCGAAATATTCACAAGTGTTGTGATGCGTTCTCGCGATATTTTATTTATAATTTTACAGTACATTGTTTTCGTTTTTGCAGAATTTTTATTGCCTTTATTTTACTGTTTACATAACATATTAAAATTTAAAGTTTAAACCAATACCATAAGTTCTTCGCGAAGGCAGCGAGCCGTATTCAAATCCCTGTCCGTTGCCGTTGTTGTAGTTTGATTCGGGGTCAATATTTTTAAGATTGGAATATATAGTCCATAAATTGCGTGCAAATATTGAAACGGAAATATCTCTCACTGCTAATTTTTTCAACCAGTTTGCCGGAATTTGATACGAAAGCGTTAATTCTCTTAATTTGATATAAGAGGCATCGTAAATGTATGGTTCGGGAGTATTTTCGTAAATATTTGCCCAATACGACTGGGGATTAATCGGAACATCATTCGGCACATAATTTGGAGCGTCGTCGGTTCCGATATTTTTTACTCCTTTGCCTACATAACCGCCTGTTGGCGTCCAGTTTTCGGGCAGAATGTTTTGCGATTTGCGAAGTTCTTCCGATTCGTACCATTCTTTGCGTCCTTCGAGCGTTTCTTCGGATGTTCCGTTGAGATGCGAGAATAATGCCGTCATTGAGTAAATATCGGCTCCCCATTTCATATCAAACAGGATGCTCAGCGAAAAGCCTTTATACGAAATGCTGTTGCTGAAGCCCAAGGTAAAATCGTGGTTGCCGTTTCCTAATACATGCAAATCGCTTGTATATGTTGGCAGTCCGTTTCTGAATATTACGTTTCCGTCAGGGTCGCGGGCAAATTTTCGTCCTACAATAGCGCCGTAGGCTTCGCCTTCCGAAGCATATATTGCAGCCTGCGCCCATCTCGCCTGTGCAAGTTCATAGTTTTTGACCTGAGGATGCAAACTTACTACTTTGTTTACGTTTTTTGCCAGATTTATTGCAGTATTCCATGTAAAACTTTTTGTTTTAACAGGCGTTGACGACAGTGAAAGTTCTATTCCCCAGTTGGATATTTCGCCTGCATTTACCATAGCGCTTGTATAACCTGTTGTTCCTGTGATAGGCAAATTTAATATCTGGTCTTTTGTGGTTTGATTGTAATAACTCATGTCAAAATTGATTCTGCCTTTGAAAAAACGTAAATCCAAACCAAATTCGTACGAATATGTCGATGTGGGCTTTAATTCACGGTTAGGGATAGTTGTAGAACTTATTTCGCCGAGAGAATTTCCATCAAAGGTAAATGAACGCAGCCCGTAAGTCAAATTCAACTGGTAAGGATCGGTATCACCGCCGACTTTTGCCCACGACGTTCTGAATTTGCCAAACGAGAAAATGTCGCTTTCGAGATTAAAAAAACTTGAGAAAATGAAACTGCCCGAAACAGATGGATACAAATACGAGCGATTTTCAGGCGATAATGTTGATGACCAGTCATTACGCAAAGTAAAATCGAAGAAAAGAAAATCTTTGTAAGCAAAATAAGCGGCTCCGTATAATGAATTAACCTGTCGCTGATATAAACCCGGTTCGGGAGTATAGTTGGTATAATTAGAAATTGACATGATTCCCGGTATTACCTGATTGCGTCCTGTGTTGGTCAATACATCCGATTTGTATCTCATAATATTTCCTCCGACAAACGCCGATATGTTGAATACTTCGGCAAAAGTTTTGTCAAATTTTATAATTGCTTCATAATTATTTTCCGATACCGATATGCGGCGTTCTGTCATTTCGCCGCTCATGCGCAAAGGTGTTGACATGGAAACAAATTCGGTAACTTTAAAATCATAAAAATCGGTGCCTGCTTTTAACTGAAATGTGAAATTAGGTAGAAAATCATAATTAAACTGAAAATGTCCCATTACTCTTTTTTTTGCAGATATGTTGGTCATTTCATTTAGCACCCAGTATGGATTAAGCCTGTAATCATTTCCGTTCCACTGATTATAATATCCGTATTCGTCTTTGTAATTTTCCGACAGCCAGCTTTGGTCGAAGTTAGGCGCTATGCCGATAATGGCATTTCCTATGTTGTTCGGGCTGTCCGACAGCGCCGGACGATTGTTTACTTTTTCGTAAGTATAGTTGGCGCGTGCTTCAATGCGCATTTTTGTTCCGAGTCTGGCGCCGCCCTTAAACATAAACGATGTGCGCGACATATCCGACTTGGGAACAATGTCCGTATTGCGCATGTCTGAAACAGAGAAACGAAAGTCAATATCATCGCTGTTTTTAGATAATGCAATCGAATTGGTTGTCGTAAGCCCTGTTCTGAAAAACGAAAAAATGTTATTATTCACGTTTGAATAAGGTTTTATTTTACCGTTGTAAACAGGGATCGACAAATTAGGATCGAGTTTGGCTCCCCATGCCGATTGTGTAGAACCTCTGGCATCTGCAACATCCAGTATCAGCTGTCCGTTGCGACCCTGTCCGTAAACGCGCTGATAATCATCAAGCTTGGTGTTCAATGTTACTGCGTTTACATTAAGCGATACTTCAACGCCTAATCCATCTCCCTTTTTTGCCGATTTGGTTGTTATAAGAATAACTCCGTTTGATGCTCGCGAACCGTATAATGCCGAAGCTGATGCACCTTTTAAAATAGATACTGATTCAATATCTTCGGAATTTAACGACGAAAGTCCATCGCCAAAATCGTATCCTCCCCAATTATTGGCAGAACCTAACTGTGTGTTGTCCATCGGGATTCCATCAATTACATAAAGCGGCAAATTAGAACCTGACAATTGAGAATTACCACGAATAATTACTCTTGTCGAACCCGAAGGTCCAGCGCTTGTTGTAGAAATATCAACGCCGGCAACTTTCCCTGATAATGCTGTTATGGCATTCATTTCACGTCCGGCAGATACATCTGCGCCCCGTACTTCCTGCACTGCATAACTCAATGCCTTTGTTGATCTTTTTATACCCAAAGCAGTAACAACAACTTCATCGAGCTGAGTTGCTTCTGCTTGCAGTGTAACGTTTATCACATTAGCATCTCCAACCACAATTTCCTGAGCAGTATAGCCTATTGCCGAAATAACCAGTGTTTGACCTTTGTCAACTTCAATAGAATAATTACCTTCAATGTCGGCTGAGATGCCTTTAGTTGTTCCCTTTATCTGTACAGATGCGGGAAGTCCGAGATTATCATCGCTGCCGATGATTCTGCCTGTTACTGTTTTTGTTTGGGCAAATGCCGAAACGTATACAAGTAAACAGACAGTGAAAAACAGTAAAATTTTCTTCATAATAATTTTGTTTTACAATAAATACTTAAATTCAGTGTGCCCAATTTATATTATAGGACAAAGTTAATTTTCGCAAAGATATGTAATTATTTGATAATTGCAAATATCATATTCTGTAAAAATTTTTTTTAACACCTTAATAATATCTTATCATACACCAATATCGCATTGCCTGTAATATAAATTATCAATCAAAAAAAATAACAAAAATTTGTATATATTGCCGATCTTCAATAAAATCGAAAGAAAAAATCCATCGAACGCAAATGCTCCTGAATTATGGTATTCTGTACTGAAAAGTATGGGATTGGTAAAGGAAAAAGAAGTCGCCAAATTGCCGTCAGACGAAACCAAGGCTTAACGCCAGAGAAGCCAAAATGGCAGTATCTCAATTATTGAAAGTTGTTATTAATACCAAAACGGTATCAAAACAGACTAAAAAATAATTATATTTTGCTGATATTCAATTTATGTAGTCGCTCCTTACGAATAAAAAAGACAATGCTAATACATTAAAAATTTAAGACAATTATTTCTTTCTGTTAATTTGCCTTGACATAAAAAGAAGATAAAGAAAAAAGTTCATATTTTGCCGAATTTTTGCCTGTATTTATATAAAACTCGGTATTTTTATTTGGTAATTTTTGTCT
>JAITLJ010000174.1 GCA_031277925.1 Prevotellaceae bacterium | reverse complement strand
ATTATAATCACCTAAATATTAACATGTTATCGACACTTTTGCCTTGCAAAGGTTTCATATCTTGCAACTATTGTTATTTCTTAAAGGGTTTCGAAAATTTTTCTCTGTTGCTTAATGGTTTGTTTTTTACGGCTTTATGCATTATTCTATTCTTTATTTTTTTATCTTTAAGAAATTTACCATTATTCGGAACTTGATAGCCTTTATCGGCATTGGCTTGGTCCATTTGCAAAACGGCTCCGATGTTGCGTCCTATATCAATATCGGCAATATCAATAGATAATATTTCAAATGCTGTTCCTGCATCCAAACCTTTGGCTAATACAACTTTTGAAATAGAATCGGGGTTTTCCAAAACCGCTTTGTGCGACAGTGATGAACCTATCGACGATACTATTCCTTCGCCTACACGAGCCAATACGGTATCTTCGCCTGCGCCGCCAACTAACTGTTTTATGTTTGCGCGAACGGTTACGCGCGCTTTTGTAATAAGTTGAATTCCATCTTTTGCCATTGCAGTAACCGGCGGCGTATTAATAACTTTCGGATTTACCGACATTTGTACTGCTTCAAACACATCGCGTCCTGCCAAATCGATGGCGGCAGCCATTTTGAAATCTAAAGAAATATTCGCCTTGTCGGCAGAAATAAGAGCATTGACGACTTTGGGAACATCGCCTTTTGCAAGATAGTGTGCTTCGAGCAGATTTGCATCGAGTTTAAGTCCTGCTTTTGTTCCTGTAATCATCGAACGAACAATTGTTTGTGGCGATACTTTACGCCAGCGCATCAATACAAGTTGTATTAATGAAATGCGCACGCCCGAAAGCATTGCTTGAAACCACAGTCCGACTGGCACAAAATATGCAATTAACCATATTCCGACAATTGCAACGCCAATCCAAATTAATGTAAATTGTAAATTTGCATCCATAATTTAATAATTTTTAATTTTTTGTTTTTGATATATTTAACTTTCAATTTTCTTAACTATTACTTTTGAGTCTTCAAATTTTAAAACAACAATTTTTGAGTTATGCTCAATAAATTCCAGTACGCTTCGCGCTTCCAAATCAATATTTTTAATGCGCACCTTTCCCATAGGCGACAAGCGTGTGATGGCAATGCCTTCGTCGCCAATTTCGATGTTTTTCAACGATGGAGAAACATCTACCGTGCTGTCGATGCTTTTTTTCAACGATAATCGCTGCCATGTTTTTGCACGAAGCGAAAAATACATCGCAATGATGCATAAAATTATTGCTGAAAAAACTGTAATGTGGCCTGTCATTGCATTGATATTATATGCAATAATAATTCCTGCAATAACAGAAGCGCCTCCTGCTATTCCGGCAAAACCGATTCCGGGCAGTACAATAATTTCTGCAACTAAAAGCAAAACGCCCAAAACTATAAGTACTATAACTGTTGTCATGTTATTTTGTCTGATTATCTGTTGTTATTTCATTAATGTTTACATCTGTTATTTTGTTAGCAATAAGTTTTTCTCGTAAATTATTAGCCTGCTCAAAGGTAGTAAAATTTCCGATACTGTAAACTATTTTATTGTCAGAATTAATTATTTTTGAAACATCTTTTCCTGTTGCATGTTCATTAATCATTTGTATAACAGGCTTTTCTTTGTCAATTGGTCCAATTGTTATTCTATAAATTTTAGTAACTTCTGTTTTGTTTTCGTTCTGTTTTTGTTTTGATTCCATGTTTTTTGCTTCGCGCAAAGTGATTGTTTCTCTATTATTCCACGCTGAAATGAAAATGTCTTTAAATCCCATTGTTTTCAACTGTTTCATTACAACTTCCGCATCCAACTGTTTTCTGAATAATCCTATGTAATACCGACGAGTGTTTTTGTATAATTCGGTAGTTACGGGACTGCAATTTTTGAAAAAATCCAATTCTGGTTTTTTATCTGTCGGCATAGAAATTACCTGTATTCTGTAAACCAAACCGTCAGGCAATATGTAATCGTGCAGCATAATGGTTTTGTCGTTGATGGTAAAATGAAACGGGTCGTGCGCTACAGGTTGCGGATTTATAATTTTGATATATGGCGTTAATCTTATATTGTTATATGTTTTGTCGAAAGTTTCCAAATTGTTTTTTATTTCTTTTTTTGCAGGATATTCCACATTTGCTATTGTTTCCATTTCATCGTTCAGCGCCGGCTGTATGCCTTCTGTTATAAAATCGTATTCCGACTTGCTTATGTATATTGATAACCGACTGACTGCGTATTGCATGTCGAACAGTTCATTTTCCTTGTCCAATATTTGTTTTTCGATATTTTGCTGTTCTGTATTTTCGGCATTATATATTTTTTCGCGCAGGCTGTCAAGCGATTTTTGTATTTCGTTGAATTTGTTATTGTAATATAGAACGGCTTTCAGCATTTTTATATAATCTTCATTATTTTTCAATCCTTCGATATTTACTTCCATATCTTCATTTTTTTTGTCGTTATTGACTGTAATATCCAAAGTTGCTATTTGCTGCAATTTTTCATAATTGTCAATAGCTTTATAGTCGGGATTTATAATAATTTCCGTTTTATACACGTAAATGTTTTCGTTATCGCAGTTGCGCATTGAACTGAAACAGGCAAATTCGTTGTTGCTGTCAGGAATATATAAAAAATCATCATAAGGCGACGAAAATGGAAAGCCTAAATTTTCGGCTTGTTTCCATTTTTCTTTTTGTTCATCAAGTGTGCATTTGAACAGATCAAAACCGCCCATTCCATAATGTCCGTCAGATGTAAAATAAAGCGTTTTTCCATCTTCCGAAATGTAGGGAAATATTTCGTCAAACTGTGTATTTATTGTTGAATCAAGCAATTCAGCTTCGCTCCATAAGGTATCGTTAATTCGATGAATTTTATAAATATCCAAGCCGCTTTGACCATGCTTTCCATAGCTTGAAAAATAAATTACATTTGCATTTTTGCTGTTAGATTCCGGATAAAAAACCAAAGGTAAATTATGTTTTCCCGTATCGGCAGCCATCAGCATCGATTTTGCGGCAAGAGCAAAATATCCGTTTTTTAAACTGTCGTAACTGTTTATAAAATTACTGATTTCGACTTTCTGCTTTCCTGTGATTTTAGGTTCGAATGTATAATTTACAAGATTACGTGAATTTTCGCAAAATATAATCAAAACTTTTGCCGAATCCAAAATATCCGGCGTTACCGCCTGCGAATTTATTATACTTTCACAAATTGCAACCGCTTCGGAAAAACGATATTCTCGGTGCAATTGTTTTGCCTGTTTCAATAATTGCAAATACTTATCTGTTTGCGTTTTAGGCAAAGTGTCATTTTGCGCTGATACAGAACAGCAAAATACGATGGTAAATATAAACAGTAAATATATTTTCATTAAAAATCTCCAAAACGTTTGCAAAGTTAATAATTTTCTAAAAAAGAACTTAAAAAAATGTTGTACTAATAATAATTTCGATAAATTATGCGAATAAAATTATTGTGTAAATTTTTCAATTGCGCTGTATTTATCTGCCGTTTATGTTATTTGTCAACTGCAAATTACAGGTAAAAACTAATGAATTAAAGTGTAGAATTTCATTCTGTTACAGGCAAAAATCATACAGAATATTAAAAAATTATTTTTTGTTTTCGCCGTTTGGTCTGTCCAGTCAGAAATTTACATAAAAAAATATTCAAAAATAAAACAGTATTTTTAAAATTATGATATTAAATTTGAAAAAAAATAAACGAAGATGCATCAAAACACGTTTTATTACGTTATATATATGGAAACAGCGATAAAATGAACAATTACGACGAAATATTAAAAGGTTTGAGAAGAAACGATTATCGTTTGCAGATGCAATTTTACGATATGTTTGCCGAAACAACATATCAAAGCGCATTTGCCATTTTACGAAACGGCAGTGATGCCGAAGAAATTATGCAAGATACAATGTTGAAAGCGCTTGGCAAAACATCGCTGATAAATGATGATGAAAATCAGATGCGAAAAACATTGAGAAGAATTGCCGTAAATGCAGCTATTGATGTTTTACGAAAACGAAAATCTCATTTTTGCTTTGAAAACATTGAAAATATTAGCGATTGCATTGATGAAAACGATATTGATGAAAACATTCTGACGGTTGAAAACATAAAACAGTCTGTCGATTCGCTTGCCTTAGGATACAGAACAATACTGATTTTGCGGCTTTTTGAAAATATGAATTATGATGAAATATCCAAACAACTTAAAATATCACAATCGTCAGTAAGAAGTCAATATTCGCGCGCATTAATAAAATTGCGCAATTATTTGAAAAATAAATATAAATAACGATTAAATAACAAAGAAACAATGAAAAATGTAGAAGAAAAAATATCGGAAAACATAAACGAAATATTTGGAGGCAAACCCGAAAAAGGACATCGAGAGCGTTTTGCCGAAAAACTTTCGCTGATGCAAAAACCGAAACATAAATCATTCATATCATATTTGAAATATATTGCGACGACAGCGGCGGTTGTTGCCGTTGCATTTTTTGTTTTCAAAACAGAAAAAACCGAAGATAAAAGCACGGCATTTAACGATGTTCATATTGCCGAAGTGAAACAATATTATGCAATGCAACTGAACGATGAAATTGATGCTACAAAAGAACTGCTGAAAAATATTGACGAACCGTATCGCAACGAACTGCTAAGCGACATCAAATTAATGGAAATTGATGAAAACGAAATACCTAATACGCTTGATAATGAACGAAAAACAGCCTTGGTAGTTTCGATTTACAAACGAAAAATAGAATCGCTGCATAACCTGCAAAGCAGTTTGCTGGCATGTAATAAACAGATAAATATTAAATAAATTATAAAAAATGAAAAAAACATTATTAACATTGATTTTTGTATTCGCAACAGCAATATTATTTGCTCAAAAAGAAGAATACAGACGCGAAATAAATAAAGATTTCAGCGTAGAGGCAAATGCCAAACTGTCGATATCTAATATTTATGGAAACGTAAATATTGTTGAAGGCAGCGAAAACAGAATTGTTTTCAAAATAGAAATTAAAGGCAAAGGCAAAAATGCAAAAACAGTAAAAGAGTATGCCGAAGACGTAAACGTAGATTTTACATCAAATAATAATCACGTTTTGGCAACAACAAAATTTCCGAAAATGAAATGCGAAAATTGCGGAATATCGGTTGATTACGTGGTTGTGGTTCCTCGCAGCGCCACAATGAATTTCGACATCAAATACGGAAATCTCGTCATTAACAATACGCCCAAACCATTATCTGTCGAAATTTTATACGGAAACTTCAAGGCAAATACTGTTGAAGATGTATACATTAGTGCAAAATACGGAGATGTAAAATTTGAAAAATGCAATAATTTAACCGCTACTTTATTATATGGCGATTTAACCGCAACGACAATATCCAAAGCAATTATCGACACAAAGTACGGAAACATAAATTTCAGCGCCTGCGGCGATACTAAAATAACTTCGCTTTACAGCGACATTAATGCAGACGTTACCGCAAATACGATTGTGGATGTAAAGTATGCAAAAGTTGCGATAGGCAAATGCAACAAATTAACATTCAAATCGCTTTATGCCGACTTCAAATCAAATTCTGTTGCAGATGCCAATATCAACATAGGCTATGCTGACGTGGAAATAGGAACTTGCAAAGATTTACTGCTGAAAAGTCTTTACACAAAATTCAAATTAGGAGAAATTTCATCAATCAAAGCCGACTCCAAATACGATGAATTTACTGTAAAAACAATAAACGACTTTGCAATAACAACAGCGCTTTACACGGATATAATAATCGACAGATTAAACAACAGTTTTACAGCATCCAGTTTCACATACTGCGATTTGATAATAACGAATATTGATAAAGATTTTTCAAAAATCACAGCAAACAACGGATTATATTCAGACTTTAAACTCGGGCTAACCGAACAGCACAATTTCAAAGCAAACATTTCGGGTGGTGATGACGGAGATATTAATACAGGGAAAATTAAATTTAATAATGTAACCGTGTCAAAAAATAAAAACACAATAGTCGGCACTGCTGGAAAATCGGACAATCCCAAAGCGGAAGTGAAAATTTCAGCCAATTACGGTGATATTGTCTTCAAATAAAAGACAAGTTTTTTTGTGGCAAAACCAATCGTTCTTTTGTTCGTGATTTCGGCGGACAAAAGAACGGTTTATTTTAAAATAGATGAGACCTTTGCAAAATGTCAGTCAGTTCGGTTTTTTGGAAAAAATTTTGATTTTTTTGTGCGGATTGATTTTGAAACTGGTTTTTATGGCGGTTTTTAGAGTTTTTTTTCGTTTTTTG
>JAITLJ010000101.1 GCA_031277925.1 Prevotellaceae bacterium | reverse complement strand
TAAAACTCCAACAGAACCTGTTTGTCCGTCAAGACTTGCAAAACCTTGTTTTCCGCCTCCTGTGCGCGCTAATGTAATTCCGCCTGTTTCGTGGTCAGCCGTAACAACGATAAGCGTTTCGTCTGGATATTTGTTGTAAAAATTTACTGCAATCTGCACTGCTTCCGACAAGTCGATAACTTCTTTTACTGTTCCGGCGGCATCGTTGTCGTGAGCGCACCAGTCAATAATGCCTCCTTCTGCCATAATAAAAAATCCTTTATCTTCTCTTGATTTCAGAAATTTTATTTCGGCTTCTATAATATCCGAAAGTTTTGCTTCGCCTTTTTTTCGATTTATTGCATACGATAAATTTTGTACGTCGTTATCTTCGTTGAAAAAAGCGACAACTTTTTCTGTATTTCCAGAAATTTCGTTTATTTCTTTTATTCCGTGCGTAATTGCATATCCGTTATTTTTCGTTATTTCTTCCAGCGATTGCAAGTTTTTACTTTTTCCTTTATCTTGTATAAAACTTCCGCCGCCAAAAAAATCAAATCCGCTTTGCCAAAGTTGAAGTCCTATGTCGTAATAAGCTGTGCGACTGATATTGTTTGCATAAAAAACAGCCGGCGTTGCGTGATTTATTCCAACGTTTGAACTTATTCCTATTTTAAATCCTTTTTCTTTGAGTTTATACGATATGCTTTTAAGTTTTGTCACTGAATCGGGAGCGACGGACAGCATGTGATTTATTGTTTTGTATCCTGTTGAGAACGCTGTTCCCGATGCGGATGAACATGTTGTAAAACTGCTTGCCGAATAAGTTGTTGCAAATCCTGTATAAGGAAATTTTGAAAATGACAGATATTCGCTTCCTGTTTTTCCTGCTTTGTCTGCCAAATATGCTTCTGTTAATGCTACGTGAGATATTCCCATTCCGTCTCCTATGAAAAGAAAAATGTATTTGGCTTTTTTATTGTTTTGTGCAAAACATGCACCGAAAACCATAACGATGCATAAGATGGTGATTGATATTTTTTTCATTATTATTTTCAACTAAAAATAAAAAAAGAGGTGCTTTGCACACCTCTTTTAGTGTAAACTTAATTTTATTCTGCTTTAATAGCATTGTACATAATTTTCAATGCTTGACAGCGTCTTAATTCTTCCTTAACATCCGACACAACGCCCATTTTTGTTTCCTTATCTATTTTAAGGGCTGTTGTCATGTACGGACGGTCTTTTTCGTCCAATCCTTCGCGAAAAGCTGCAATAAAGTTACGAATATCATCAACAGTTTTAAAAGAATCGTTCAACTGAATACGTGTATCCGTACCATATCTTGCCTGTTCGGATGCAATAGGAGGTCCTATGTTAATATAAACCGTAAGGTCTTTACGGTCCAATTTTACCAGTTCCGAAGCTTTTGGCACTTCAGTTCTTACTTTTACTTCTGTTTCGCGCATTGTTGTTGTTACCATAAAAAAGAATAGCAGGATAAACACAATGTCGCCCATGGATGCAGTACTGAAGCCTGCAAGTTTTTTACCTTTTTTTCCTGTAAATTTTGCCATTGTAATTCCTCCTGATTAATTCTTGTTTTTACGGGTATCTTTCGGCGGCGATTCTGATATTCTTTGCCTGTATATTTTTGTAATTGCATCGCGTTGAGCATTGTCCAAGTCTGCAAATTTTCTGCCAAATATTTCACGAGCTGCTTCATCGCGCAATTCGTTATACGCTTTGGTAAGTTCGTCTTGTACTCGCAGATATGCTTCATAACTTGTACTGCGTACGTTTTGCAATGAAATAACTGCTTCTGATACCTTATACATTCCTACGCCCGGTATTTCTTCGTCTTTTTTAGTTGATTTTGAAGGGTCATTTGTCGGGTTAAGAATAAATTCTTTAGCCGCATCTTTCAAATCACTCAAATCCATTACCTTTGCATTTACAGAAAGCCTGTCTTGACCATCAACAAGAACCTGTAATACATTATGACCTTTAATTTGATTTTCTATCTTTTGGTCTGGCGGTGGTATGGGAGGCAAAACACGATGTATTCCCATGCTTTGATCCATGCTCGATGTCATCAAAAAGAAGCAAAGCAAAAGAAACGATATGTCGGACATACCGGCGCCGTTTAGTTCGGGCATTTCTTTCTTTTTTCTTGCCATAGTTGTTTTCTTTTTTTACAAAATTATTTTCTAACAATTCCTTTAATTGCAGACCATAAAACAGCAACAATTGCCAATAGCAATGCAAGTTCAACTGCAATTATATTCATATTTGCAACAAGAGAATCCGATTTGTATTCATCCTGCTGTAACGGCGTTAAGGTCTGCATTATTGTTTCACCGTCAGGATTGCCTTTCGATAAAATATAAACTAAACCAACGGCAACAACAATTCCTGCAAGAACAAACAGTGTTCGTTTCAACGATTTAGGATTGAGAAGTATTGCAGGAAGCGGCAATAGCAATGTCAATGCCACTGTTACAATGAGCAATAAAACTGTCCAGTAAAACAGTGGATTTATTAATCCTGATTCTCCGCCCTTTATTGCAGAGGCATTAACAAATGTAAAAACCCCTATAATAATAGAAACAACAAACAGGATTATTGTTACTATATTTAATGTTTTTCTTGACATGATTGTTATTTATTTTTATTTTTTATAACCAAATCTACAAGCGTAATTGATGCATCTTCCATTTTATTAACAATGCTGTCAATTTTTGCGAGAATGTAGTTGTAGAAAAGTTGAAGAATAATGGCTACAATAAGACCGGCAACGGTTGTAATAAGAGCAACTTTCATACCGGCAGCAACAACTGTGGGTGAAATTTGACCCGCCTGCTCAATTGCGTCGAATGCCAATACCATACCGATAACTGTTCCCAAAAATCCTAATGAAGGCGAAATGGCAATAAACAGGGCTATCCACGACAGATTGCTTTCTAATTTACCCATTTGTACTCCGCCATAGTTGACAACGGCTTTTTCTACCATTTCAACGCCTTCGCCTGCACGGTCGAGGCCTTGATAAAAAATACTTGCAACAGGTCCGCGTGTATCGCGGCAAAGATTTTTTGCTGCTTCAACACCGCCGCGTTCCAGCGCTGTTTCAACATCATAAACAAGTTTTTTTGTGTTGTTGTCTGCTAAGTTCAGATAAATAATCCTTTCGATTATAAATGCTAATCCTAAAATAAGACACAAAATAATCGGGGTCATAAACAATGGTCCCCCATCAATAAAGTTTTTCTTAAGTGTTTGATGCAAAGGAACGGCAGGTTCTACTGCGTCTTGTGCGATTGCTAAATTTGCAACAACGGATGTTCCGGCTGCTGCTAAAAACATAAATAGTTTTTTCATGGCTCTTTAAATTTAATTTTTTTTAATTTTTTTGTTTGTTATTAATTTCAAATATTTATTTTAAAATTTTACTTTTCATCATTTTCTGCTCAGTTTGAGGTCGCCAAATTACAAAAAAATTTTTTATTACAACAAAATATTAAGAAATTTCTCCGCGTAATGATTTTTGTAATTTTTCTTTTATGACAGTAACTGCCTTATTATTAGCCAATAAGAATGATAATTTCGTTATTGCCGCTTCAAATGTTATATCTTTACCACAAACTACTCCTGTTTTTTTGAGCAAAATTCCTGTTTCATAACGCTCCATTTCTACACTCCCCACTTGACATTGACTAATGTTGAGCGCTATTAAACCATTGTCAATTGCCGCTTTAAATTTTGATAAAAATTTTTTAGATGCAGGAGCATTCCCCGAACCGAAAGTTTCAATTACGATGCCTTTTAATCCTTTTATATTCAATATTTTATCAACAAAATCACAATTTATTCCCGGAAAAATTTTTAATCCTATAACTGAAGTATCCATTTTTGTGTGAATTTTTAACACTTTGTTCGATTTTGGCTTTGCAATTGCAGGCGAATTATACTTGATTTCCACGCCGGATTCTGCCAGCGCCGGATAATTATATGAGCGAAATGCATTAAAATTTTCAGCACTGTGTTTTGTCGTCCGATTTCCGCGAAACAATTTATTTTCAAAAAATATACAAACTTCAGGAACTTTGGGTTTTCCGTTTTGCTGTGATGCGGCGATTTCTATTGCCGACAAAATATTTTCTTTTCCATCGTTACGAACCGAATCTATTGGTAATTGAGAGCCTGTGAAAATCACAGGTTTGTTCAAATTTTCCAACATGAAACTTAATGCCGATGCCGAATACGACATTGTATCCGTCCCGTGAAGAATCACAAATCCATTATATAAATCATAATTGTTTTTTATGACTGTTGCAATATTTGACCAGAATGAAGGGTCAATATTAGAAGAATCGATGGGATTTTTGAATGAATGTATATCTAATTTATATTTGAATTTTTTTAATTCAGGAACTTCCTTTTCTATTTCGCTGAAATCAAACGGAACGAGCGTTTTTGTTTTCGCATTTTGCTTCATTCCTATTGTTCCGCCTGTATATATTACGAGTACTGATGATGTATCCATTATTATTATGATAATTTTATTGTGCGAAGGTATAAATAAATTGTGATTAAAAAATAATTTTCAACGTGAAAAATTGTTTAAAATAAAACCGGTATCAGGGCAAAATATTGAAATTATATTACATTCGTACAATTCAATCGGACTATAAAGTCATTACTAAAAAAATCAGTTTGCACGATAAATTTTGATGTTTTTATAAATAGTTGCTCCTTAAAAAGGGTCGAAACGGTTAATTATTAATAAATTATAGGCATAAATTATCGAATAAAAATACCGAGTTTTATACAGATACAGGCAAAAATTCGGCAAAATATGAACTTTTTCTTTATCTTCTTTTGTCTTGATACAAAAGAAGCAA
>JAITLJ010000092.1 GCA_031277925.1 Prevotellaceae bacterium | reverse complement strand
CCGTTATAAAAAGATATGGGCGTGCTGGCTGATAAAGTTGCCGTACCCTTATTGAAAATATCGAAAGTAACTTCTGTTTCTGTTCCGCTTACAAATTTTACTCTTACATCCTGCAAAACAGCATCGGGATGGCGTACAACAGGCACAAAATTCTGTCCGTCTCGTACTATGGGTTGTTGTATCCATTGACCGTTGTAAGGATATATTGTATTGCCGTTTACATCCTGATACGAAGTAAGCATGGATTGCGGGCGGGCGGGAACAGTAAGGTCTTCGTTGATTAGCAGCGGAAAATAAATTCCCTGATTCCATACCGGTGGACAGGGCGCCCATGGATCGCTGCCTGATTTATGTTCGAAGACATGGACAAAACCTTTGCTTGCACTCGAAGTTTTAGAAACAAGCGTTACAATATCGGCGCTGCCGTCCATATTGACGTCTGCAATCACAGGAGCTTCAAAGCCAGTCCACGAATCAATGCCGGTATATTTAAACCTGATGGCGCCTGTCGAGCTTTCTTTTTCCGTGTTTGGAATATAGATTTTTCTTGCAGGTGAAATCACACGCAAAGAACTTTCGTCACGATAGCAGAGTTCCTTGATATTGTCGTTGTCGAAATCGAACATGGTGATACCCGTACACGAAGACTCATCTCCATGTTCCATTGCCCAGCAAAGTTTTAACCGCTGATGCAAAGGAGTTGAGCCATTGGGATTGGCATGATAGGTAAAGCCTATTATATGCCCTCTTATACTTGAGGAGGAACTGCTGTTGAATCCATTGTTTGCTTCCGCAGAAGACAGCGCTGTGTTGGACAGGGGATGAAACGCAATTTTTGAAGAAGGATATAATATAGTTGGAGTTGTATAGAATCGTCCTCCATTAAAACAGATTTCGGGTAAACGTTTTGTCCCGGCATAGTCATCGAGCGCGCCGTTGATATCGCCAACGAAGGGATGAGACATTGTACCTCCGGTAACGGCGTCAGTGTACAGATAAGTAGCGGCTTTGGGCGTAGCCGGACTGTTCAGGGGATCCCAAACATACAACACCTGTTCGGTTGTACTATTTAAACCGCTTTCAGCCGGCGCCAGTACAATCACATCCAGATTGCCGTCGAGGTCAATATCGGCAACAGCGGTAAAACCGTCGGCTACATAAGTAGTAGTTTCACTTGTACCGGTACCTTTTTGCGCCGTAATGCTCGAAGGTCCGTGTATTATAGAGTCCAAGGCGGGCTTTCCGTTATTATCTTTCATAATATATACCTTGCTTCCGGCAATTATATCCAGAATACCGTTACCATCGATATCGGCTATTACCATGCAGGGAACATGATCGTCATCCTCTGATCCGGGGCGACGACCGACGTAAGCGTAATCACTGATAATAGTATTACGAGTGCTAATGTCAGAGGAGTTGTTCGGCCTTTGTGGAGGATAATCAAAATCATTAAGCGTTTGCAGGGTACATACTAATTCTCCTGTTACGCCATTATATATTTTATTATATACAATCACTTCGGGTATTCCGTCAGCGTTGATGTCGGCAATATAGGGCAAGGGGGAGCCGTAGGTATTCTCGTCTTTACCTGTTATCGGAGACTTGAAACTTGCTATGTTACTCTCATTTCCAGTCCAGCCCGTCCATTTTTTTGTCATCCCTGTAATCGTTGTTCCAGTGAAAACAGGTTCGATACGGTGTACTCGCCCACCTGAACCTGTTTCTGCAATAATAATATCGCCGATGCCGTTTCTGTCTAAATCGGCAATAGCCAGTTTGGATACGGAATTGTGACGCGGGTAGTAACGCAACTTATAACTTCCGCCCAGATTACTCAAATTGTAACGATAGATTTCAGCGCCTGTTTGTCCATTCAAAATAATAATAGCGGTACCAGTTGCTTCCCAACCATCCAGGAGACTTGTTATTCCCATGGCGATAATTTCGGGTTTGTGGTCGCCATTAAGGTCTCCGACCAAAGACATGGAAAATCCGTCTAAACGGTCAACATCTTGATATTCATTTTTGACAGATTTCCCTACATATTTCAATCCCGGACTGAAAGTAACGCCCGTCGGCATGATTTCATAACATTCAAGAGTTTCGTCTATAATATTTACAGGCAGGTTGTATTTAGTAACATCTACAGTAAGATTAGCCGTAACCTGCACATTGTTGCATGTAAGTCCGTAAACTATGGTTACAGTTGTATTTCGGCATGGCAACGCAGGGTCGAAATCAATAAATCCGTCAGTTGTCACCGTTGCAATGCCCTGAGTAGCAGGATTTAAGTTTGAAATTATATTTAAAGTATAAGCCGAACAGGTAACAGTATCGTTGGCAAGTACATTTACGCGTACTTTTTGCATTGGTCCTGTTATTGCATAGTCATCCACAGCTCTAAGATTTTGCTGTGCGGCAGCAAATACAACCGACACAAAAAACATGACAGACAAAACCAGAATTTTTCTGACTTTAGCTTTCAGGTTAAACATAAATAAATTGTAACCAGCCATGGTTAAGTATTTAAAATTTAGATGTTTTTTTTTCATATTTTTAATTTCATTCTTACTCTTAATCAAATTCATTTCAGTTAAAAGATTTCAAATTTGCATTTCCAATTGCGTTAGATTGTTTAATTATGCAATCAAATTAAAATTCGGCATTATTAAAATATTTTCACTTCTATCCTTTTTTACATTTAACAATATGTTTTCAGATTATAAAAGACTATAAAAGATTATAATATACACATAAAATAACACAAAGATAACACAAAATAATTTGCAAAGTACAGCAAAAATATTCTAATTATTGTTATAGAAAAAAACCTTTATTATTCTATAATCGCATTGTTTTTCAAATCCATTCAACACACGCTGCATATTATCCTTATTAACAGTAATTTAATAATGTGAAAGAATATTATTTTTCCTGTAAAATATTTTTTAATTAATTGTCATTTTGTTAAAATATTTTCTAATTAGCGTTTTTTTACTGATAATTTATCGTAAAATCAGCAGATAAAAAAAGGTTATATTTTTTCTACAATCACAGTATTTCCGCATCGGCTCAATTATAATAAATTACATCAAAACTCCTGTTTTTTCATTAAGTTACAATGCAAAAAAAATATTTATGATGCTTTCAATACAACAAAATTTTTAAACTTTGCCGAACATGAGAATAGAAAACTGTTTTCGCAATATTTTGCAAGCTTTTAGCCGTCATCGACAAAAACCGTGCATTTTTTTCACTGGTTGTTAACCGACAGATTAAATCTTTACTAAGGAACGATTAACCATCCTTCCTCACAAACAGAATTTATAATAAAACCAGCAGATAATAAAAACGTTATAATTTCTAACTTAATAAATTTTAAACCGGATTTATTTCTGCTGCTTTTGTTGTGGTATCAAAGAAGATTAAACTATTATTTTATAAATAAAACATACTCTTAACATTGCAGGATTTTATCAAATCGCGCATTTCATTATTTTTTTTTATAATTTACAGTTAACTAATAGATTACATCTTTGACAGGACAAATAATTAATTAATTATTTTTTTTGCACGGAGATTTCCGGGAGTATCGCCAAACATTTTTCTGCAAAAGTTGTTCATGTGAGCCGGAGACGAAAATCCGAAATCATAAGATAACTGGGTAAATGTTTGCCTGCTGCATGTAATTTCATGAAAAAGTTTTTTCGATTTTTCTTGACACAACCATTTATAGGCAGATAATCCGAAAACTCTTTTGAAACGTTTTTTAAATCCCGACAAACTGTAATTCATTTCTTTTGACATGGCGGTTACGCTGCTTGCTTTTTCGCAAATTTTATAAACTGTCTTTGAAAACGCAATATCACTTGTCAATATAGGTTTAAAAAAGTGATACAGTTCTTCTTTGTTATAACATTTTCCAAAGTAATACAGCAATTCTCTTTGTTTCATTTGAAAAAATTCCGTGCTTTTTATTCCGCTTGACAAACACTGTTTCATGTGTTTCAAATAATCGGAAATAATTTTGTTCGTCTTAAGAAAAATTTGTTCATCATGTTTTGATGTTTTTCTTGTTCTATCAGCAATTTCCATAAGCGCTTCCAGGGGAAAATCGTTACAGAAATTCAAATCAACAGTGAGATGTACAACCATCAACTGGATGTTGTTTTTCACACTCATAATACATTTGTTTTGTGGAGGTACTAAAACCGCGCTTCCTGTTTCCAGCAATACATCAATATGTTTTGCACAGAAAAAAGAGCAAGAACCTTTTAATACAAAAAAGAGCCGTATTTGAGATGATTCGGAAATCTTCATATCTCCTTTTCTCGTTTTTTCAATACACTCTACAAAAACTTCATTGTTATCGACATAATTTGTACTCATAACTTGTTTTTCATTTTCTTTTCCTTTCATAATTTCTCTTTATTTTTTTAGTTTATAAATATATAGTAATAAAATTCTTTTCAAAAAAGCTGCAAAGTATTCACATTTTTATTTAATATTCGTTATATAAAAAATCCATTATTTTGCGATGTACCAAAATGATATAAAAATATAAAACGTTTATGATATTCATTTTGAAATTTCATCAAAATTATTGCCGAATTTAAAGATACCTGTTGATATTACAGCAAATAAAATTTGCCTTATATCCAGTTTGAAAAAATTTTGGGAATTAAACCGTATAATTGCATGCACAACAGATATTTATTACTGTTTAAAAATACTGGTTTATAACCTTTATTTTTCAGTCCAAATAATTTATTGCCTGATTTCGCCGTTTTTTTACAGTAATCATACAATTTGTTATTTGTTATTTTCAGCAAGGATTTGAAAGATAAAAATGCTTGTATTTATACATTTTTTACAAATAAATTCTTCAAGAAGAAGACACAGATAAAAATCGAATTGCGTATTATCCAAACAATATTTGTAAACTTTCAAAAAGTACATTTACTATTCTAAATGTGGTGCAAAGGTCGGGTTTTTTTATTAAACAATGTAACAAAAAGTGTTAAAAAAAACTTTTTTTTGCTAATGCAAAATACACAATGCTCGTTTTCAGATAATTACAATTAACAATTTTCGCATTAATTTATCTATTTCCTTATAAATTGATTTATTATTTTTAAAAAACAACACCTCCGTTCATATCTATTATGAATATTCTAAAATTCCAAATTTAACAAATAAATTTCAACAAAGATATAACATTTTATTTGATTTACCAAATAATAAAATTATCTATATATATAAAATAACAAAAAATTGACTGATAATTGTTAATTAGTCGCTTCTTAATAAATATTGAAATTATTCATTATTAATATTTACAGACATAAATTATCGAATAAAAATACCGAGTTTTATACAGATACAGGCAAAAATTCGGCAAAATATGAACTTGTTTCTTTATCTTCTTTTGCCTTGATGCAAATTAACAGAAAGAAAAGATGTCCTGTTAGTGACCGTTATTTCGTAATTGCATTAAATATCAGACAGAAAAGTTTAATGTATTAGCATTGTCTTTTTTTATTTGTAAGGAGCGACCCGTTAAATTTCGCCAGCAAATAATAAAACAGTCTAAAACGAGCGTTTCGACTTATTAATCAACATCTTTGACAAAAAATTTGACTTGTTTATTATTTCCTGCATCGTCAACCAAAATAAGCCAGTGTTCACCTGCGTTCGGCTGCACCGCAAGTTGATGATAAATTTTTGTTGTTCCTGCATATTCGTTATCAATATGCCAAAAAATACTTGCATCGGGATTTCTGTGTACCGCTTGAAACACAATGCCGCCTTTGCTTCCATCTATCTGTTTTGTAATTACTGTTTCGCTGTTTGGCACAGGATATATCAAATCTATCGGCGACGATTCTTCATTATCGCAACCTTGCATAAAAGGCGGCAACTGCCGATAATCATGATGTTTGATTTTATAATACCATTCCTGCACGGGCGGCAGTATAAACCATGGTTTGTTTACAATTTCACTTAAAGCGACACAATCGGAATTTACGCGGTGTGTTTCATCTTTATTCAAATGTACAAGTTTATGATAAGTACATATCGGCGATGTTTGGGCGGAATTTACCAGCCAAATGCTGTCAATTTCTTCGCATATATCAGATGCCAAATGTCCGCTTTTGCTACATACTGCCATTTTTGTCATTTCATCGTAAGGCTGCTCAAACCATTGTTGTGATTTTGGCAAAATATCAAACAGTTCAAATAATACCGGCGCTGCATAATTTACTCCTGTAAGCAAATGACGTCCTTCTCCGCTCGCATTGCCAACCCATACGCCTATTGCAAAATCGGGCGTAACGCCAACTGCCCACGCATCGCGGTTGCCAAAACTTGTTCCTGTTTTCCACGCAATTTTTTGACTTGATGAAAACGATTTCCATGAAGATTCTTCTTCGGGTCTGTTCAAATCGGACAGTGAATTTAATGTTTGCCAAATTGCCGCTGCGCTTATTATTTCAGTATTTTGCAATATGTTTTTTTCTTTTTTATCATTCGCCATAAATTCCGCTTTTTGTTTATCCGCCGAATTATATTTACCGTTATTTGTTCTAAAATTGTTTAATGTTCGCGCAAAATATGCATAAACATTGGTAATATCCCAAAGGCTTACTTCGGCGCCGCCAAGTATAAGCGATAGTCCATAATGATTTGCCGGTTTTTTCAATGTTGTTATTCCAAGCTGTCGCAGCAAATAATGAAATTTCTCAATATTGTAGTTATATAACATTCTCACCGCAGGTACGTTTAACGAACGTTCCAACGCTCTGTGGGCAGATACGGCGCCATCAAAGGTTTTATCGTAATTTTGCGGCGAAAATCCGGAAATATACAAAGGAACATCGGCAACAAGCATATCGGGCAATAATGAACCTTCGTCAAGCATTGCAGCAAAAAGAAAAGGCTTCAAAATACTTCCCGAACTTCGTGGAGACATGATTATATCAACATGTTCTCCGTTTTCATTTTTATTAATATCGCCAACGTTACCTACATAAGCCGCTACTGTATTGTTGCGCACATCTATTATTATCGCCGCTGCATTGTTTACGCTGTTTGCCTTATATTCGCCGGCATGACGGTTCAAAATTTCCGTTGCTTTGGCTTGATATTCCATATTTATGGTTGTTGCGATTTTTTTGCCTTCATGCTTTTTTGCAACAGCATCAAACAAATGCATTGCTTCCATTGGCATGGGCAAAGGTTCGCCGGGAATATTTTCGGTTTTTGCCAATCGTAAATCTTCTTCCGAAAGGTAATTCCGTTTATACAGTTTTTCTAAAAGTTTATTGCGTTTTTCGAGCAATTGTTTTCTGTTTTTAGCCAAATGTATCAACGATGGCGAATTGGGCAATACGGCAAGCATGGCGGCTTCAGCCCACGACAGTTCGTTTGCCGAACGTCCAAAATATCTCCATGCGGCAGCCTCGATGCCTACTACATTTCCGCCGAATGGCGCATGAGAAGCATACATGGCGAGTATTTCTTTTTTTGTGTATTTTAATTCCAAACGTACCGCCATGACTGTTTCAATTAATTTCTCTTTAACGGTACGGCTTTTGCTTTTTCGGGCAAGGCGAACAACCTGCATTGTAATTGTGCTGCCGCCTTCGATTATTTTTCTGCGTTGCAGATTGTGTATCAGGGCGCGCCCTGTCGAAATAATATCAAAACCTGTATGATTATAAAATCGGCGGTCTTCAAATTCAATAAGAGCAATTTCATATTTTTTCGGCAAACTGTCAATAGCAGGAAAGCGCCATTGTCCGTCTGCGGCGACTCTTGCGCCGAGCAATCTGCCGTTTTGGTCGCTGATGGTGGTTGAATAAATGCTTTCAAATAAGGTTGCGGGAATACAAAAATAAAACCACGTTAAAAGCAAAAATGCAATTATAAATTTATAATGCCTTTTTACAGCAAACAAAACATGATTAATCAAAGCCTTATTTTTTACAGATATTTTCATTCAAAATATATGTTCTACAAATATGCATTACGAATAACTGATAAACGATAAATTGTTTTCGACAAAAATATCGTTGGCAATTTCATATAAATCTTTGGGTTTTAATGCATTTATCTTTGATTTTTGCACGTCTATTGTTTCTATTTCATCGAACATTAAAAGCATTTTTGCATTATCAATCATTCGTTGTTCATAGTTTTCGTTTTGTATAATCAGTTGTCCGACAAATCTGTTTTTTGCATAATCCAAATCCGAATTTTTAATTTTGCGTGAGCGCAGATTTTCAAGTTCGGCAAGAGCAAGTTTTATACTTTTTTTCAGGTTTTTTCTTGCTGTTTCAAAATAAATCTGAAATACGCCCGAATTTGTAAATGCCTCGTAACTTGATGAAATATCATATACAAGTCCGTTTTGCTCACGCAAACTGATATTTAGTAAAGATGAAAAAATAGGACCTCCGAGCATATTTGTAAGCAAACTTAATCCTGTGCTGCGACTGTCGTTTATGCTGTACGCTCTGTTGCTTATTATGCAAAAAGCCTGTGCCGAATCAGACGAAAATTCTTTTTTGAAAGGTGTGTATTCGTTTATTTTTTCGCATTGCGCAAAAGGCTGGTCGTTGTTGTATTTCATTAGATACCTGTTCGACAGCGAATTTAATTCATCAATATCAATATTGCCTGCAACCGAAAGAATAATTCGTTTATTTATATAATTTCGTTTTATAAAAGTCCGTACATCTTTGGCAGTAAACGATTTCACGGATTTTATCGTTCCCAAAATAGGTTTTCCTATGGCATTTCCTTTGAACATTAATTGCATTGATTTGTCGTAAATAACTTCGGAAAGATTGCAGTCGGACGAATTTATTTCGCTTATTATTACGCCTTTCTCCTTGTCGAGTTCGGTTTCGGGAAATGTGGAATTAAAAACAAGGTCGCAAATAATTTCCAAAGCCTTTTCAAACTGTGAATTTTGTACGACTGAATACACAATAGTGCTTTCGCGACTTGTAAATGCATTCAGTTCGCCTCCATCGTGTTCAAGTCCGTAGCAAATATCGCGCGCCGAGCGTTTTTTTGTACCTTTAAATAATACATGTTCAATAAAATGCGCTATTCCCTGTTCATTGGCAAGTTCATTTGCCGTTCCTGTGCCTATCATCAATCCGCAATAAACTACATTACTTTGAGTTTTCTGCAAAACAACGCGTATTCCGTTACGAAGAGTTATTATTTCATGCTCATTTTTCATGGCGGCAAAGGTAAAAAAAATAAATTTAATCGGCTCATTTTGTTTGCAATATAGTTGCTCTTAAAACTGTCTAAATTATTTAGTCGCTCCTTAAAAAGGGTCGAAACGGTTAATTATTAATAAATTATAGACAAAAATTACCAAATAAAAATACCGAGTTTTATATAAATACAGGCAAAAATTCGGCAAAATATGAACTTTTTTCTTTATCTTCTTTTTGTGTCAAGACAAATTAACAGAAAGAAATAATTGTCCGAGATTTTTAATGTTTTAGCATTGTCCTTTTTTTATTCGTAAGGAGCGACTATTTATTCATTGTAATTTATACCAACATTTTGTCATGGCGGATAAACTGAAAGCCGCAATTTTCATAACCGCAGGTCAGCGACCTGAGAAACAGGAAACACATCGCCGCCGCTGCCTGAAAAGGCAGAATATTCCTGCATTTGCTAATTTCCAAAATTTATAGATATTTTTAAACGAATGAATTTATACTTCATATTTTCAAAGCCTACAAAACCACCAAAACCGACAATTCTAAAAATATTTGACAATCCGTAACCTGTTTCGGAAAAATGTTTTAACTGAGGCGTTTGCAAATAACTGAAATATATGTTTTCGTTCATAAAACTGCGTTCAAAAATGAATCGCTTGAGCAGCAGGCGCGATGTTGTATAAGTGAAATTTACATGAAAAAACCATTCGTTTGTACTGCTGTTGTATGTTTGCACTATTGTCTTTAAATCGTCAAAAGGGCTGAACATCACATCATCTTCCGCTAAATTAAAATGCGCAAATTCTGCAAAATGCATTCGTTGCCTTGTAAGAAATTTACCGATTTTTGCCGTATAGGAAATATTATTGAGAATATCCAATTCAACGTTCTGCGCAATTTCAAACGTGAGCAAATCAAAATTAGAAACACTGTTGAATAAACCTTTTATTCCTGCTTTGTAGTTGAGCGAAAATGTTGGAAAATTCGAACGCACAATTCGTTTGCTTCTTCCTCTTCGCACATAATACTGGTATGGCGTGTAGCTCAATCGCGTATTGACTGTAAACGCATGGCTTGTCTGTATCAGCGTGGAATCTTGCTCAATATATGAATTTACAGGTTCGTTGCTGCGATATTTCTTTGCCCTTCTGAAAATTGAAAAATTTGTATTGTTATGCAGTTGTTTGCGTTTTTGGTAAGAAGCATCTATTGACAAACGCCAACCATCTGCAATATCAATATTGTTGCCGATTTGTAAAAAATGTTTGCCGTAAAAATTAATATAATTTTTCTTAAAAAACAATGATGACAGACTGTTTGAAGTCATATTTATTCCGCCTGTCTCGTTAAAATCAACTGTTTTGTTGCCGTAATTTACATAAAAAACCGCTCTCATTTCGGGGTAATAATAATATTGCAGTTTTGTATCCCATAAAACCTGTTTTCGTCCGAAACTGTAAGCGGCTTCGCCAGCCAGCTGTAATGCGGTTTGATTTTTAAATTGTTTGCGGTATTCTATTTTTGGACTGTAATTGAAAATATCTACGGCATTAAACGTTGCGTTTATATTTATTATTCCACTGTAATGGAGATATTCGGAATCGCCTAATTTATAATTTCCACCCGAAATTATTTTCTCCAGCACAGATTGTTTTTTCTTTTCTTTTTGCGGTCTGATTATAGCCAGCGAGTCGCTGCGTCTGTAACTTAAAATTTCGTAATCAAGCATTGGAATTGTTCGTATTGAATCCCAATATTCATTGTTTGTATTTTTATTAATGCTGTCTTTTTCAACATTAAAACTTGTGATAATTTCGTATTTTCCTACTTTTCTGCCTGTGCTTTCCCTGTTTTTTTCGTTTTCAAATTTTTCCATTTCGCTCTTTACTTTTGCGGCATCTTCGTTTGTAAAATCGGATTTTTCGATTAGCGATTTTATTTTTTGCTTGCGTTCTTCCTGTTTTTTTGACGATGTTGTCTGCGTCAGTCTGCTTTCAAAATCTTGCGAATTGGCTTTTATATTGCTGTATTTGATTGATGAAACGCTGTTTATTTTGCCTTCATTTCCCATTACCGAAAAACTTGCCGTAATTTGATTTTTTACAGGCATCATAATATCGGGCAACACTTCGCCAAAAATTTGTTTTAGACCATATTCTATCATCTGCTGTTTGCCCGAAAGTTCGTAACTGTGTATGTCCCACGTGTTTTCAAAAACATAAATATAACCTGAAATCAATCGGTTATCGTTACGGCGCGGACTGATAAAAATTTTATTCACGGTTTTATTACTTTCTACAAAAAAACCTTTATATATAAAATTATAATAAGTAAACGCTTTGGGCGACAGCGGAGTAATAAACATATCGTTTTCCATATCATAAATATTGAATCGCCATGCTGCGCTTATGTCAATTTGGGCAAATTCGGGAAAATTATCTTTTATTGCCTTTACTCGTTGATTTACCTGTCCGTTTTTGTAAGTTACTTCGTTTACGGATTCCTGTATGAAAGCGCTTCCATCTTCGATGTCGTTTTTTTTCAGCATTTTGCGGTTAAGTTTTTTCATTATGTTCGAAATTTTATCAATTTTGAACGAAGCGCGAATATATGTTGTAGAATTGTATTCAGATACTTGATTTTTATGATAAGGAGCGCGTGCAATCACTTGTCGCATCATTGCATAAGCGCGGTCTTCGGTATTTTGTTTGACAATGGCTTCGGACAGTTCATATATTTTAGGTTTCATCACCACTGTCAGCGCTTGCTGTTGCGGAATATTTACAGTAAATGTTTCGGTTTGATATGATAAATGTCGAAATTCGCACGTATATATTCCCTGTGCAATTTTAAACGAAAACTTTCCTTCTTCGTTTGTCGAAAATCCCTGCGAAAGTTCGGGAATAAAAATCGAAACAAATTCAATATTCTTTCCGTTTTCATCTTTTACAACTCCTTCTAAAACCTGTGCCTGACAAATATTTTCGATGTTTAAAAAAACTAAAATCAATAAAAAATATTTTAATTGTTTTCTTTTCATTTTTTATTTATTAATATATGATTAAAACAGTAACAGTCAAATACATAATTTTTATGTGTTGAATTTAATAATTACCCTTTGTTATTTGATGTCAAAGTTAACATTAAATTTCCAAATTATGCACAACCGTATAAAAATTGTCTTTGGATTAAATCGTTGCGTTCCGCTCTTCGCTGCGAATTGCAGTTGCAATTACTATCTGTTCTTTACGATTTTTATAAATTGTTTCTTTTTATTTATATTTTATTATCAATAAGCGATATATATAATCGCCAAAAGCAAGTGTTTAATACCAAAACGCCATCAAACTGTAATTTATACAAATTGAATATCAGAAAAATATCATTATCTTTTAGTCTGCTTTGATACCGTTTTAGTATAAGCATATTATCTGTAACATTTTAACCATATTTTATAAAAACAATATTTTTACGATAACAGTTAATCTTCACATTACAAAAACCATTCTTTATACATAAGGTATCCTGCTGCATTTTTTCGAGCCATTTCTATTGCTTTTTCATCAACATCTTTTACTTTTTTTGCAGGCAAACCTGCGTACACTCCGGGCTCAAGCACAGCATCGCTCAAAACAAGGGCTCCTGCCGCAATAATCGTATTATCGGGTATTACGGCATTATCCATAAGAATTGCGCCCATTCCTACAAGGACGTTGTTTCCTACTTTTGCTCCATGAATTATTGCATTATGTCCTATAGAAACATCATCGCCTATTTCTACAATCGAACGCTGATAAAGAGTATGAAGCACAGCGCCATCCTGAATATTTACTCTGTTTCCGACAATTATTGTATTTACATCGCCACGTAAAACCGTACCGTACCAAATGCTGCAATCTTCGCCTATTGTAACATCGCCTATAATTACGGCTGTTTCGGCAACGAAACAACCTTTTCCTATTTTGGGGTCAAATCCTCTGACTGATCTTATTAATGCCATTTTTATAATTTTATTTCAATTGCAAATTTACATGAAATTATCAGATTATGCACAGACAGATAAAAATTGTTTTCGACCTGATTGCTGGCAATTACTAAATTATTAGGACGAAGTCCACGGAAGTTTTGCAGAATATATTTATTATTTTATAATTTACTGTTTTATTTTCTGTATTGGTACGCCGAACTTCGCTGTGCTTCGTTTGCTCGGATTGCGCTTTCGTACTGGCGCGCTTTAAATCTTTAAATTATTTTTTTTAAGTGGACAGTTGTGTGTCAGCCGCAGATATTTTTAAAAACTCGCAAAGCGTTTGTTCCAAGTATTTTTGTTATTTCATCAGTACTGTAGCCATTGTCGAACAAGGCTTTTGTGAGATTGGGAAATTTTGAAACATTTTCTAATCCGACGGGCGTAATATCAATTCCATCAAAATCAGAACCGAGCGCAATACAGTCAATGTTTCCTGTAAGGTTGCGAATATAATTGATATGTTTCATCACATCTTTTATTGTGGCTTTGTCGGTATTATTCAAAAAATACGGATAGAAAACAGAACCTATAACTCCGCCACGTCGTGCAATTTCTTTTATATGTTCGTCGCTTAAATTACGTTTGCTGTTATTCACGGCGTAAGCGCCCGAATGTGTTGCAATGACTGTTTTGTCCGTATAGTTCAAAACATCATCAAGCGATTTTTTATTTACATGCGACACGTCAATCATCACACCGAGTTCATTCAGGCGGTCGATAACCTGTTTTCCGAATAGCGTTAAACCTTTATTTTCATCATCGTTGGCTCCGCCGCACCATTCTGTTCCGTAGTTCCACGCAAGCGTAAGATAGCGCATTCCGCGTTCGTAAAGTTTATTTATATTGTCGATATTGTCACCAACCAACTGTCCGCCTTCGAGGCATAATACGGCTGCAATGTTTCCTTTTTCAACGGTTGATAAAATATCGCTGTAATTGTTTACAAGTTTAATTTCTCCATTACATTCATTAATGTCATCGTTGAGAATATCAATAAGTTCAATGGCTCTTGCAAAATGATTTTCGTAGTCGTCAGGACGTGTCCAAACAACAAAAAACTGAACGTTAACGCCGCCTTCCTTCAATCGGGCAAGATCGGTATGGTGTTTACTGTTGGCAAATAAACGGTGCTGTGGATGATTAATTCGTTCTTCCATATAATCGTTGTGCAAATCAACAACAGTGGCTGTTCTGTGTATTATTTTATATTGATTTTCCATAAATATGTTGTATTTTATTTGATTTATAAAGTTTATAATTCATTAATGGTAAACTGGTAGCCTTCCATAATTGGATTGTGTAAAAGTTTAGCGCAAATTTCTTTTACTTTTTTTTCGGCTGCTTCTTTTGATTCGGCGTCTATTTCAAGCGTTATGTGTTTGCCTATGCGCACATTGTCGATTTCGGCATAGCCATTGTTATGCAGCGTCATTGTTACGGCTTTGCCCTGCGGATCTAAAAGCGCTTTAAGAGGCATTACATTTATTTCGGATATGAATTTCATAGTTCTTATTTATTGCATTTATAATATGTTATTTTCGATATTTATTTAATTCCGTGTTTGGTATCAAGTTCGGGTAATTCTTTTTTATATTCATCAACATTCCAAGTTATTCCGAAAATAGAAAGATAATCCTGATATTTGTTCAGTCCGATTTCTTTTCGTCTTTTATCTACGTTGTCCGGGTCTTCGAGCGGCGCCACATAGGTTTTGCCTGTTTTAATATCAATTCCTATACGGCTTCCGTAAATTTGTCGTCTGCCCTGTTTTAGCGCTATTTCATCTTCGAGCAAAGCTAAATATGAAGGGTCGGTATTTCCTTTTGCAACAGATTCTTTGATCAATGGTAAATAATTTTCTTGCGTTTGCGTATCGGCATATTGTAGAATCGAAAACAAAACCTGACTTCCGCGTTCGCCTATAATATCAGAGCCAAGCCAACCTTTTTCATCAATAATTTTTGTTATCTTAACAAGATTGGCGGCATTTTGTTCGTTTATGCTTTTTACAAGTTGCTGCATTTCACTTGAATTTCGACCATATTTTTTTTCTGTTTCTTTAAGTTCAAAATCGTATTGCCTGTGTGTTTGATAAACAGAATCAAATTTTGCCGCCAATACTGCATCAAGCTTGCTTGTTTTTTCGTTATTTTGTTTAACAAATTCAACGATAAAATTCCAGCGTTCGTCTGAATGAAGCGAAGATAAAGCAAGATCATTAACGATATTCAAATCTGAAAAATCTTCGATATGTGCAATTTGAAAAAGTTGAACAAAAGCCGAATCTGTTTGACCTGCCAATGCCCACGAGCAGGCTGCTTTATATCTGTCGGTTATTTGCGCATAAATATCATATTCTGAAAATGCTTCCGAATATTTATTTGCCGATTTTAAATATTCTTTATTTGCATAAAGTTTGTCGGCTTCATTTACAAGTTCGGCATATTTTTCTTTATCCTGACAAAATAGATAACCTGCCGATAAAACTGTTAAAAACGTCAATATTATTTTTTTCATTTTCCTTTAATTTAATTTTTATTTGCAAATGTACATAAAAGTCTTCACATATCAGCAGACCGATAAAAATGTCTGGCGAAATTTACAGAATAATTATATGAAATTTGTAATAAATATCAGAAAAGTAATTTTATTACCGATAATAAAATATACAATATAACCGACAAACTTATTCCTGCAAAACCAAACAGTATTATAAATATCAGTGATACAGCCAGAAATATTATTTTTATTATATTTTTTCTGATTATATTATTTTCTTCAAAATTTATTTTCAGCGCAAACATTGGTATTTCGCACACCAATAATATCGACATCGCTATGCATATCAATATTATCGAAACATCGAAATATAAAATATCGTGGATAAATGTATATTTGTCTGCTGCAAGTACTGTTGATACTATAAATATTGCATTTGCAGGCGTAGGCAATCCTAAAAACGAATTGTGCTGACGGTCGTCGATATTGAATTTTGCAAGCCGCAATGCCGAAAATATTGCAATTATAAATGGAAATCCATACAAGGGAATTCCAAGTATGGGAATTGAAAGTATATTTGGATCTAATTTAATCAATATTTGATGTAACATTGCCGCCGGAACAACGCCGAAACTTACCATGTCAGCCAGCGAATCCAACTGTACGCCCAAGGCAGAATAGGCTTTGAGTGCGCGTGCCGACAATCCATCGCAAAAATCAAAAAATACTGAAAAAAACATGAAATACGCTACTATTTCAAAGTCGTGCCTGAAAACAAATACTAAAGCCAAACAGCCAGATAACAAGTTGAGAGACGTTAATATATTTGGAATTATTTTTTTTGTTATAGTCCACATTATTATTAAATTTTATACATAAAATACAAAGTTTTTTATTTTCCTTGTGAATAATTTAAAATATTTGATGTAAATTTGCCACAAAACTACAAAAATATGTTGAGATATTTATTATTATGTTTATTTATTATTAATATTTATTCCTGTAACAAGGCACGTAAAGCAGATAGTAACAAAACGGAAGCGGCGCAAAATATCAAAAAAATTAATGTTAATCTTGTTTCGCCTAAAAATGGACAGCAGGTAAAACAAAAGGATATAATTGATATTGAATACGAAATAAAAAACGACAGTATTAAAATTGACACTACGGTTTTGTTTGTGAACAACCGTGAGGCGGCGCGATTTACAGGATCAAATTATAAATGGACAATGAACGAAAATCGCACAGGACGGCAATCGTTGCATTTAAGCATGAGAGCCGGCGGAAAAGAAGTTGCAAACACATCTTTCATATTAAAATATTTTCCGCCCGCGCCACAATATTATTCTTATTCGATTGTAAAACAATATCCGCACAATACGGCATTTTTTACTCAAGGACTGTTTTTTGATGAAAGTTTTTTGTACGAAGGCACCGGACAGTATGGAAATTCAGCCTTATTGCAAATTGATATTGCAACAGGAAATGTTATTAAATCGGTAAATCTTAACGAAAATTTTTTCGGCGAAGGAATTACGCTTATAAATGACAAAATTTATCAACTTTCGTGGCAGGAACATCAATGTTTTATATACGATAAAAAAACTTTCAACAAACTTTCTACACTGTCGTATGCAAACGAAGGCTGGGGAATTACAACGGTTGATAAATTGCTGGCTGTGAGCGATGGTTCGTCGATTATAAGTTTTGTAAATCCTGCTAATTTTGCCGAAGTTCGCCGAATAGAAGTTTGCAATAATAATGGAAATGTAAGCCAGCTCAATGAACTTGAATTTATAGACGGATTAATTTGGGCTAACGTTTGGCAAACAAACACAATAGTTATGATAAATCCCGAAACAGGAGCCGTAGCCGGCGAAATTGATTTGAGCGGAATATACCAAAATGCAAATGCCGAAAATTGCCTGAACGGAATTGCTTACGATGAAAAAAACAAACGTATTTTCGTTACAGGTAAACACTGGTCGCAACTTTTTGAAATAAAAATCATAAAAAATAAACACTCGCAGATTGATGAATACGGAAAAAATAAATAACCAGCAATATTTTAATACAGATGAAACCAAAGTTGCCGTTGTAATTTTAAATTGGAACGGACGCAAAATGCTTGAAGAATTTTTACCATCCGTTGTGAAACATACAACTTGTAAACAAACAAAAATCATAATTGCCGACAATGGTTCAACCGATGATTCGTTAAAGTTTTTATCACAAAATTTTCCCGATACGGAACAAATTCTTCTTGATAAAAATTATGGTTTTGCAGGCGGATATAATCAGGCGCTGAAAAAAATAAATGCAAAATATTTTGTATTGCTTAATTCGGATGTTGAAGTTACCGAAAACTGGCTCGAACCTTTGGTTTCGTATCTTGATGAAAACGATGATATTGCTGCATGTATGCCAAAAATATTGTCGTATCAGCAAAAAACACATTTTGAATATGCAGGCGCCGCCGGTGGATTTATCGACAAATATGGTTATCCTTTTTGTCGTGGACGTATTTTGGGAAATATTGAAACAGATGAAAAACAGTACGATACGCTAATGAATGTATTTTGGACAGCAGGCGCATGCACGGTTATTCGATCGGCAATATACAACAAACTCAAAGGATTTGACGAAGATTTTTTTGCTCACATGGAAGAAATTGATTTATGCTGGCGAATACAGCATGCAGGTTATTCACTGATGTGTATTCCGCAATCAAAAGTTTTTCACCTCGGCGGCGGCACGCTTGCAACCGACAGTCCTCAAAAAACATATTTGAATTTCCGTAACAATTTGTTTATGCTTGTAAAAAATTTACCGAAAAAAAAATTCAAAAGAACGATATTAAGCAGACTGTTTTTAGATTTTTTGTCGGCAGGAATATTTTTGATTTCGTTTAAATTTTCATATTTCACGGCAGTTGTCAAAGCACATTTCCATTTTTACAAATCATTGAAAACATTGAAGAAAAAGCGTAAATATATTTTAGAATTTTCTAAAATGACAGAAACGCCCAACATATATCAAAAATCCATTGTTTTGAAATTTTTTAAATCAGGCAAAAAATTGAAATTTTCGGAAATTTTTTTTAAATAATTGGCTTATATGAAATAATACTAAAACGGCATCAAAATACCATGAAATGTAAAGATACTTTATTGATATTCAATTTATATAAATTACAGTTTGATGGCGTTTTGGTATAAAATTATAATTTTTATAGATATTACAATATTTTCACATCTATAAAATTTATTTTACCTTTGTATTAAACTTTTAAAATTTAAAATTATGTTTAGAAAAAATCAAATCATTATTGCAGTTATTTGCAGTTTTGCTTTTTCGACAGCCACAATGGCGCAAAAAGCATTCGACCAGCTTGCCGTTGGTCTGGAAACGGGAACTTATGGACCCGGTATTACAGCTTCTACATCATTGCTTCCCAACTTCAAGCTAAGAAGCGGATTAGATTTCTTCAGCTTCAGTCCAAGTTTGGATTTTGACATCTCGCCCGATGGTTATATTCCCAATGACGATGCGGAAATCGAAACATTGTCGGGTTCTCTTTTCGACCCGAAATTAAGTTTTGCTAATTTTAAACTTTTGCTTGACTATTATCCATGGAAAAACGGTATTTTTTCTGTTTCTGCAGGTTTTTATCTCGGCTCAAATTCTATTTCGATGAAAGGAAAAATAAATAACTACAATTCAGACATGGTTTTTGAACTCAACGACGACATTATTGTAAAACCACGCACTGACGGAACTTTTGATGCAAAAGTTAAATTAGGCGGCATTGTCAAACCTTATTTTGGAATTGGATTGGGACGCTCAATTGCAAACAAAAGAATTGCCTTTAAGTTCGATTTGGGAATAATTTATCAAGGCGATTTCAAGTTTGAAAGCAAGCAAGTGTATGTTTCAGAAAGAATTCAGAACAGTTTAAGCAATTCCGATGAATTGAGCGATCTGCCAAAAGGAGTTTTAAAATTGTGGCCCTTGCTCAACTTCTCGCTTACTTATAAAATTTTTTAAATACATACAGTAATCGAGCAAAAACTGTTGATTAAGAAGATTTTGTTTAGTCGGTTCTCAAAAACTGTCTAAGTTATTGTTATTTACTATCTGAAAATTTGTTTTACTTTTTAAAGGATTTTTGAATAGTTCATTTGCACTTTTAAACAGTTAACATGTATTCTGCATTCATTATATTTTCAATAAACAAACATTTATGCTGCCGAATTTATATTACCTTTGCCGCAAAATTATAAACAATTAGATTATTGATATTACTTACGGGCGTTCTGATTTTTTATGTTTGCTCAAGCAGGAAATATTTCGCAAACGGTTTGCAGTCAAATTTCGGATGTCGAAAAATATGCCAAATGTTGATATAAATTAAACCGATATGTTTTATCTTTGCATAAATAAAATCTATAAAAAATATGACAATACAGCAATTAGAATACATTGTAGCCGTTGACAATTTCAGGCATTTTGCAAAGGCGGCAGAAGTTTGTTTTGTTACTCAACCAACATTGAGCATGATGATTCAGAAACTTGAAGAAGAAATGGATGTAAAAATATTTGACAGAACAAAACATCCCGTAGAACCTACTCATATCGGCGCACAGATGATTGCGCAGGCTCGAATTTCGCTTAAACATTTACAGCAAATAAAAGAAATAGTTGAAAACGAAAAAAGCATAGTAAAGGGAAAATTCCAACTTGGCATTATTCCTACTGTTGCAACTTATTTGGTGCCCGAACTGCTTCAACAGCATCTTGCCGCCCATAACGACATTGAACTGATATTGCAGGAACGAACCACCGAAAACATTATCAAAGAAATTATGAACGGAACTTTGGATGGCGGCGTTCTTGCAGGACCTGTCAATCGTTCCGAACTTGTGGAATATCCTGTTTATTATGAAAAATTTTACGCCTACGTATCGCCTCATGATTCGGCTTATAAAAAACGCAAAATAAATCTTGATGAAATTGATATAAATAATATATGGCTGCTCGAAAACGAACACTGTTTTCGCGGACAGATAGAACATTTGTGCATGCGCAAGCGTAAGTCGTCGTCGAAACTGCCGTCAATACGATATGAATCAGGCAGCATCGAAACATTGATAAATGTTGTGGACTACAATCCTGGCATAACAATCATTCCCGAAATGCATGCAATGGCGCTGAACGAAGACCGTCAGGAAAATCTTCGCGAATTTGAGAATCTTACCGCCGTTCGCGAAGTATGCGTAGCAGTGAGCAAAGAATATGCGCGAAAAACCATGCTTAAAATTATTATAGATGTTATTCGTAATTCTGTGCCAAAATCCATGCAAAATCCCGAACTTAAACAGTATGTTGTGCCGCTGTAGAGATTTTGTCAAATGTGAAAATATAAATTTTTGTTTTGTAATAAAGTAATAATTAAGATATTAATTCTGCAAAATGTGTGTTGAAAAAATTTGGATGTAATAAAATTCGCCGAATTTCGTTATCTATATAAACGCACAAATAAAAATGAATACACGACAGTTCAATAATAAAATACTGAAATTTGCAGACAAAACATACAGACTTGCAAAATCAATTTTGCGCGACGAAAATAAAGCGCAGGATGCCGTTCAGGATTTGAATTTGAAATTATGGGAAAAACGTAACGACCTTGATAAAATCGAAAATATTACAGGATTTATACTGCGTTCGATGCGAAATTTGTGCCTCGACCGACTGCGACAAAAACATATAGAAAACGAATTGTCGAATGACTTGGAATATAAAGAATATGATCCGCATTTGCAACTCGAAAAAAAAGATATGGCAACACAGGCAGCCATTTTAATAAACCGTTTGCCCGAATTGCAGCGAACAATAATAAGAATGAGAGATGTAGAAGGATTTGAACTTAACGAAATTGCCGAAATCACATCATTAACCGAAAATGCCGTCCGCGTAAATCTCTCGCGAGCGAGGCAAAAAATAAGAACCCAGTTATTAACAAAATAAATATGAACGATATGAAAAAAATAAACAATCTTATAGATTTATATTTTGAAGGCAAAACAACAATAGCACAGGAACAGGAATTGAAAAAATATTTTACCTCGCAAAATATAAACAGCGAACACAAAATATATCAGCAACTTTTTGAAACCTTTGAAACAGAAAAAAAAGAGAAATATCCCGAAAATCTGCCCAAAATGAAAACTCGGAAAATACACAAAAAACCGTTCAAAACGCTAATAATTTTAACGGCTGTTGCAGCAAGCATTTTGTTGATAATTGGCATTTTTCAAACAGACAGCTACGACAGTTATGTAATAATCAACGGCAGGCGAATAAACGATAAAGAACTTGCTCTGCAAATGGTACAGGCAAAAATAAACAAAATTTCAAAATCGCTCGAATCGGATATGAAACCATTGAAAAATATAGACAATAAACTAAGAGAAAGACTGAAAACTTTACAAAAAACAGGAACTATAAAAAATAAAATACAACATACTTTGGATAAAATAAATATAAAATTATAACAAATCAACAAATATAAAAGATTATGAAAAAAGTAACTATCTTAGTCGTAACATTGCTAATGATGGCAATAACGGCGCAGGCTCAAAAAATTGAGAATTTATTAAACAAGTATTCAAACGACGAACGTTTTACTTACGTTTCGTTAAATGCAGATTTAATTCACTTCGGATTGAGTTTTATTGATGTCAATTTAGATGGTATTTATAAGACTGTCAAAGATGAATTACTGAAAATCAAAGGTATGAAAGTGCTGACTTTGGAATCGAAGTCGATAAAAGAAAAAAAACAGACAGATATTATAATGTCAGAACTGAACAATGCCATCAACCAAGATTCACAGGCAGAACCTGTTATTGAAACCAGAGAAAAAGGCGAGGTTACAAAAATATATGCAACAAGCGAAGGCTTACTCATTATATCAAAAGAACCCGACGAACTTTCTGTTGTTTTTATTTCAGGTAAATTATCAAAACAAAGCATTAAGGAACTTATTTCCAATCTGAACAAAAAATAAGTTTTTGATTTTAATTGCAATGAAAACCGACTCGCACAAGTCGGTTTTTTTGCTGTTTCGGCAAATAACAGTGAAAATTGTATTTCGGCGCTCTTTAAAAAGTTAAAATTTCAGATAAAAATTTGCTAATTGTGCATTTTATACGGCATTTAGTCGCTCCTTATAAACTGTGAAAATAGTTGCTCCTTACGAATAAAAAAAGGACAAAGCTAAAACATTAAAAATTTCGGACAATTATTTCTTTCTGTTAATTTGTCTTGACATAAAAAGAAGATAAAGAAACAAGTTCATATTTTGCCGAATTTTTGCCTGTATCTATATAAAACTCGGTATTTTTATTCTATAATTTATGTCTAT
>JAITLJ010000087.1 GCA_031277925.1 Prevotellaceae bacterium | reverse complement strand
TCACAGAATAAATAATTTGATAATCTTTAAAATCCTGTGTGCTTTTTTGACTGTGCATCGCTTTTTTTAATTCTGTTTCAGACAGATGAGGCTTGATTTTTAATATATTCATTTTTTTTTGCAAAGGTAATAAAAATTTTCTTACATCCAGCATTTAATTTGCGCTACGTGATGGCGGGTTGGTATGACTGATATTTTGCAAAGATCTCATTACTAAAAAATAAGCCGAATATGTAACTATTTTTAAGAAAAAATCGAATGTGAAATATAAAAAATGGAGGAGTGTTTAACCCGTGATTCGCATTAATAATAAATGGTTTCAGTATTTATTAAAGAGCGACTAATTAAGCTTAAAAATATAGGTGATTGTTCCCATTTGTAAATTTGGGGCGTTTTTATCAACATTGAAGCGTGCGCGGAGGGCTGCCTCTTCGGCGGCTTTATAAAGCGTAGCATCCTGTAATGTTGAGCCATTTGCCTTTGCGCTTGCACTGATAACTTTTCCGTTTTGGTCAACACGAATTTCAACAACAACTTTTCCCGATTTTTGCAGGTTATACGCTGGTTTGGGGAAATCGCCGGCAGGCGAACGACCTTGCAAACTGAATGATACGCCTTCTTTGCTTGTGGTAAATCCCGGTTGTGTATTTGCTGTACGAGTCGGTTCATCATTTGTTCCTGAGCCGTTGTAAAGGCCGTTATCTTTTATTTTGTTACGTTCGTTACCTTCGTCTGTTCCGTCAGTTGTGCTTCTGAACAGCGCGCTTTCGTTAACTTTTGGCTGTGGCAGCTCATATCGTTCAATATCGCCTTTGTCGCCTGCTGTTACGGGTTTTGTATCGGGTTTGCTGCTGGCTTTTGGTTCGCGAATTTTGTTTGAAATTTTTACTGTTGCTGGCGCTTGTTGAACAGGTTTTGCCGTAACTTTTTCAGGCGTAACTCTGCTAATGCCGCTGATATTCGCTCGGCGTGGTTGAGTAAGTTCTACTGCAATAAATTCTTTTTCGGAAACAGGAACAGGAATATCGTTTTCAATAGTCACGACTACCGTTAAAAATATCAGCAGCAGCAATATTGCTGCATGTACAATAATGCTTGTGATTGCTCCTTTTAGTTTTTCGTTGCTATTGGCGTCGATATTATTCATTTACTCGGGAATTGTTGATAACAAAACTTTATATCCATTGCGTTTTGCAATATTCATCACATATACAACTTTTCCGAACGCTATTCGCTCGTCGGCCGAAATTGTGAATGTAGGTTCGGGATTATCTTTCAAATCATTTTGCAATAATACCTCCAAGTCTTCAGGCATTACCGGTTTCGCACCGAAATAATATTCTATTGTTTCGGCATCTACATATTTCATCGAAACATCTGTCGGCGGTTTTTCTGGCACTTGATTTGTACTTTTCGGCAGCAGCAAATCGAGTGCATTATTATTGATAAGCGTAGATGTTATAAGGAAAAATATAAGCAACAAAAATACCAGATCGCTCATTGATGATGAACTGAATTCCGTTGTTACTTTTGTGTTTCTTTTTATTGCCATTTCGGTTCAAATTTATATCAAATTTGTCAATTGCATAAATTTACTGAATCACCATATTATATTTATGATTGACTTTAATTTTTATTAACATTAATTTATCGGTTCATTAAGCAGATCCATAAATTCTATTGTTTTTGATTCCATGGAATAAACTACATGATTTATCCGTGTAACCAGATAATTGTATGCAAAATATGCAAAAATCCCTACAATAAGACCGCCGATTGTTGTTATCATTGCGGTATAAATTCCATTTGCCAGCATCGATATTTGTATGTTGTTGCCTCCGGCTTTCGACATTTCGTAAAAAGCCTGTACCATTCCTATTACCGTTCCCAGAAATCCAATCATAGGCGCTCCTCCCGATATGCTTGCCAAAATAGGCATTCCTTTTTCGAGGCGCGCAACTTCAAGACTGCCAACGTTTTCAACAGATGTTTGAATGTCGTTCAGCGGACGACCGATGCGTTCAACTCCTTTTTCAATCATTCGTGCAACAGGGCTGTTATTGCGATGACATAAATTTATTGCTGATCTGATTTTACCATCATGAATATTGTTTTTAATATTATTCATAAAATGAATGTCGATTTTCGATGCGTTTCTTATTGCAAGCCAACGCTCGACGAAAATATAAACTGCTACTAATGACAGTAATGCAAGTACTATCATTATCCAGCCGCCTTTTACCGCAAGGTCGAACAAACTCATGCTTTCTGTTGATGTTGCTGCTGTTGCTGCTACTGCCGATGAATCGGCAATTCCTGTTTGTAGTAATGTTACCATGTTTTTATTTAATTTTTTGCGACAAAGTTATAAAATTATTAATATGCGACAATTTACTAATGTGCTGTTTAAATTTTATTAACGTTTTACAAAAGTCTTGTCTTATATTATATCAAAAAGTTAAAGCTCTAATATTTTCTTAAAAGCATCATCATGTTGAAATAAATATTCTTCATTATAAAGTTGTTTTGTCCAATTTTCTCGGAAAATTACTTTTTCTACCGTTAATTCTATTGGTATTTCCAAAGTATCATGATAGTAGTCTTCAATATTATCTGAATCAGAATAAACGCCTTCTATGACACTTCCCATTCTGAAAATTAATTTTGAAAACGGCAAGGAAAAAATAAAAGGATTAAGACCTTCTCCTCCAATATTTCCTGTAGGCTGCCCTATACTGACAAGTCTATCTATTTTATCGCAAACAGATGTAAATGCTTTTGCCGAAGAATAACATCGTTCATCTACTATTACATATATATTATCAGAATAAGAAATAGTATTTTGAGCCGGTATTATTGTATCCAAATCGTCATTATATTTATAGAAAAACGTATCACGATTGATAATTAAATTGTCGTTGTTTATTAATGGCAAAGAATCTCTTCGTATTTCACGTAAATAAGATATAACTACAGGTGTTTTTTTGAAAAGTATTTTTGTTCCCCAGATAAGAGACTTATCAATAATTGCCGACAAAACATTTCTCCACACATCATCGTTGCCTCCGCCATTGCCGCGAATATCAACAACGACTTTGTTTATTTTTTGATTTCTAAAACTGCTGATTTTTTCGTTGTAAAAAGGTATTAATTCGGTATTCATGTCAGGAATACGAACATACAATATATTGGACCTTTGAAAATAAAGAACTTTAGGTTCTTCCGAATCCGTATTCATTCGACCTCGATAATAAAGATAAGTTTTTCCTGAAATTATATCTATATCTTTAATTTCTCCATTAGACATTTCTACTGTAACTGTCGTTATTTTATCTTCTGTATCTATATAAATAGCAGGAGTATATATTTTTTTGCGAGTAGCATCCCATCGCAAAGGACTGCCTTTGTTTTCTCCGACCCCTATCACATAAGAATCAATATCAATATTGTTTATTCGCAAAATTTTTGAGCCTTTATCAAAAAAAACAACTTCATCTTCATCATCGGTAGTAAGATTTTGAGAAAAAAAATAACTTCCGTTTATATATCTCACTCCCATAAGATGTCCTTTGCTAAATCTCCAGTCTTTAGACATTGCCAATTTTGATACTATTTTGGCTGTATCTGTAATATAGCGGTTATTGGGTTCACAAAAGTTACACTCACTCATAAGATGGTTGTGT
>JAITLJ010000045.1 GCA_031277925.1 Prevotellaceae bacterium | reverse complement strand
TAGACCGCCAGATAAAAAACGGCAATTCAGTAACCGAAGATTTGCTAAACGTCAAGGCTACGAAAATAAACAGCAAGGGACAGCGCACAGGTAAAAAGATAGACAATTCTACGCGCGTAGCGATAGACATTCTTGGAAAGTATAAAGATGCAAGCGTGGAGGAATTGGTAACGCATAATGAATGTTTTCTTTTAAATTTTCAAAACTCTAAAATATTTTCTATAACTTTGTGCTGTTTTTCAATCATCTTGGTTGGTTAGTTTGTTTTGTTCTCTGTTTTTATAATTTATATTATTTATAATCATAAAGTTATAAAATAAATTCGAGGCAGCAAACTGCTTAAAGTTTGTTTGTTAACAATTTCAATTAAATTTAAACAGTTTCTAATTAATACTGATAATGAATAAAAATAAGATTGTTTTGTTTGTCGCTTGTATGATAGTTTTAATTATTATAGCCCGACTGTTTTATATACAAGTCATAAATGAAGAATACAAACAAATAGCAAAACGCAATGCCTTATATTATCAAACACAATATCCGGCGCGAGGTTTAATTTACGACAGAAACAAAAACGTTTTAGTGTCAAACCAAACCATGTACGACATAACCGTAATTCCACGAGAAATAAGCAGTTTTGATACCTTGGAACTTTGTAAAATTTTGAACGTATCCGAAGCATCTATAAAACAATCGTTAGTTGAATTATCAAAAAAAAATAAAAACAGAGGCATAGCAAGTTATCAGCAAATACCTGTCGTAAAACATATCAGCATAGATGCATATACAAAATTTCAGGAAAAGTTGTATAAATTTCCCGGATTTTATACTCGAGCCTATACCGCCCGAAAATATACAACACAATCGGCAGCCAATGTTTTGGGATATATAACAGAAGTTGACAAAAACGATATAAGCGCCGACAGTTACTATCAGCAAGGCGATTTTGCAGGCAAAAACGGCATAGAAGCGCGTTACGAAAACGAATTGCGCGGACAAAAAGGCGTAACAATTTATACTCGTGATGTTCTTAACAGAATACAGGATCATTATAAGAACGGCGCAGAAGATTCGATGGCAGTTACAGGTTTGGATTTGATTTGTACGATAGATTCGGCTCTGCAAAATTACGGTGAAAAACTAATGAAAAACAAATCAGGCAGCATTGTCGCCATAGAACCGTCAACAGGCGAGATACTTGCATTAATATCAAGCCCGTGTTTTGACCCGAGCCTGCTCGACGAAGAAAACAGAGTAAATAATTACCGAAAATTAATAAACGATAAAAACAAACCACTTTTCAATCGTGCAATAATGTCGCCATATCCGCCCGGGTCGGTTTTTAAAATTGCAAATGCGCTTATCGGATTACAGGAAAATGTTCTTACGCCCGACACTTATTATTCATGTTCAATGGGTTATCATGTAGGCAGAGGCGTTGGTTGTCATTCTCATCCTTCGCCCATAAATATGACGCAATCAATAATGATGTCGTGTAATGCATATTATTGCCATACTTTTCGCAATATAATTGACAATCCCAAATACGAAACCATTTATGAATCACTGGATAAATGGATAGAATATTGCTCGTCGTTCGGTTTCGGACGCAAACTTGACAGTGATTTGTACGGAGAAAAGAACGGAAAAATGCCGACTGCCAAAACCTATGATAACCTGCACGGAAAAAACCGGTGGAAATCATTATCAATAATATCACTTGCAATCGGTCAGGGCGAAATAGGCTGTACTCCTTTGCAAATAGCAAATTTTATGGCAACCATAGCCAATCGAGGACATTATTATATACCGCATATTGTAAAAGATATTGAAAGCAAAGGAATTGATGCCAAATATAAACAAAAACAATATACGCTTGTTGATACCGCAAACTATGAAAAAGTAATAGAAGGAATGTATCTGGCTGTAAACGGATTTGGAATTGGCAATACAGCAGGACGCGCTTATGTTAAGGATCTTGATATTTGCGGAAAAACCGGAACGGCGCAAAATCCACTTGGCGACGACCATTCTACATTTGCCTGCTTTGCGCCTCGCGAAAATCCCAAAATTGCCGTTGTTGTTTATGTCGAAAATGCCGGATTTGGCGCTGCATGGGCTACGCCAATAGCAAGCCTTATTGTCGAAAAATATCTTACAGGAAAAATAACGCGCCCATACGAAGAAGAACGAATTATTAATGCAAATTTGCTTAATAAAAACACAATTCAATGAAAAGACAAAAAAACATATTGCAAGCCCTCGACTGGAAAACAATTATCGTTTACATAATTCTTGTATGCACAGGATGGATTTGCATTTATTCATCTGTTTACAATACAGAACATTCAAGCATTTTCGACATGTCGCAACGCTACGGCATGCAACTTGTATGGATTGGAACAGCATTTGCGCTTGCTATTTTCATACTTTGTTTAGACATAAAAATATTTACCGTACTGTCGCTTCCGCTGTATCTGTTTACACTGTTTTTATTGATTTTTGTTCTTGTTTCGGGGCATGAAGTTAACGGGTCAAAATCGTGGCTGGCAATAGGTTCGATACGCATTCAACCTGCTGAATTTATGAAAATAGCAACATCGTTGATAGCTTCTTACCTGATAAGCGAATATGGATTTAAAATAAATTCGGTGACAAATATACTGAAACTGTTAATAATTTTTACAGTTCCCGTAGCATTGATATTAATGCAGAAAGATACAGGTTCGGCGCTGGTATTTGCATCATTTCTGATTATGCTTTACCGCGAAGGCATGAGCGGCTGGATAATTATCGGAATAATTTACCTTTCCATTCTTTTTATAATATCATTATTGCTGCCCGCATTAGAAACCGTTTGCATTCTTACTGCGCTTTTGATGCTGATTTACATTATCTTAAATTTAAATGTTTTATGGAAAAGCCTGAAAATTGCGTTCACATTTATTACAGGATTGATACTCGCAATGTTTATTCGCAATGAAACAGATATTAGACTGGAAACACAATATCTGATTTTAATATATGTCGCAATATTTTTATTTATATTTATAATGTCGTATAAAGGACGAATTGCCAAACTGCTTTTTGTTGTCATATTTTTTTTCTCATCGGTATTTATAAGTTTTTCAGTCGACTACGTGTTTAATAATTTTCTGAAACAGCATCAACGCGAAAGAATTGAAGACATGCTTAATATGAGAGTAGATTTGCAGGGAACGGGATACAACGTAAATCAGTCGAAAATAGCAATAGGTTCGGGCGGTCTGTTTGGACAGGGATTTTTACAGGGAACGCAAACAAAATTCAATTTTGTTCCCGAACAAAGCACCGATTTTATATTTTGTACAATTGGCGAAGAAGCCGGTTTTGCAGGATGTTTAATTATCATTGGTTTGTATCTTTTTCTTCTGTTTAGAATAATAATAATTGCCGAGCGACAGCGATTTGCCTTTACGCGTATTTTTGCATATTGCACTTTCGGAATTTTGTTTTTTCACTTCACTGTCAATATAAGCATGACAATAGGACTGATACCTGTTATAGGTATTCCTTTGCCGTTTTTGAGTTATGGAGGTTCATCGCTCTGGGCGTTTACGATTATGCTGTTTATTTTATTAAAACTTGATACCAAAAGGTAATATTAACAGCAAAAGCATGAATATTATATAAAAGCGCTCATTAAAAAGGATTGAAACTGCTTATTATTAATAAATTATAGACATAAATTATAGAATAAAAATGCCGAGTTTTATACAGATACAGGCAAAATATGATTTTTTTCTATTATCTTCTTTTTGTGTCAAGGCAAATTAACAGAAAGAAATAATTGTCTGAAATTTTTAATGTATTGGCATTGTCTTTTTTTTCGTAAGGAATGACTGTATAAACAGGAAAAAGGTTGCCGTATTGACAACCTTTTTCAAACAAACAATCAATTTATGGATTAAACCTGATTCTGCATTAGTTTAATTTTGTGTATCAACCATATAACCATAATCCCACTCGGCGCTTACATCGTATCCTGCCAATCCGTTGGCAACGCCCATGTATGCAGGTTTGCGACTGTAGTTTTTATCCCAAACGCAAGGTGCATCATCTTCAAGCCACGAGCCGTTGTTGCCATCGCTTACTCCCCATAGAGTAATTCCGTACTGTTGCGCTGTCGGTACATTTGTTAAATACGATTCGATAACATAGCGATACATTTCGGATTGAAGTTCCAACAAGTCGGGGCTTGGAGTTGTAGAGCCTACGCGTATGTCTAATTCCGACACTTTTACAAGTTTGCCCGTAGCGGCTAATTTTTGGAACATGTTGTCGATTCCTGCTTTCATTTCGGCAATTGTGGCAGCATCGGCATTTCGTATGTATGCATGAGTCTGCGTGCCGATGCCGTCAACTATTTGACCTTGCTGTTCTATATAATTTACATAATTTATAATTCCTTCGAGTTTTGAATTATTTGATTCGAGATTATAGTCATTGATAAACAGTTTGTCGCCGGGATTGCATACAGAGCGTGCATATTGAAATGCTTTTACGGCATAATCGTCGCCTAAATAATATTGCCAGTAAAATTCATCGGCAGTTTCGGTAGTTTCCTGTCCCGGACGTACGTTTCCGCCTTCGGTCATTGGCTCGTTCACAACATCCCAGTCGTGTACGCGACCTTTGCAGTGATTCACTGTTTCGGTAATCCAGTTACGCATTGCATCATCAATAATCTGTACTTTTTCTTCCCATGTTTTATCAATAATAACCGTTCCACCGCCACCTGCAACAATTTCTTTTACTATTACGTTATCGATGTAATATGTTGCAGCAATTTTTCCAAGGTCAAAATTTAATCCTGTTTCAGCGCCGTTTCCAACAAATTCCCATGTAATTTTAGTCCATGAAGCGCTTGTGTTTTGCGTACTCTGATAATGACTTGTTCCGCCTGTAGTTGAACAGCGCATTGTAGCATCAGCATCCGACTTAATCATAAACGAAACTTCATAATTTTTATCAAGTTCCAGTGTTGATGTAAAATCAACATGTATCTGAGTATCCCATTCATTGCCTGATGCAGCGTTTACCACTTGTAATGCTCCTGTTCCCTCGTATGAGTCGTTTTCTGCTGCTTGTGTCATGCAGTCATCTGCGCCGTTCCATTTAGCCCAACCGTCTAAATTGTCATCGAATGTGCCGTTTGAAATAAAATTCACAAAAGCGGGTTCATCATCTTTATCTGTTACGTTTATTGAACTGATATCTATATAATATACGCCTGCTGTTTTTCCCAAATCGAAAGATATTTTTATTACTCCGTCATTAGCTTCCAAATTTGAATAAGTTATTTCCTGCCATGTTCCATCTGTATCGAATAATGCAGCTCCGTTTATCCACGGATAGTTGTTTGTCATTCCTGCAAACGAAACTCTGCCCTGTCCGGGCGCCTCTGATTTAATCCAGAATGAAAGTTCGTAAGTATGTCCTGTTACAGCGGGAATTTCAGGGGAAGAAAGTTGAGTATCCCATTCATTGCCGGCTGTGGCTGTTTCTAAACGTACAGCATCGCCGCCGCTACGTCCTTCTCCTGTCACTACTGTTATTCCTGCGGCATTATTCATGCTCCAACCTGTAAATGTTCTATCTTCCAAAGCGCTTAAATCCAATAAATTTGCTCCCGGCGCAGTTATCACCTCTGGAGCAATAAGCCGGTTAAGATATGTTTTGTTCTGGTTTTGATGCCAAACTAAGGTATGCCCGAACAAATCAATATTTGCAGGCAAAGTATTGACAAAATTATCAACCGTCTGAAAATTAAATGCGCCCGTATTGCTTACGATAGCGCCATGTTTCATGTGATAGCCGACAGTAACTGCATTAAAATTTGCATTTGTCAGGTTGCGATATGTTTCGTTATTCATATAACCATCAACCATATCAATACCACAACCCAGCAATATTCCTGCCGGAATATATTCAAGCAGATTTTGATATAATCCAAGTTTTTCATTAGCCGAAAGCGGTATATCCCTTATATCTGTTAATGGAGTTCTTCCATCATCATACTTAAATTCATCGCTTTCATCACACGAAAACAAACTTCCGATAAGCAATATCGCAGGTAAAATTAATTTTAAATGTTTCATTATAATATTATATTTTAAGATTTTACAAATTATTTTATTCATCCCCAAATTCGTCATAAACAGGCGTGTCTAATGGCACTACCCTTAAATTGTCAAAATAGACTTTTACTTCTGTCGCCTCAGGCTCAAAAACATCCTGTATTCCGATATTATGAAACCATGGTCCTGATTGTTTATAAGTTGCGGCAGTCATTGAAGCAACAACATCGGCAAAAGTTTTACCCGAATAATCATCGCTGTCGCTGAACGGAAGTGTAATTGTGTACCAGCAGTCCGGATTTTCGAAAGGCACAATAGCGCCGTTTCTGTACCACGGACGATACAGCATGCAATATCTGTCTGTGCCTGAACCATCAGCCATTACCATGCGTATTAAACCTGAATTCCAGTTTCCTTCCACATAAATATCCATTTGCACTGCCGCCATGTTTGCGGCGGTATTTCCCGGAATTACATTGAGCAATGCAGATGGCCAGTCGCCAGAGTTTGTCCAGTAACGCATATCGACATTAGCGGCAATGGTTGCTCCCGCAGCGTTGTAGCATTGATATCCGCCCTGCGATTTTGGACGGCTTCCTGTTGCAGGAATAATATCTGTTAACGGAGTTCCTGCATCATCGATACCTGATGACCATGAATAATTATTTACATCGTCGAAATTATGAAACAATCCTCGTTTGAAATTGAAACAGGCAGGCGAATACGCTCCTCCGTTAATGCCTTCAACAAACAGAGAACCGCCATCGTCAGAAACGCCCGAAGGCACTGTAACAATACAAAATTCGCCGTCTGTATTATCTGAAATTATACCTTGTGTTACAACAACATCGCCGGGAAATGTTACTTTTTCTATTCCCTGCAATCCTGTGCCGTAAACAGTAATTTCTTCGCCGGCTTGAGGCATTGTGTGAGAAATACTTGTAATTGTTGGCGCTGCAGCGCGTATTTCAAATTGATATGTATATTGATTTCCGTTTTTTTCTAAAACAATAGTATTTCTCATCAAAGGGTCGGCATCCAATATTGGCGTTTCGCCCGAAATGCTTACAAGCACATTAACATCCGTCAACAATGCTGTGTTGAAAAATGTAGAACGTCCGTTGATATAAATTTTTTGCAAACCTGCAAATCCCGAACCTTCCAAGCGCAAAGTCTGTCCCAAACGTGCATATTCTACAAGTCGGTCGGGTACCGATGACTGTGCATCTTCCAAATAAACGGCTGTAATCTTCATTGGAGTATTCAAATCACTATCATCATCATCTTTGCACGATGTAAGGCATATCGCAGACATGCTTATAATTACAAGCCATATAAAAAGATTTTTATATATTATATTTTTCATTTTTGATATATTTTAATTAAATAAATCTGTTATTCTTTCTTCTGTAAACTGATAAGGAATCGGAGATTCTCTTAATAATGGATTTTTTATCACTTCATCAGATGGATAAGGCAATAAAAACACTGAAGCATCTATATTGCCTATAGCACGTGTCGCTTCATCGCGCGAACTGTCCAAACTTAAAATATTTGGCGATTCAAAAAGGAAAGGTACTATTGTTTCTCTGTGTTGAGCAATAAGGTATTCTATTATATCCTGCTGTTGATAGTATGAACGGCTAAGCAAATCGTACCAGTATTGTCCTTCCATGCAAAATTCAATACGGCGCTCGTAGCGTATGTCTTCGTACGAGATGCTCTGTTTTTCGGGCATTTTTGCACGGATACGAACTTTATTGAAGTACAGTAATGCATTGGCATCGGTTGTTGTGGCGCTGTTTCCCAATATTGCTTCGGCATAATTAAGATAAACTTCAGCCAAACGCAGCATGTATGTATTAAGGGCTGAATTCATACGCCCAATGGCAGGATTATCTTTTGTGGAACCTACCACTCCTTTTTTCACATTCAGCATTTGTTGTCCGTTGCTTCGCTGGCAAAGCAAACCTCCGTTGGCTTTGTTTATTTCAGGATAAAAATCTCCGTATCCCATCCATGTGGCTCTGCGGCGAATTGTATCAGTAAGGCTATATTCTTTAATAACATCGTAAGTAGCTCGTGTCCAGTCGCCCCAGGCGGCATCGTCGCCTGTAATTTCGGAACTGTAAGCAAAATATGCCTGATGATTATTTATAACGCCCCAGCCTGTTGTGCTGTTCATTCCGGGTACCCACTGAAAAGCAAACATTGATTCGCTATTGTTATTATTTTCGATTTTGAACAAATCGGAATAGTCGTTCATCAATTCATATTTGCTGCTGTTAATAACTTTTTCTGCTGCTTTTTTTGCGAGTTCCAAATATTCGCTGTTGCGTGTTCCCGAGTTAGGATTTGTTTGATTTGATACATAACCCGAATAAGCCAGATACACGCGCGATAACATTCCAAAAGCGCTGTACCTGTCTATACGTCCGGTTTCGGAAGCGGTTTCGGGTAAATATTTGGCTGCAAATTCCAAATCGCGTATTGCAAATTCAAATGCATCATTGCGTGGATTTGTATTGATTACAGGATTATTAACTATAATTGTAGGGTCTTCCGAAATGATAACATTGCCCCACAGCGATGCTAAATACCAATATGCTATGCCGCGCATAAAACGGGCTTCGCCGATATATTGATTTTTTAATGCATCGCTTGCAGAACTTTCTTTTATGCTTATAATCACCTTATTCGATTGTTGTATAACCTGATAAAATGAAGACCATGCGCTTACCAGCGGACCGGTGAGACCTGTTACCGAAAAATCGGCAAACGGATAAATATAGTTCGAATAGGGAGCGTAAAGATTATACGAAGCTCCATCGCCCAAACCATAATAAAATTGAGAATTGAAATCAGCCCAAACTACATTGTAAAGCGGAGATGTAAGAGCCGGAAGATTTTCGGCGCTTAAACTGCTTCCCGTAACCAGATTGTTCGGTTTGATTTCAAGAAAATCGCTGCAAGAACTTAATGATAAAGTTAATGCTATTGCAACCAGATATATTAATTTTTTAATTTTCTTATTCATAATTATTTAATTTAGAAAGTAATATTAATTCCGAATGTATAAATACGCGGCGAGGGATAACGTCCAAAGTCTACACCGTTGAGTTGATTGCCGTTACTGTATGATATGCCAATTTCGGGGTCGTATCCCGAATAGCCTGTAAATGTATATACATTTTGCAGGTTCAAATACAGTTTTACAGTTTGAACGCCAAACCTGCTGGTCAATCTGCGTGGCAAAGTGTATCCTAACGATATATTTTGTATTCGAAGATAAGAAGCATCTTCAATATATCTGTCGCTAAAAGCAAAATCATAATCGGAAGTTGCAGTTGATAGAGGTATGCGTGGCATGTCGCTGTCGCCGCCGACAATATACAAATTACGATAATCATTTTCATGACCGGAAGGATCGATTAAACCTGTCCGAGCATAACGTGTAGCCTTTGAAAACAGATTTGAGATATTTCGTCTCGGATTTTCCATCCAGCGCCGCATGTAATTTACTGCTTGATTTCCTACCGAACCTGTAAGAAAGATGGTTAAATCCCAATTTTTATAAGTAAGCGTGTTACTGATACCAAAAGTAAAATCAGGTTCGGGATTACCTATAAAAGTAAGGTCGTTTTCATTAATTGTTCCATCTCCGTTAAGGTCGGCGTAAATAAAATCGCCAATCCACACTCCGTTAAGTTCATCTATCGGCAAGTCGAACATTACGGGAGTGCGTTTTATATTGCCATCTGCATCTTTATAATAAAAATCGGTTGGTTTTTCAAAACGACCTATTATCTGATAACCATAGAATTGTCCGATAGGCTGTCCTACAACTGTTTGTGTAATAGTTGTTGTGCCGCCTTCAGGGTCGGCAATGCTTCGCGGATCGGTGCCTGTCTGAGTATTGATAGACAAAACTTTGTTGCGGTTAGATGAAAATGTAATACTTGAACGCCACAGGAAGTCTTTTGTATCAACGTTTACGGTGTTTAAAGTAAGTTCTACACCCTGATTTCGCAACGAGCCAATATTTACCCATGGACGACCGCTTGCGCCCGTTCCCGAAGTTCCAGAAAATACAGGAAGCGATGCTTGCAGTAAGAGGTTTTCGGTTTTTTTGTAATAAAAATCGAAAATAAATTCAATGCGGTTTTTGAATAAATTCAAATCCAAACCGATATTTGTTGAATTTGTACTTTCCCACGTCAGGTTTCTGTTGGGTGTATTGCTTGCAAGCAAACCTGTTCCCATGTTAGTTGGCACGGTACGATATGTTGATATGTAAGCATAATTATCGGGAATATTCTGATTACCTACAAGTCCCCAGCCCAGGCGAAGTTTCATATTGCCAATACTGTTAAGAAATTCAGTGTTTTTAAAAAATGTTTCATTGGATATTTTCCAAGCCAAAGCTGCCGATGGAAACCATCCCCAACGATTTTCTTTTGCGAATTTTGAAGAACCATCACGCCTCAAAGTTGCTGTTAACAGATATTTATCGTCGAAAGAATAAAATATTCGACCAAAAAATGAAAGGATTGCGCTTGCTCCCGTATAACCGTTGTTGGCGGCAGTTGTAGCGTCGCCCAAGGTTAAGTCGGTAGCACCGTTAGTTGTAAATCCCGTACGCGAACCGGAAAGATTATCCCACGATGACTTTTGCATTTCTTGTCCTAACATCGCATTTATGTTGTGTACTCCGAATGTTTTGTTATAGGTAACAACATTGTGCCAGTTCCAATATTTGTTGTACTGTTTTGAATATTCGCCCTGATTATTATCTTCAAATTGAGTAGCCGAAAGATAATACGTTGGTTGAAATCTGTAAGTACTTGTTATGCCGTAATTAAATGAAAGTTCGGTACGTAAGGTTAAACCGTCAATAATTGTAGCTTCGGCATAAGTATTACCGCGAATACCTGTAATTTCGTTTCGGTTGTCAACAAGCGAAGCCAGCGCCATTGGATTTCGGGGCATAAATTGTTCTTCTGTTCCTGCAAAAGAGCCATCGGCATTGCGCACAGGTACGTCTGGCGTTGTGCGTATTGCAGTCGAAATCAGAGACTGGTCTGAAACAGTCAATTTTTGGTTAGAATTGCTTAATGCAAAATTGATGCCTGTTTTCAAAAAATCTTTTACCTGAGCATCAAAATTACCTGTTAAGTTCAAGCGTTTAAATCCCGAACCTATAGCAATACCATCCTGATTAAGATAACCTGCCGTCATCGCATAAGTGTTTTTTTCGCCTCCTCCCGAAATAGAAATATTATGGCTGTGCATAAAAGCGCTTGTAAACAATTCGTCCTGCCAGTCGGTTCCTTTGCCCAGCAAATCGGGACGGACAAAATTGTTGTTCCATTGAGAAATGCCCAACTCGGCTAATGTATTGCGATGTATGGCATATTCGCGCAGATTTAATACTTCTAATTTTCCGGGTATTTGCTGCCAGCCAATATAGCCATTGTAACTAACCGAAGCATCTCCTTTTCGACCTCGTTTGGTTGTAATGATAATAACGCCGTTTGAGGCTCTTGAACCATAAATAGCAGTAGCCGATGCATCTTTCAATATGTCAATAGAAACAATATCGGCGGGATTGACAAAGGCTATTGCATTGGTATTTGTATTGTTACCTCCTGTTGCACCGCCATCAATAATCACGCCGTCTATCACATAAATAGGTTCGTTTGAAGCGCTTAACGAGTTTATACCTCTGATTCTGACAGATGTACTTGCGCCCGGCATACCCGAATTTTGAGTTATCTGCACGCCTGCTGCTCTGTTCAATACTTGATCAATAGAAGTAACTACGGATTTTGTAATTGCATCCGCCGATACGGAAACAACTGAACCTGTCAAATCGCTTCTTTTCATTTGCCCATAACCGACTATAACAGATTCAGTCAGCGTGGTAATATCTGTTTCCATCAAAACATTGATAATGGTTCTGCCTGCCACTGTTTCGTTTACGGTTTTATAACCTATAAATGAAAACGACAGCACAGAATTATCATTGTCTATTGTGATAGAATAATTTCCAGATTCATCGGTACTGGCATATCTGCCTGTTCCTTGAACCACAACTGTAACACCGGTCATAGGTACGCCTGAATCGGTAACCTGACCTTTAACTATAATTCCTGTCTGGGCAAATAAACCCGAAGGAATCAACATACATACGTACATATACAAATACATACATAGTATACGCGCAGGTAATATTTTTTGTTTTCGACCTGCTTCTTTTTTTGTTTTGGTTAAATTCATACTTGCATTTTTTTACTTTAAATGATAATATAATTTCATCTTTACATGTTTTTACATGATATAATTTTTTTATACAAAGATAAGTATGAATACAGGATAATACGAAACGAAAATGTAACATCTGTTTTAATATTAGTTACATCTCTATTGATAAAAGTAACAATTTGCTTGCTGCTGGTTACACAAAATATTATTTTTTGAAAACGGCAAAAAAAATAAAGATATTTTCACAGATGCTATTTAAATTCTGTAACAATTTTCAAAATTTGTTGTGCAATATTTTTTAATTTTATTGCAATAAACGCTCTAAATCGAAAAATATTAGAAGTTATCACAAATGATTTTAATTGTAAAATATTGAAAATAAATTTATTATCATATAATCATAGAAACAGTATTGCATTAATTGTTGATAAATTTATAATTCAATTAACTGCAAAATTTGTACATTTGCAAAATTATAGCGTTGCTGCTGCGCTATAATTATAATTAAAAATAACGGTGAACAGGTAATTTAATTAAATAAATGGAAATATCTTATAATTGCGTAATTATGTAATGTTTTTATTATTAAGACAATCAGGCAAAGAATATAAAATTATATGAACGAAATAAAGGACTATATTGAAGAGGATATTATAACCCTCGACTGGAAAGAACATATACGCCGTCGTGCGGGCATGTACATAGGCAAACTTGGCGATGGATCTTCTCCCGACGATGGAATTTATGTATTGCTGAAAGAAGTTGTCGACAACTCAATTGACGAGTATATAATGGGTTACGGCAAGCGTATTGATATTACGATAAACGAAGATGAAATTTGCGTCCGCGATTATGGACGCGGAATTCCGCTTGGGGCACTTGTTGACGCCACATCAAAAATGAATACAGGCGCAAAATATGATTCGGAAGTATTTAAAAAATCGGTAGGATTGAACGGAGTCGGTCTTAAGGCGGTAAATGCTTTATCTTCAAAATTTTGCGTAGAATCTATACGTGAAAACAAATCACGCTACGTTTCTTTTGAATGTGGAAATCTGATTGAAGATATAATAAAAGCTACAAACACAGGAAACGGAACAAATATAATTTTTGTTGCCGATAAAAACATTTTTGGCAATTACGTTATCAACAACAGTTTTATTGAAACAATGGTTAAAAATTACACCTATCTTAATATGGGATTAACCATTTCGCTTAACGGCGTAAACTATGTTTCAAAATACGGATTGCTTGATTTGCTTAATGAAAACATGAGCGAAGAGCCGTTGTATTCGCCAATATACCTGAAAGGCGATGATATTGAAGTTGTAATTACTCACGGGTCGGGCTATGGCGACACCTGCTTTTCGTTTGTAAATGGACAGCATACAACGCAGGGAGGAACTCATCTGAGCGCATTTCGAGAAGCAATAGGAAAAACAATACGCGACTTTTACAAAAAAGATTTTGACACAAAAGATATTTGCATGTCGATGTACGCCGCAATAAGCATAAAAGTGATAGAACCTGTTTTTGAATCGCAAACCAAAATCAAACTCGGCTCAAAAGACATGTCGCCAAACGGCAAATCAATACGCACATTTGTAATTGATTTTCTTTCAGAAGAATTGGATAAATATCTTCATAAAAATAAAGCGACGTCAGAAATTATCCTTAAAAAAATTCAAGAATCCGAAAAAGAACGCAAAACAATATCGGGTTTCCAAAAAATTGCGCGCGAACGTGCAAAAAAGGCAAACATTCACAATAAAAAACTTCGCGATTGCCGTGTACATTACAATGACAAACATAATCTTGCCGAAAATTCTACCCTGTTTATAACTGAAGGCGATTCGGCAAGCGGTTCAATAACAAAATCGCGCGATGTGAATACTCAAGCCGTTTTCAGCCTTCGCGGCAAACCGCTGAATACTTATGGAAAAACGAAACGCATAGTTTATGACAACGAAGAATTTCATCTTTTGCAGACCGCTCTTAATATAGAAGAAAGCATAGACAATCTGCGTTATAATAAAATAGTGATTGCAACCGATGCCGATGTTGATGGAATGCATATTCGCCTGCTGCTATTGACGTTCTTTCTGCAATTTTTTCCTGATGTAATTCGTTTGGGACATTTGTATATTTTGCAAACGCCGCTTTTCAGGGTACGCAAAATAGGAATGCGAACAGCAGACGATGCAAAGAAAAAAAACGGTAATACAACTTATTATTGCTATAATGAAGATGAGCGTCAAAAAGCAATAAAAACGCTTGGCAATCAAGCAGAAATTACACGTTTCAAAGGTCTTGGCGAAATTTCGCCCGAAGAATTTGAAGAATTTATAGGCGAAAAAATACGCATCGACAGAGTACATTTGAGCAAAAACGATTCGATACGCGAACTTTTGGAATTTTATATGGGCGATAACACACCCGAACGAAAAGATTTTATTGTAAACAGATTACGTTATGAAAGTTAACAAATTTATTATTTAAATATTATTAAAAAAATATCAGAAAATGAAAACAATTTTTATTAGCCTTGCAATAGCAGGCATTTTTGTCGCTTCGTGCAGCAATCAGGAAAAAAAGGAAGAAGCTGTTACGGTTGATACAAAAACCATTGTTCTTCAAAACATTCATAATCGCAAAAGCGTACGCGATTTTGTAAAACGCAAAATGATAAGCAAAGACGATTTAACAACTCTGGTAAAAGCAGGAATGGCAGCGCCATCGGCAGGAAATAAACAGCCATGGGAATTTGTTGCCGTAAGCGACAGCGCTGTTTTAAATAACCTTTCCGAAAAAATGCCAAACAATAAAATGTTATGCAACGCAGGCGGAGCAATACTTGTGTGCGGAAATTCAGAAAGATTTTTTCAAGGCGAAGCAAGCGAATTTTGGGCACAGGACTGTTCGGCGGCAACACAAAATATCCTTCTGGCTGTTGAAGCCATGCAACTCGGCGCTGTGTGGACAGGCGCTTATCCCGGTACAGAAAGAGTAAAACGCTTGCAGGAATCGTTCAATTTGCCCGAAACAGTTATTCCTCTGTCGTTTATAATAATTGGCTATCCCGAAGGCGAACAGACGCCCAAAGACAAATGGAAAGAAAATTATTTACACTGGGAAAAATGGTAAAATATACTTAAAAAAATAAACACTTGACTGAAAATATTTTAACAGCAGAACACTTTATATTATATGGCAGATGATTTTGAATTGGACGAACCAATAGACGAAACAGAAATAACCGAAGAACTCGAAAATGATAATGTGACAGACGAAGTTTCCTCCGGACGATTTACAAAACTTATCGAAGCGGATGACACAAAGAAACATCTTCTTTCCGGTATGTACAAAGACTGGTATCTTGATTATGCATCGTATGTAATTTTAGAACGTGCAGTTCCCCACATCCATGATGGACTTAAACCAGTGCAGCGCCGAATATTACATGCAATGAAAAAGATGGATGATGGACGTTTCAATAAAGTTGCAAATATCATAGGTTCTACCATGCAATATCATCCTCACGGAGATGCATCTATCGGCGATGCACTGGTACAGCTTGGGCAAAAAGATTTGTTGATTGAAACACAGGGAAACTGGGGAAATATTTTAACGGGCGATAATGCTGCCGCTTCGCGTTATATCGAAGCGCGACTGTCAAAATTTGCCCACGACGTAGCATTCAACAATAAAATTACGGAATGGATGCCATCATACGATGGTCGCAACAACGAACCTGTAACTTTGCCAATGAAATTTCCACTGCTGCTGTCGCAGGGAGTTGATGGAATTGCCGTAGGATTGGCTTCAAAAATTCTGCCTCATAATTTCAATGAACTTATTGACGCTTCGATTGAATATTTGCAAGGTAAAGATTTTGAACTGTATCCCGATTTCCCGACAAGCGGATATATTGACTGTTCAAGATATAACGATGGCATACGCGGAGGCGCTGTAAAAATACGCGCAAGAATAATAAAAGGCGAAGATTTCAAAACGCTTGTCATTACAAACATTCCTTTCGGAAAAACAACTTCGGGTATAATAGAATCAATACTTAAAGCCAACGAAAGGGGAAGAATAAAAATAAAAAAGGTTGACGACAATACATCAAAAAATGTTGAAATAGTTATTCATCTTGTCAACGACACATCGCCCGACAAAACTATCGATGCGCTTTATGCATTCACCGATTGCGAAATATCAATATCGCCAAATTCATGCGTAATTGTTGATAAAATGCCAATGTTTCTGGGTGTTACCGAAATATTGAAACGTTGCACCGATTCAACAAAAAATCTTCTGAAACGGGAACTGGAAATAAGAATGAACGAACTGCTCGAAGACTGGCATTATTCGTCGCTGGAAAAAATATTCTTTGAACAGCGTATTTATCGAGAACTCGAAAAAGATACAAAAACATGGGAAGACCAGCTCGATGCAATAGAATTGTCATTTACTCCGTATCAAAATAAACTGAAACGTACAATTACCCGCGAAGATGTACTTAAACTTACCGATAAACCTGTGCGCCGAATATCAAAATTTGATATTAAAAAGGCTGACGAACACATCAAAAACATTGAATTTGAAGTAGATGAAGTACAAAATAATCTCGACAATCTGATTGATTATGCAATCACATATTTCAAACAAATAAAAAAGAAATACGGAAAAGGTCGCGAACGCAAAACGGAGATTATGAATTTTGATGTAATTCAAGCATCTCAGGTTGTTGTTGCAAACGAAAAACTGTATGTGAACCGTGCAGAAGGTTTTGTAGGAACAGGATTGAAAAAAGACGAATATGTTTGCGAATGTTCGGATGTTGACGATATTATAGTTTTTCTTAAAAACGGAAAATATATCATCACAAAAGTTGCAGAAAAAACCTTTGTCGGAAAAGACATTATACATGCAGGAATTTTTAAACGCAACGACGACAGAACAATCTATAATGCAGTTTATCGCGATGGAAAAAACGGAGCAATAATGATGAAAAGGTTTGCCGTTACATCAATTACCCGCGACCGTGAATACGACCTTACCAGAGGAACTGTACATTCGCAAATTTTGTATTTTAGCGCAAACGCCAACGGTGAAGCCGAAATATTGAAAATATATTTCAAACCTCGTCCGCGCCTGAAAAATCTTATAACAGAACTTGATTTCAGCACACTTGCCATTAAAGGTCGTCAATCAATCGGAAATATATTTACAAAATACGCTATTCATAAAATCGTATTGAAAGAAAAAGGCGAATCAACATTGAGCGGTCGCCAAATCTGGTTCGACGAATCAATAAATCGCCTGAACGCCGAAGGAAGAGGAATTTTAATCGGCGAATTTGCCGGTGATGATAAAATTCTTGTAATTACAAACCAGGGAACATATTTTACAACCAATTTTGATTTAAGCAATCGATATGACGAAAGTATTTTATCTATCGAAAAATATAATCCCGATACCGTTTTTGCGGCAACTTATTTTGATGGCGAACAAAAATATTTCTATGTTAAACGTTTCAAATTTGAAATATCAAACGCCCCGCAACGCTTTATAGACGAAAATCAACAATCGTACCTTATCGAAATTTCACACGATGAATATCCTCAAATTGAAATAACATTCAAAGGAAAACATGCAAAACGTCCGGCAGAATTTATTGATGTAGAACAATTTATCGGAACAAAAAGTTTTCGCGCAAAAGGTAAACGCATTTCAACATTTGATGTCGATACAGTTAAGTTTATTGAACCGTTCGAAAAAAATCCTCCAAAAGATGAAACAATAAATAATAAAACCGAAATCGACGACAGCAAAGCAATACAAATGTCGTTGTTGTAATTTTTATGAACATATAAATTTTGTGAATAAAAACATAAAAATATTCCTTACAGGTTTCATGGGATGCGGAAAAACCGCTTATGGAAAACCTTTGTCCGAACTTTTGAATGTTGATTTTTTTGATTTAGATTATTATATCGAAAAAAAATATAACCGTTCCATAGCAACAATTTTTACGCAGGAAGGAGAAAAAAAATTTCGCGAATACGAACAGAAAGCCTTGCACGAAATAACAGCCGGCAATCATAATTTTGTACTTGCAACAGGCGGCGGAACGCCTTGCTTCGGCAACAATATGGAATTTATAAATGCTAATGGAACAAGCATTTATCTAAAATGCACCGTTGACGAATTATATGAAAATATTTTATTGTCAAATCCGGAACGTCCGCTGCTGCAAGGCAAAAGCAACAACGAACTGTATGAACATATAAAGCGCCTTTTGTCAATCAGAGAACCTGTTTACGAGCAGGCAGAAATTATTTTAACAAGCGAAAATCACAATCCTGAAAAAATATTTGAATTACTAAAACCATAACAGTCAAAAATTCTGATAAAATATATTTAATGCATTTTCAAGCATAAATAATAATGACCTGATATATAGACAATTATCAAAAGAGCATAAAAAAAACAGCAAAAATATTTTTAAATATCCTTTTTTTTATATAAACTTGCAACTGTTTTTAAACAACATTATAGAATTTTATATTATTTTGCGAAGTCAAAGTTAAATAATCTGTTTTGCAAATTCATTTTAATAAAAAAAATATGAAAAAGAAATTAAAAGCATACTCGCTTTCCGAGTTATTAATAGTTTTGGTGATTATAGGCATTTTAATATTGGTGGCTCTACCCAATCTCATGCCATTAATTTCGCGCGCCAAAAGCACTGAAGCTCAACAACAACTGGCTTTTTTGCACACACTGGAAAAAAATCATTTTTATACTTATTCCCGCTATTCCCTGTCATTGGAAGAAGTGGGATTTGAACAGCAGCCGCTTGTATCGAATGGCGGTAATGCAAACTATCTTATAGAAATTGTAGAAGCATCCGAACAGGGATTTAAAGCTACGGCAACGGCAATCGTTGATTTCGATGGCGATGGAATTTTCAACGTTTGGGAAATAGATCAGGACAAAAAACTTATAGAAAAAGTGAAAGATTGACTTGCTTATGAACGTTTCAATCTATATATTATTATTGCTCATTGTTCCTGTCGTTCCAATGATAATAAGCGATTTTTGCTACAGAAAAATAGCATTAATATGGATAATAATACTTGCTGTTTGCGCTGTAACGGCGGCAATTATTTTATATGGATTAAACATTTCTGCCATGAATTTTACTTTAAATCTTGCAATATTGGTTTACATGTTTTTAGGCGTATTACTGTATGTTTATATAAAAAACAGAAAAATTTCCTCAATAAAACATTTTGCAGGCATTGGAGATATATTGTTTTTTATTGCATTAACTCCCGTGTTCGAGTTTCGTAATTTCATATATTTTTTAATCGGCTCATGTTTGGCAGCCTTAGCATGGTGGATTACAATTTATGTTATATGGCATAAAAAAAGAACAGTTCCGCTGGTTGGAATATCAGGCTGCATATTATCTTTGTATCTAATTATTAATGTTTTGACATGGCAACAATAAAACAGCATATAGCAATTGAATTTATACAAAAATTCACATCTGCACAGGCTTGGGAATATTTATTGATTCCTTATGATATGGATAATAATGTTTTGCTGTGCTACGGGCAGGATGGTAAAAAATACGACTACATTTGTCAGGAAATTGATGTACTTTATAATATAAAGATAAACGTTACATTTGTAGATGACGGGCAAATACAAAAACTATTAAGACAATATTATCGCATAGATTCACGCGAAAAAGGAAACGTTTCTCTGTCCATTAGCGAAATTGGCAGCGGACAGGGCTTTTTAATGGGATTGATTGAAGAAGCATTTGATAATTACGCAAGCGATATTCATGTAGAATGTTACGAAGAAAGATGCCGTATAAGATTACGTATCGATGGCAAATTGATAGAAAGATATGTTATCGAAAAAATTAATTATGCATCTCTCGTAAACCAAATAAAAATTCTTGCCAACCTTGACATTTCCGAACGCCGCCTTCCACAGGATGGTCGCATATTGTACAATCGTAACGGTAAAAAATTCGATGTACGCGTATCATCGCTGCCGACAATTTATGGCGAAAAAATAGTTATGCGATTATTAACCAGACATATAGAACTGTTAGAACTTTCGAATCTCGGATTTAGCGAACGTCAGCTCAACGACTATTATAAAGTTATAGAAAAACCTCATGGAATGATATTAATATGCGGCCCTACAGGTTCGGGGAAAAGTACAACATTATATGCAACATTAAGAAGACTGAATAAAGAATCGGGTAATATTCTTACAATAGAAGATCCTGTTGAATACACGCTTGCAGGCGTAAATCAAGTACAGCTCAAAGACGAAATAGGTCTTACATTTGCAAATGCTTTAAGAACATTTTTACGCCAAGATCCGGATATCATCATGCTTGGCGAAATTCGCGATACCGAAACAGCGCAAATAGCCATCAGAAGTTCGCTGACAGGACATCTTATATTTTCAACAATTCATACGAACAGTGCCTGGGGAAGCGTTTCACGGTTAATCGACATGGGCGTACATCCGTATCTTATAGCAAACACTTTGATAATGTGTCTTTCGCAACGATTGATAAGATTATTGTGTCCACACTGTAAACAAAAAAAGGAAATTATCAACAAAGATATAAAAAACTTACTGCAAAACAGCGATATATCATACCATTACGAAGCAAAAGGCTGCGACAAATGTTTCTATACAGGATACAGCGGACGAAGAGCAATATACGAAGTAATCCCGATAGATGAAGAACTGTCGGCTGCTATTCGTAATACAGAATCGGATATCGAATCGCAACTGAAAACTCGCGACATTATCTCACTGAAAGATGCAGGACTTGAAATGTTGAAGAACGGAGAAACATCGCTCGAAGAACTAATACCTTTATTACGAAATTAGAAAAATAAAACGATTATGAAAAATATAAAATTACTGTTATTGTTAACATTCGTATCCATATTCCTTTCGGCACAGGATACATTACAAAATATTACTGTTTCACAAAAATTAAAGCAAGTAATACAGATTGACCCGACTTTTGATAAGGAAATTGATATTTCGGCAGGAAAATCAACGCTTACCGACTTATTGAGAAACGTGGCTACCATTAGCGGAGTAAACCTTAATATCAAAGGTGCTGAAAATATTATCGTTAACTGCAACTTTGCAAAATTAAAAATTGCAGATTTAATAGAATTTTTATGCAATGAATATAATCTTGAAATAAGCGTAACAGGCAACATTGTATCAATTTTTCCTGTGAAGCCACCGCTTCCCGAAGCGCCTAAAAACACAGTCGAATATAATAATGACAGCCAAACATTAAGTTTCGACCTGAACGGCGACAAACTTATAAATCTATCTAAAAAAATTACCGAAGCAACAACTGTAAATGTGATAATTCCACAAAACCTGTATAATTACCAGATCTACGGATATGCAAAATCACTGCCGATGGACGATGCACTACAAACGCTGGCATCAGTTAATGGTTTGCTGGCTGACAAGGATTCAAAAGGCGTTTGGACATTTACGCAAAACACAGCAGCAACTGCAAACGAAAACAATGGTCGAACGTCAACACCATACATATTCAGAACAAGTTTTCAAGCCGACCAGCTTTCTGTTGATTCTGCAGGAATGATTACGGCTCACATAGGACAAGGCAATATTCAGGATATTATTACGGAACTTTGTAATAAAATGCTGTTAAATCACTTTTTCATAACGCCTGTCGGCGGACAAACAGGAATTTATGTAAATAATGTTGATTTCAAAACTTTATTATCAGTCATATTATCAGGAACACAATATTCTTATTATGAAGAAAACGGAATATATTTCTTTGGAACATCTAACGTTGCATCGGAAAATAGAAACATAACGGCGGTAAAAAACATATTTTTAACTTTTCGTTCGGTAGCAAAAGTTGAAGATATTATTCCTGCGAATATTAAATCAGGACTGCAAATAAAAACATTCCCCGATTTGAACAGCCTTATAGTAAGCGGCGACCAGCGTTCGATATACCGCGTAGAAGCGTTTTTGAAATCTATCGACCAACCTGTGCCATTGATTACCATAGAAATAATAATAGCAGATGTAATGAAATCCGATATAAAAGAAATCGGCATAGGCATGGGAATAGGCAAATCGGCTGCAACTACGGCAGGAACTCTCAGCCCGGGCATTGATATGTCGTTAGGAGCAACATCCGTAAACAATCTTATAACTCGCTTTAACGGTTTCGGTTCTGTAAATTTGGGAAAAGTAACGCCTAATTTTTATATGGATTTGAAACTTCTGGAAGAAAACGGAACCGTTGAATTGCTGTCCACACCTCGATTATCAACCTTAAACGGACATGAAGCCTCGTTAAAAAGCGGTGAAACCAGATATTATAAAGAAGTAACCAATAATTATTTCGGCACGCAAAATCCCATACAGTCCGAATTTTATACATGGAAAAATATTGAAGCCAATTTAAGCATAAAAATAACGCCATACGTAAGCCTCGACGAAAAAATTACGCTTGAAATAGAAATAGAACAAAGCGAATTTACCGAACGCGAAGAAGAAAGCGCTCCGCCCGGGTCAATTACGCGCAGTTTCAAATCCCAAATCACTGTACAAAACGAAGATATGGTTTTGCTTGGCGGAATAGACAAAAACACTAAGGAAAAGTCATCCAAAGGTATTCCGTTTTTAGCGCGTATTCCAGTAATAAAATGGCTGTTCGGAAGCACTAAAAACAATAAAGTTGACCGCAAATTAAACGTTTTCATAAAACCAAGCATAATACACTAAATGAAAATTATTCAAAAGATATTAAATCAGGTCCACATTTTGCTTGTTACGCTTAACGATGCGGATAATTTGTCGGCTTGTCTTGTAAAATACAAAAACGGTAAATTTATATCACAACACGAAAATTTTGATATTACATCTGTTGAAACATCAAAAGAACAAATCCCTGTTGTCGTGTTGCTGAAAGGATACGGCATTATTACCAAAAATTGCGATACAAATAAAGATATTATTTCGCGCGTTACCGGCGATGAAAATATTTTTTTGTGGAACTTCGATTACAAAGGACACATATCGTTTGTGCGAATAGAACAGGTTGAAAAATTTTTGAAAAAAATAGAAAAAGGACAAAATAAAATTATAGGAATAGAATGTTTGAGCAACGATGCAGACGAACAAACATTAGAAAACAGAATAACGCAAATAATAAAAGAAAAATTTTCGACACGCAACATTGTTAAACCTTCAACATACAGTTCGCGGCTGACAATGATGCTTTTTAATAAAATAAAATTGCCTTTTTTAATGTTAATATTGATAATATTGATAGCAAATACCTTTATTTCGCAAAACCTGTCGAATGCATATTCTGAAAACAATACAAAATTATTGACTCTGCAAAAACAACACGGACAAATCAGTAATATAACTCAACAGAAACGGCAGGCAATTGCAGGCTACAGTAAAAATTTACCAATAAAAATTGCATTTGCCTGTGACAGAATCGCCATTGTAACGCCCGAACCAATTACTCTTTCAGAACTGTCAGTGCAACCGCTGGCAAAACCTTTTGAAACAGGCAAAGAGCCTAAATTGAACGAAAACAGAATCTACATCAGCGGATACACCCATAACTACGAAAACATATCGGAATATATTTCTAATCTCGAAAAAGAAAAATTTATAAAAAAACTCACATTAACATCCGTAACACAGGATAACAAGACAAACATATTTAATTTTAAAATCAATATTGATATAAAATAAAACAATCATATAATTTGCGCTATATGATAGCGGGTTATTATCAGTATCAGGAATTATTCGGCGCTGTTATCGAGTTCACTGTAAGTGCGGGTTCTATTATATTGAAAAGTCCGTAAACAAGTTTGCGTGTTGCAAGGTCTGTGTTGTCGTAGTGAATTTTTGTACGTGGCACTATGTTTTTTGTGGATGAGTCAATGACTTCAAATTCCAGTATATCTGTTGTTCCGTTGTTGGTGAATGATATTTTAGCTTTTGGCGCATTAATTTCGTTTTTTTCAGCTATGTTGATATTGTAATTTTGGAGTTTTTTTAATATTTCATCCTCGGTTTTGTTTGTTCCGTTGCTGCTTACTTCCAGCCGAAAGCTCATTTGCAATCCGCTGTACGGCACAAGTTGCGGATATGTGTAATAAAATTTTATAAGATTCTCCTTGCGTTTTTCTTTTGTTTCGGATATTTGCGCATACAGTTCATAAATGCGCGCCGGGAATAAAATTTCATATTCGCTGTCGATATATTCTATGTCGGTTATTTTGTCAAGTTGCTGCAAGGCTTTTGCTTTTTCGTTGCGTTCGGTATAAATATAAGCCAGATACAGTCTTATGTATTTTTTAATAAAGCCGCGTTTCGACTGGTCAAAAAGTTTTTCATAAAAATGCATAAAATATTTGTTGTTGAAAGCATCTTTCAAAGCCGTCATTATTTCGTCAAAAGTAACGGTAGATTCTGACGAAAAGATATTGAAAAACACCTGTTCGCGTTCGGGATTTGCCGATAAAAGGTTTAATAAAACGAGTTGATTTAAAAAGAGTTTTAATTTATTGCTCGTGATATTTGCAAGTGATTTGGGCGACAGCCAGTAGTTGCGGTTTTCAAACTTTTCGGCTTCAATTTTCTGTTTGTTGATTATTGTTTGCAAAAAACTTATTGCAAAGTTATAATGACTTTGTCCCCATGTTGTTCCGATATGCAATTCTTTGAAATTTCGCGCTTTTTGCAAGTGCTGTTCGGCTTTATCTGTTTGTCCGTTATACATAAAACTGCGGGCGAGTGCGATATTGTACCAGCCCCAGCCTGCCGAACTTCCGTTTTCGCGTATCACTTCGCTTATTCTTTTTATTGCTGCCACAGGGTTGTTTTTTAATACTTCAATGATTGCGCCGTAATATTCTGATTCTTTAAGGCGTTTGTCGCCCAATTCGCGCGAGCGTGAAATTTTGAAATATGCATCGGCGCCATCAAAATTGCCGTTTACAAAACAGAATATTGCATAATTATTGTATGGAAAAATGGTATAAAATTCCATTTTTTTAAAATAATAGAATGCCGAATCAACATTTTTTTCGTAATCGTGAATGATTGCCAGATAATGATAAGCGCTCAATCGGTCGCCTTCAATAGCAAGATTTGAAAAGGTATTTTCGTTCAAATCGGCTTTTCTGTTTGTTTCGGCAAGGCTTTTGTGCAAATAGTAAAGGGCTTTTTTATCGTTTTCCTTTATTGAGTTTTCGAGGAAATCGTATTTTTCTTTTGTATAAAATCTGTTGCGATGAATTGTCCATGCAATATAATTGTTGGCTCCCAGCATATCGCGCTGCAAATTCCATGTTTGGTAATGTTGCAGCAAATTAATCACCGAATCGGGATATTCCAGATTGCTGTATGCCTCCATCAGGCAAAAGACAAGTTGAGCATAATCTGCCTGAACAATTCGCAGAGGCTCATATTCTGTATAAGAATTATAGGAGGCAGAAAGTTTTGCAGAAAAATCTTTTTCAAGTAGCCGTATCGCTTTTTTCAACGGGGAGATGCAATTTTTAAATCCTGAATAATCGGCTGCCCGCTCGTATTTAAAAACGCCTTCGTACAAATGTCCTACATAATATGTTGAATCAAGGCGAATAAATTCGCGTGAACGAATCAGCGCTTCGCGATTTTCGTAGTTTAAATCCAAACGTTTAACATCAATTTCATAACGAGCGGCTTCCTTTGACTGTGCATTCGCTATATTGTACATCACAAAGAAACAGAGAAATATGTATTTTTTTTTCAACATTTTTATTTCAATTTATTTTTTCATTACCATTAAATACTTAAAGCCACGCAAGTAAAAATTAAAACGTTTTGCTTGATTATGCCATAATCCTGTATTTGAAGTTTGATTATGGCGAGTTACACATATCAAATCTATAGGTTCAAAATATTTTTCAAGACGCTGATATAATAAAAATCCTACAGGTGTGAATTTTTTCTTAATCCATTGGTCTTCTATCAACCATGCTATAACTTTGTTTGCTTTTAAAATTCTATACATTTCTTTTGCAACCTTTTCCAATTCTTCAAAAAACTCTTCTTTTTCGCAAGATATTTTTCCAATACAACAAGGATCATCTGAATAGAATATATTGTCGGAATAAGGGCTGTCAATAAAAACAAAATCTACATTGTTATTTTCTAATGGAATTTTTCGAGCATCATTTTGAATAACATCCGACCTAACAATATTTAAGTCATATCCAATTACCTGTCGATTAAGTTCTTTTGCCACATCTATTGTTGTTCCGCTACCCATAAAAGGGTCAATCACTATATCACCCTCGTTTGAATTTTCCTTAATTAAACGTTCTGCAAGCTGCGGAATAAATTTTGCAGGATAAGTGTAATATCCATGCGTAATATATGAAGTATCCTTAACCGTTTTGTCCGAAAATGACCACGAATAATCTATTGGAATGGAAGAAAGTTGTATATTGTTCATTATAATCTATTCATTTTAAAATTTATACAAGAAATTCAAATTATCTTTCATAATATTATATATTCTGTTAATGTTTTTTAATTTACATGCTCAAATATAATAATAAAATCTTTAATTATTTATCTTCAATTTTGCAAGCCGTGTGATTTCCTTATCGACAAGGCTGTGCAGCGTTTTTTTGCGCGCATCGCTGTTTTTGAAAATAATTCGATGATGAAGTATTGGCTGTGCAAGCGTTTTTATATCGTCTTCGATTACAAATGGTCGATTGTTTACAAATGCAAATGCTTTCAGACATTTTATAAATATTATTCCGCTGCGCGTTGAACATGGCAGCAAAATATTGGCATCGTTGCGCGTAGATGTAACAATGTTTCTGACAGATGCAATTATTTCGTCGTGAACATAAATTTTATCTGTTTCGGTTTGCAGTTCCAATATATCATTCAAACTTAAAACCTGTTTTATCGCATGTAAATTTTCATCAATTTTCAAGTAATTGCGGTAAATATCGGCTTCGGTTTCGCTATCAACATAATCAAGCGACAGTTTCATAAAAAACCTGTCGAGTTGCGCTTCGGGAAGCGGATATGTTCCTTCGATTTCAATTGGATTTTGAGTTGCAATCACGAAAAACAAATCTTGAAGTTTATAAGTCAAATCGCCAATGCTTATTTGACTTTCAGCCATGCTTTCGAGTAATGCCGACTGCACTTTTGGCGAGGCGCGATTGATTTCATCTGCCAGCAAAACATTGCAAAATAAAGGTCCTTTTTTGAAGATGAAATCTTTTTTTGCATCATCAAAAATATGAGAACCTATCAAATCCATGGGAAGTAAATCGGGCGTAAACTGAATTCGTTTGAATTGCAAGCCTTTTGTGTTGTTTGCTGCAATTGACTGTGCCAAAGTTCGAGCCAGCAAAGTTTTTCCTGTTCCCGGATTATCTTCGAGCAAAACGTGTCCGCGTGCCAAAAGTACGCTTACAATCATTTCAATTTTGCTGCGTTTACCTTTTATTACGGTTTCAATATTATCAATCAACAGTTGTATTTTGTTGGTTATCTGCGATTGCTGGTTGTTTTGTTTGGTCGTTTCATTTTGTTGTTCCATAATTATTTGCATAAAATTTTAGTGTTTGCTTTAAGTTCAAAAATCTTTTAACACGTTCAAATTTACTGTGTTTTGTGTGTATTTTATTTTTAAAATTGTAATAAAATTTGCTTACAAACTTTTTTTCATCGGATGTAATTGCAATATCCGAATATTTAAATTGTAAATATATTATCATAAATTTTTCAAATTCTGTTTCATATTTTTTATCTGCAACGGTTGATGCGAACTGTAATGGAGTCATATTTTTGCGCTCGCAACCTAATTGATTGAGCAAAAACATCGATGTTTTATAAACATAAAAAATATTTACATTTTTACTTTTCAATTTTGATTTATATTTGTAATATTTGAAAATTATATAAGGAAAAATCATCATTAAGATCAATATTGCAGATAAAACAATTGCTAAAACAGCAAAAATCGAAATTTTATTTGTATGGTCTTTTTGCAAATTGTTGTCAATATCTGATTTTTCGTTTTTCTTTTCTGTGTCTTTGTCTGCATCAATTCTAAATTCATCTATTTTCACGGGTTTGGGAATCATTTCAAAAACTTCATCTTTTGGCGTATTTATTGCCGGTTTAATATCTTTCAGAGTTTCATCAAACGAAAGCGACAAACCTGAATCATTATCCGCAAGTTCTGAAAATTTTAAATTTACCGTATCGCGCAAAATTTTTGCCATTGTCATGTCAAGAACTATTTGTTTTGATTTTTCAAATATATATTCATTATCGTTCACAATCATTTTTTCCAACGCAAAATCAATCAGTTTGTTGACTGTGTCAAGCGCTGTTATTTTCCCTGTGCCTGCAAAATTTGCCTTATTTATTTGCATTGGCGGCGTTCCGTCCGGTTGCGGCGATTCTTCCATATCATCGTTTCCTGCTGTAGTATCAAAATCAAGCCAGCCGAATTTTGGAAAATATACCTGAACCCATGCATGAGCCTGATCTTCATAAAACCAGTACCATCCTTTATTTTTATCGCTTCTGTCAACAGTTGCAAAGCCTACTGTCAATCGCGCCGGAATTTCGCAGGCGCGCAGCATAAACAATGTTGCGCCGGCAAAATGCGCACAATATCCTTTGTGCGAGTCAAAAAGAAAATGAGCAAGTTTTGATGCGCCGGGAATTCCCGGTATTCCGGGATTTTCGGTATATTTGAACACAGGTTCTCCAAATTCGTCAACAGCCAAAAAATGGTTGCGAATTGCAATAATTTTTTCGACTGGAGTTTTAGCGTTGGCTGTTATTTCGCTGGTAAGTTTTTTCAAACTGTCAATAAAATCATTATCAGGTAAACGCGTATAGTAACTGTAAAAAAGTTCAGGCAAATCATCAAAATTTTCGACAGTTGCAAGTATATCATATCGTTGTTGCTGATATATCAACAACAGTTCGTCGCGCGAAGGATAAACAAAATATGCGCTGTTCAAATCGCTTACAACAGATTTTGCCCGATATGCAGATTTAAATTGCGTCTTATAATCGTTTTCAATCGCAATGGGCTGGCAAAAGAACGATGTTAACGGAGCAACAAATTCTGTTGGCGACAAATTAATATTATATACATCTATATCAACAATTTTTGTAAGCGTATCTGCCAAAGCCGTTTTCATTATTGCCGTATCTGTCTGGCTGAAATACAGATCGATTTTGGATGGCGCTGTTTGAAACAAATCGTTATACGGAATTACAGAATCTTTTTCAAATGTTTCGGTAAACGAGTCAAAATTTGTAAGATAATACGAAACAAAATAAAGCGGATCAGGAATTTCACTGTCATTGTCGAGATAATTATCTACGTATGCAACAAACATTGGTTCGGGATTGTCTTTTGCTCTGCCGAATGTAGGATTCGGACGCATTTTGTCTTTCATTCTGTAAGCGCTGTCGCTACTGCGTTCGAGCAGTCCTTCGTATTCATTTTTTCGAGTTTTGTTGTCCCATGTTTTTTCTATTTCGGTAAATGCAGGTTTCATCAGCAATCCGACCAAAGACATCATAAGTAAAAATAAAAGAATTATTCCTAACAAATTACGTAAGAAAGTATAAAATCGTCCGCGCGAAAACGTAATAACATTGCGAACTGCCGATGACATGTAAATAATATAAAAGGCAAATAGAATTATCGGCAAAAATGTTTTTAGTATTCCTATAAACGAAAATTCGGATTTTGAAACAGTAATAAAGATTGCAATTACCGCTATAATTGCAGCAAATATTATCGCAAAATTTTTGAATCGTGAAAAGCCCCAGCCGCAAATCCAGCCTGTTACGAAAAGCGTTGAAAATACTTGAAATCTGACGAGATAAAAAAAAGTATTAAATTCAAATAATTCGATATTTGAAATTATTGTTCGTATAATAATCAAAATTACAACAAGTATAATTGTTATCGGCAAAAAACGCAATCGCAAATTAAACATAATACAGGCGGTAACAATTCCTGCAAAGAAAAAACACGTTTGCACAAACCAGTTATTTTCGAGCATGGCATAATATTCGTTCAATCCTCGCAAAGCAAATGCAGCGGCAACAACAGCAGGAATACACAAAAAAATCAAATGTAAAAGTATCTTTGTCAATATGTTTTTTTTATCCGTTTTCATACAACATAAAAAGTATTATCTCCTTTATTCAACAATTCAATTATTTTCTTTTCGTTTGTCAGTAAGCGTTTGCGCAGTGGCGAAAGCAAGAACTTAAAACGCAGTTCGTTTATACTTCCGTTTTTTGGTTTTACAAAAATATGTTCGGCAAACAATTTCAGTTTATTCGATTTCAATGCGTTACTAATTTTTACAAAAACAATAACGGTCAATTTGCCTGCTACATTCAAAAGTTTTGCAAATTCCGCTTCAGACACAAAAGATGATATGCACAGCACAGACACATCGCCGACTTTGTAAAAATCGTCAGGTGGCAAATTATTTTGCCATTCTGCCGCGCTTATCTCAAACATTTCTTTAGGTAACAGTTCGCTGTCGGATACAACATTTATCGTCTGGTCGAATCTAATTCGTATATCAGAATTTTTATTTTTTTTCATTTCAGAATAAACAGCGAAAATCGCATTTTTATAATAAGTCAAAAAGGTTCGAGAAAAATCGGCCGTTTGCAAAAGCAAGTCTTTGTTGTTAAAAAAACTTGCATACAGCACATATTTTGATGCATAATTATTTTTCAATTCTTGAATTCGTACAACAAGTTCCTTATTCTTTGCAAATATTTTCCAGACAATACGGCGCACATCATCCGAATCTTCAAAATCTTTGAAATGCAAATATTCGCCGGGCAGATGTCTTATAATATTTGTACGAGTTTGAGTATCCTGCTGTGATACAGGATAGGTAACAATATCAAGTTTACTTTTATTCGATGGTAAAATATAAAATTGAGCATTTGTAACACGTTTCAACGAAAATGAAAACAGTGAAAAATAATCTTCAAAATAAAATTTCACCGATTTCAAAACATAATTCCTGACATCTGGAAAATCAAGTATAATATCAGTTTCAAAATTTTTGGACGAAAACAATTTAAACTTTTTTGCAGACAGTACATATTTTTTTGTTATGAATTTATTTTCAAACAGAAAACGAATTTTTACGTAACCGAATAAGGGAAAAAGTAATTTATTGATTTTCAGCTTTGCCGAACTTGTTGTGTTGTTTTTTTTATCAGTGAAAATATCGAACAGAATATGTAAATATTTTTCATTCTTTCTGGTTCGTACAACAAAAATTATATAAGTAATCAGTGTGCTCAAAAATCCCCAAAAAACAATCATAAAAACAAACAGCAATAAATATTCGGCAATGGCTGCAAATACCGCATGAGAGGCAGGTTCGTCTACATTATAATTGTTTTTAAGGTACGAATATGCAAAAACGGATACAACAATAAATACAACAGCCGTAAATGTAAACGGAATTACATCAAAAAAGGTAAATAATCGGCGCGATAATTGTGTTCGTTTCATTTGTTTACGAAATATAATCATTAATTTTGGTTGCGAAGTTACAAAAAAAACAACACAGTGGTTAAAAATTATTCAATCGTTTCATATATTTGCTTTAATTTATGTTAATGATTTGCAACTGATATTTGCTGTTTTATTTTTTTTACCGTTTTTAAAAATATTCGGAAACGGTTCAAATTCAACTACAATTATCAACGAATAACTGCCAACCGCACTGCTGATTGGACTTGTTATGTAAATTTTTGATTATTAATAAATAAATATAAAACAATGAACAAAACAACTTATCTAAACCGATATGACCGAAAAAAACAAAATTCCTGAAAATATTTTGTGACCTCGAAAATGTAAAAGAAAATATTCGTTATACGAGATTTTTATTGCCATTTTATATGTATTAAACCGATTGTCAGCAGCGAATATTACCAAAGATTACGAATTATTATGTACGTTCAAATACCGCCACGATTTATTTTACTTTATTGTATTGATATTCAACAAAATAAAATTTTAATAAAATTTAAACACTTTTCGTGTCTTTAAAATTTATAACTTTGTAAAATTAAATATTTTATAATGACTTAAACAGTTAAGCGACAGATGAAAACTTGCATCAAAAATATTGATATTTACAGCGAAGGCGGTTTTATCCAAAACGGCTCGCTTGTTATTGATGGAGAAATCATTTCGGAAATATATGCCGAACCAGTAGCGCCTCAGGATGTAAAAATAATAGATGGTAAAAATCTTATTGCAATTCCGGGTTATATTGATTCTCATTGTCATGGCGGCGGCGGTTTTGATTGCAACAAAGGCGATTTGGAATCAATATTGGGAATGCGGGATTTTTATGGCAAACACGGTGTAACTCTTATTTATCCTTCGCTTGCGGCAAATGATTTGTTTACAATGAAAAAGGGTTTGGAATCTATCCGCAAAGCCATGAAATTTAACAAACCGGGAAAAACGCAAATAGGCGGCTGCCATCTTGAAGGTCCATTTTTGAATAAAGTATATAAAGGCTCGCAGGCAGCAGAACACATACTTGCAATTAACGATGAATATTTGAATTTGTACAGCGATTATAAAGATGTAATACGCAGAACAACCATAGCGCCCGAAGTCGAACAGAATGTTGAATATTTTCCGACAATACAAAATATGGGAATACAAATTTCGATAGGTCACAGTTGCGCAACAATAAACGAAGTTGAATATGCCGTAACCAAAGGCGCAACAAGCGTTACGCATCTTTATAATGCAATGTCGCAAACAAAAAAAGAAGGACCTTTCAGAGTCGGAGGCGTTGTAGAAGCAGCATTAACTTTCGATTCGCTTTATGCCGAAATTATTGCAGATGGCTATCACTTGCCAAAAGAATTATTACAAATTGCCTATAAATGCAAAAGCGCCGATAGATTAATAATCTGCTCGGATGCAAACATGGCTGCAGGTTACAGGCACGGACAAATCATTCGCACTTGCGGAATGACTTATGTTATTGAACGTGGAGTGGCAATGAACGAAATGCGAACATCGCTTGCATCGTCAATTTCGCCAATAGATACAATGGTGCGCCATTTGATTTTCGATACAAAATTTCCGATTGCGGATGTTTTGAAAATGTCGAGCGCAACAGTTGCAAAATTATTGAATATATATATGCGCAAAGGCTCAATAAGTTTTGGTAAAGATGCTGATATTAACATAGTTGATAAAAATTTTGATATAATAATGACTTTGTGTAAAGGTAAAATAAATTTAAATAAATCATTAAATTATGTATATGGATAAAATAAAAAAACTTGTGAAACGTTATGCAGGAAGTAAATACGTTTTAACATTGGCGGTATTCAGCGCCTGGCTTATATTTTTCGACAATGCAAATATAGTAGGCTGGATAAGCGATTTGAATGATGTTGAAAATAAGCGAAAACAAAAATTGCATTATCAAAAAGAAATAGAACGCATGAAAGAAAACATTAAAGAACTCAACGAAAATGACGAATCGCTTGAAAAATATGCACGCGAAAATCTGTATTTCAAAAACGATGATGAAGATGTTTATATTATTGAAGAAGATGAAGAATAAAAGCAAGAATTTTTTAACATAAATGTCTGAACTGTTAATAAAAAAAACCGATTTAAATCGGTTTTTTTTATAGTTTGAAGTTAAAAACTGAATATAAATTTATTCTATTGGTTTAACATTCACCGCTTGAGGTCCTTTTGTACCATCTTCTATATCAAAAACAACAGCCTTGCCTTGTTTTAGCGTACGAAAACCTTCACTTGCAATTCCTGAAAAATGCACAAAAATTTCCTTTCCTTCTTCTGTCGTAATAAAGCCGAATCCTTTCACTTTATTAAACCATTTAACTGTTCCGTTCATATTAAAATTTTTAAAAAATATTCAACAAATAAAGACAATTAAATTCGATTAAACAAATTTTTATGCATTTATTTTTTTTGTAATGCCAAAAATTAATCGTTCCTTTGCAATCCAAATGTGGTATCATTTATATAAATATAAAAAAATGAAAATTGAAAATAACAAATCTGTTGCATTATCTTATGTGTTAAAAATTGATGGTGAAATCATCGAAACCGTTAGCAAAGAACAGCCTATGCGTCTTATCTTTGGACAAGGTTATTTATTGCCGAAATTTGAAGAAAAAATTAAAGGAAAAAAAATCGGCGACACCTTTGAATTTGAAATAAAAGCCGCCGATGCTTACGGCGAAATAGATGAAGATGCCTTTGTGGAACTGTCAAAAGATTTATTTGAAGTAAATGGCAAAATTGATGAAACTTTGTTTACTGTCGGAAATGTAATTCCAATGCGCGATTCGCAAGGCAACAGACTTAACGGAACCGTTGACAGCATTTCGGATGCCGCCATTGTTATGAATTTCAATCATCCACTCGCAGGTTGCAACTTAAATTTCACTGGCGAAGTTGTTGATGTTCACGATATAACGCTCGAAGAACTGGCAGAAATGCAAGCCTCATGCAATCATAGCGATTGCGACAGTTGCGATTGTAATTGCGGATAATTGGTTATATCCGAATTTCAAAAAACTGTAATTATGCCAGATCGGCAGATACAGTCTTTGGAAATATGAATGATTGTCGACAAATTTCTATGGATTAAGCAAATCCGTATTTCTGAACTCAAGAATTTCGTTAAGAATTTCAATTGCAATAGCAGCCTCGCTTTGAGGATTTAATTCCAGCGCTTTGTAATAATCGTTTAAAGCATCGCCAAACAAATTCATTTTGCGATAAATGTTGCCACGTAAATAATAAGCACTATCATCCGCAGGATGCTGAACAATATATTCATTAAGAAGCAACAGTGAATTTTCGTAATCGTCAATATTAATATTTGTTAATTTTTGTATCATACTATAATATCATTTGATTTTTAAAAAAAATGCAGTACCTTTGTAAATAACAAAATTAGGGTAAATTTATGAAAAAACAAACATTTTTAATTTTGATATTGTTGCTGTCATGCTGTACAATTAATGCGCAGGAGGCAAATAAAATCAAATGGTACACGGCAACCGAAGCTTTTGAACTTCAAAAAAAAGAGCCAAAAAAAATATTAATGGATTTTTATACCGACTGGTGCGGATGGTGTAAACGCATGGATGCATCAACTTTTACAAATCCGAAAGTTGTTGATTATCTCAACAAATATTATTATTGCGTAAAATTTAATGCCGAAGGAAAAGAAAATGTAAAATATAATGAAATGACTTTTGTAAACGATGGAAAATACGGAAAATCACATTCGTTTGCAGTAGCAGTACTACAGGGAAAAATGAGTTATCCATCAATTGCATATTTCGACGAAAAATCTCAATTGCTTACAGCAGTTGCAGGTTATCTGACGCCCGAACAAATTTTGCCGATACTTGCATATTTTGGTGAAGATAATTACAAAACAAAAGATTTTCAAACATTTTCGGAAGAATACTTAAAAAAAGATGTAGTACAAATTATTGGCAAATAACTCTCTTCTGTGTAATGTTTCGCTTATCAAACAAGTTTATCTAAATTAGCAACCGTAAAACTACGATTTAAATATTTGAATAATCTAAACCCGAAAACTTGTAATTATTATAGAATTAATAAACCTGACAAACTGTTGTAAGTCTGTCAGGTTTTGTCATATTCTCCGTTCAGCATGAACGAAATATTGGTAGAACATAATCACAACAGAGCGTTTTTTTGATTTACTGCACTCATAGTAATAAAATTGCTACGCCGAGCAGAAAGTAATTCAAAATATTACAAATTCTCATACGTAGGAGCATCAATCCATACCTGATAATTTTCATCTAACAGTTCAATTTTTGATAATATTTCTTCTGAATTTGTTTCATTACGAAAATCTAGTATGTAATTGTAAATTAATACCAAAACGCCATCAAACTGCAATTTATATAAATTGAATATCAGCAAAATATCATTATTTTTCAGTCTGTTTTGATACCGTTTTGGTATAAATAATCATCATCATTACAAGTTTCTGTATCCATAGTATATTCCAACTCACAAAATTCGTCGTAAGAAATTCCCAAATATTGAGCAAGTTTTTTGTTAAATTTTTCTTCCTCAATTTCTATCATTCTTTCTTTTGCTTGTCCCATATTATATTTTGTTTTTAATAATTTTGCCTACTCTAAAAGTTTTCGGCTTCCCTTGTTAATATTTAATTTAAATAGTTTTATTTTCATTGACCCAATTTACAGCATGTGATATTCTACGATATAAAACAACCAAAACTGGAATTCCTAAAAATACAATTAACCCAATTAATAGCGAAAAACCTAATTTATTGATAACATATTCCTTACAGCTTCTCTTTAATGCTTTGGTTAAATTAGTAGGGCCAGTTAAAGACATATTACTAATGTCAATACCAATGGTTTTATAATCTATGTCAGTTTCTATAGATTCTATTTCTTTTATATAACCATACTCCTTAATATTTATTTTTATGTCTGGATTAATATATTTAAAACAATTATATATTACAAAAAATAAAAAACAAGCAACTATAATCCCGAGTAAAGAAGATAGTTTCATACTCTTAAATAAAATCGCTATTTCATTTGCTATTTTATGTTTATTTGCCATATTATTTTAATTATTTATTTATCCTTACTCGTAAGGCTTTTCAGGTTCCGCCCCGTTTTTAAGATGGTTTCCGAACTCCACCGATTACCCTCAAAAAATCTTTTCAAATACGCACATAAAAAAAGCGCGGACAAACTCTGATTATCAGTTTATTGAGGTTATCCATTACCTAAGCAACTAAAATAAAATGAGTAAAGCCCACGCCAGAAACAGCGTGAGCGTCATCGCTTTACTCTCAGTTGCTTTTTGAATTATGGATGTTTCAATAAACCAGAATATCAGCTAAACGCTTTTTCTAATAAATTTTATAATGTGCGTAAGGTTTGCCTGTCTTTTAATTCATAAGCATACAATATTTACATTACAAGCGCAAAATTATAACAATTTTTACAATAAACAAAAATACTGTTTCAATAAAATCTGGATAACAGACAATTTAACACTATTTATCTTTATGTTGCATAAATTTATGCAATCTTATTCTAAAAATAACTACCTTTGCCAATTCATAAAATTTGAAAATATAATAATTAAATAAAATATCTTATGAAAAATTTAGATTTAACAAAGTACGGAATCAAAGATGTGAAAGAAATTATTTATAATCCTTCATACGCCGATTTGTACAAAGCAGAAATTGATCCTTCATTGACAGGATTTGAAGCCGGACAAGTTACCGAAATGGGAGCAGTAAACGTAATGACCGGTATTTATACAGGACGCTCGCCTAAAGACAAATTTTTTGTAATGGACGAAACATCAAAAGATACTATTTGGTGGACGTCCGACGAATACAAAAACGACAATAAACCTGTAAGCAAGGAAACTTGGAAAGTATTGAAAAATATAGCATGTAAACAGTTGTCAAATAAAAAATTATATGTAGTTGATACTTTCTGCGGAACAAACGAAAATACTCGCCTCAAAATTCGTTTCATTTGCGAAGTTGCATGGCAGGCGCATTTTGTAAAAAACATGTTTATTCGCCCAACCGAAGCAGAACTCGAAAATTACGGCGAACCTGATTTTGTTGTATTCAATGCAGCAAAAGCAAAAATTGATAATTACAAAGAACTTGGGCTAAATTCCGAAACGGCAATAGTATTTAATCTTACCGAAAAAATTCAGGTTATACTTAATACATGGTATGGCGGAGAAATGAAAAAAGGCATGTTTTCGTACATGAATTACCTGCTGCCACTCAAAGGAATAGCCTCGATGCATTGCTCGGCAAATACAAACGAAAAAGGCGAAACAGCAATATTTTTCGGACTTTCGGGAACAGGAAAAACAACACTGTCAACAGACCCTAAGCGCGAACTTATCGGCGATGACGAACACGGCTGGGACGACGAAGGAATATTCAATTTTGAAGGCGGCTGTTATGCCAAAGTCATAAACCTTGACAAAGAAAGCGAACCCGACATTTGGAATGCAATTCGCCGCGATGCGCTGCTCGAAAATGTTACGGTTGACAAAGATGGTAAAATTGACTTTAACGACAAATCGGTTACCGAAAATACACGCGTTTCATATCCTATATATCACATCGAAAATATTGTTAAACCAATATCAAAAGCGCCGGCAGCAAAAAAAGTTATTTTTCTTTCGGCTGATGCATTTGGCGTACTTCCACCTGTTTCCATATTAACTCCGGAACAGACAAAATATTATTTTTTAAGCGGATTTACAGCAAAACTTGCAGGTACCGAACGCGGAATAACCGAACCTACGCCAACATTTTCGGCATGTTTCGGCGCTGCATTCCTAAGTTTACATCCTACAAAATACGGCGAAGAATTAGTTAAAAGAATGGAAGAATCGGGCGCAAAGGCTTATCTTGTAAACACAGGATGGAACGGAACAGGTAAACGTATTTCCATAAAAGATACCCGCGGAATTATCGATGCAATTCTTGATGGAAGTATTGATAATGCTCCGACAAAGAAAATACCTTATTTCGATTTTGAAACGCCAACCGAACTTCCGGATGTTGATCCCAAAATTCTCGACCCGCGCGATACTTATGCAAATGCAGGCGACTGGGATACAAAAGCAAAAGATTTGGCAAGCAGATTTATAAAGAATTTTGTTAAATTTACAGGTAACGAAGCTGGAAAAATACTTGTTGCGGCAGGACCAAAATTGCCATAAACAGGATTAATTGTTATTTTTTAACGAAAAGAGGCTGCAAAATGCAGCTTCTTTTTTATTCGCAGTTATCTTGTTTCAAAAATATTTTTTTGATGCTGAATGTTTCTGATACTTGCCATACCAAAACGCCATCAAACTGTAATTTATATAAATTGAATATCAGAAAAATATCATTATATTTTAACCTGTTTTGATACAATTTTGATATCAATATTATTTTGTAATTCGTGTTACTGATGTTAAAATTTGACGGGAAACGTAAAAATTCTACCTTTTATTCTCTTCTATTTAATTAAATATTGATATTATGCTAATTATAATCCTCTAATGAACGTGTACCACAATTCGTCTCGCAGTTTATTCCATGCATCGAGCGTTTCGTTCGAAAACGAATTTAGATATTCTGCCAAATATTTTTGAAAAGCATGTTTGCCGTGTTCTTTCAATATTTTCATTGAGTTGTTGTCAATTTTGTTTTGTTCTTCAAACATTTTATCTTCAAAATCGGCTCTTATTTTCTCGAGTTTTTTGCGCGATTCCTGCCAGCGAATTGTAGCCAGTTTATTTGCCTGCCTGTATATCCATGCCGCAGCATCTACGGTAAAACGTTTGTGCCCAGAAAGTTGAAATAATTTCGGCGTTTGCAGAATATTTGCATAAACAGGAAAACGCGGACTTTGTGCAGGATTGTCGTTTGCAAAATAGGCAACGCAGGCAATTTCGTCGGGCAAGTCGTTGCGTATCTGAATAACGTGAGCATAAGAACATTGAGGAACGGCAATATTGCGGACTCTAACAACAGCGCTGTCTTTTATTGCGTTTAAACTTGCAATCATTTGTGGCGACATCCATGGATTGGCATAATCGCTTTTCACGAGTTCTGTTTCTTCGCTATTCGGTTTTTTACGTTTTACCAACAGGTTTTTTGTCATGTCAAATTCTGTACCTTCGTATGTCGAGCGAAAAAATTTAAGCACATCGCGTACCGATACAGGCTTCTCCGGTTTTACCGAAAAAGGCAATTCTTCATCCTGTAAAGATAATTTCAATGATGGAGCCACAGAACTCAGAACAAACCATTCGCGTATCGAAAAAGGTTTTTTGCCGCTGTATGCTTTCCAGAATTTGAAAGTTGATTTTCCGTCCCAAAAGTTTAGTTTTTTTGCAACTTCAAATACATTATCCGATACCATAAAATTATCTTTGTCATTTGGATTTATTTCTGCAATGCGGGGAATATTTGCCGATACTCCAACATGGTCGTCAGGAATACGCCGGGCTGCCCAAACTCCGCCTGTTTTATCTTTGCCTTCGCCAAAAATTTCAAAATGCCAAACTTCGTTTTTGTCGGCAATAGTAAGACATTCGCCGGTATCTGCATATCCATACTGTTTTACAAGTTGTCCCATAAGTTGAATCGCTTGACGCGCAGTTGTACAACGTTGTAAAACAATGCGTTGAAGTTCTTCGATATAAAACATTCCTTTATCATTTTCAAGTTCTTTACGTCCTTCAATAGTGGTTTCGCCTATTGCCAGATTTTTTTCGTTCATACACGGATATGCCGTATAAAGAAAGGCAAATGTTTCTTCCGCTTCGGGAATTTCACCTTTTATTTCCAATGAAACTTCAAAATCGGCATTATTTATTTGTCGTTCATTTTCTGCAAGTTGCAGTTGTGTAATTTCGTCCATGCTTTCAGTGAACAATGTGCCTTTTAATATTTTGGTAACATCTCCTTTTTTATGCTTTTGAGCAGGAACGATATCCATCCATGTACGATAACGACCATCGCATGTATGACTTGTAATAACTGAACCATCGGCGCTTGCTTTTTTGCCGACCATAATACTTGTACAGCTTCCGTAAAATTCTTTATCATCGCATTGACTGCTGATATTTAATGTAATTGTTGAAATTAAAATTACTGATAGAATTATTTTTTTCATGTTTTATTAATTTTTAATTTTTATCTATAATATTTTGTCCTATTGCACATTTCAAGCACTGTTTATTGTTGCAATATACAGTTTTCAATTGAATAAGCGCCTGCGAATAAAAGGCATTGTCAACTTTAATTCCCATATTTTCCCATCCTGACACTATATTGTTTTTTTCAGGTGAAATCATTTCGAGCAAATCAAATGCTTTCTCCGAAAATTTTTCTTCTCCTTTTGCTTTTCCATATGCAAAAAGATAAGGCACAATAAGGTTTATAATAATTTTTTCCGCCGATTTCTTACCGAACGATTTTATGTGTTTATCTGTTTTCTTTCCGAAATTATAATGTGTGTCCCAATATTCTGATGCATTTAATTCAAAAAAGACGTTTAATTCATCCTGTTTTTCAAATGTTATGATTTTTGCAAGCAATCCATCTGTCTGTGTTAAAAGTTTTGCTAATTGAGCGATGCGAATTGTCGGAAAGTTCGTAGGGCGTAATCGCATAAATTTCCAAAGATGTTTTTCGACAGGTTTAAGGTTGAACTTATTTTGTAAAAATTTATATTCTTTTTGCAATTGTGATTGATAATCGTCAAGCGGTTGTTCGTTTAGAAATCCGGCCTGTCCGAAAAGCAATGCTTCAATTTGCAGAATTGAATTACGATGTTTATTGATTGCCGCAATCGGAGTTGACTGAGCTAAAAGTTCAAATGGCAAAGTATTTGTACCGAACCCAAACGAGCGAAAAAGCAGGCGATAAAACACTTCTTTAAAATCGTTTTTTGTATCCGACAAAATTTTGCTTATATGCGCCGAGCGTTGTTCCAGCCGTTCGACCATCATTCGATTGAGAAAATATTTCATTTTGAACCTTTCTACATTTCCGATGTAATTTTGGCAGGCAATCCATGTTGTGGATGTCAATAATTCGTTGTAACGTTTTTCCAGCTGCAAATCATATTGGATTTTTAAAGTTGGAATTTTGCTTCCATCGCTGCGAAAAATATCACAATCGGCATTTTTTACAACATGCAGAATAACATTGTCATACGATTTGTCAGCATTATGTTTGTGTCGATTCCAGTCGGATGCGTTTATATGAATTTCTATATTTCCCACCCAAATTATTTCGTCGATTTTTATTTTTGCATTGAAAAAATCAGGTCCTGCATCATTGTTGATAATTCCGAGATTGAGGACAGTAATATTTTGGTTGTCGGTTGTTGTTGCCGAATCTTTATTAAACAAACCAAATCGCCATATAAATTGTAGAAAATCTTCTTTCATTAATTTATTGATTGAAATACAAATTTAGTGTTTTTTTTATATTTATGATATCTGTTCACAATTTTTTTTATACTTTTGCTGCCCGAAATCGGGGTGTAGCACAGTTGGTAGCGCGCTACGTTCGGGACGTAGAGGTCGGATGTTCGAGTCATCTCACCCCGACAAAAAAATAATGGGCTGAAAATTAGTTCACTGCATTTTTCTTGAAACTGAAAAAATACAATTATATATAAATTAATTATCATTCGCTTGAAATTAAACAATTTACATTTATAATATCTTAAACTGTATTTACTGAATTAAACTGCTTTCATTAAAATAAAATCATAAAATTTGATTATTTTTGCGCCGATTATTATGAACGAAAAACGTAAAATAGCATTTTGTACTCTTGGTTGTAAACTCAATTTTTCGGAAACATCTACTCTTGCTCGCAAGTTTCTCGAAAATGATTTTATACGCGTACCGCCCGACCAAATTGCAGACGTGTATGTTGTAAATACTTGTTCGGTAACCGAAAATGCCGACAAAAAATGCCGACAGATATTGCGTAAGATTACGAAACAGGCGCCTAACGCAATCATCGTTGCAACAGGATGTTACGCACAGTTAAAACCAGAAGAATTAGCAGCAGTCGAAGGTGTTGATATTGTTGTCGGCGCCGACAGGAAAGGAAATATTTTTGAATATGTAAATTCAATAAACGAGAAGCGAAAGGCAAAAATTTTTTCTTGCGAAATAAACGAAACAAAAAGTTTTTTCAAGGCTTTCTCAATCGGCGACCGCACGCGTTCATTCCTCAAAGTTCAAGATGGCTGCGATTATAATTGCGCTTACTGTACTATTCCAATGGCACGCGGAAAAAGCAGAAATATTTCGATAGAAGAAATTTGCAACGAAGCCGAAATTATTGCAAATTCAGGTGTGAAAGAAATCATTATTACGGGAGTAAATACAGGCGATTTTGGAAAAACAACAGGAGAAACTTTTTTGAATTTATTGAAAAATTTAGAAACCGTTGAAGGCATTGAACGCTACCGAATATCATCGATAGAACCGAATCTGCTGACCGATGAAATTATTGATTTCGTTAGAGTTTCAACAAAATTTTTGCCTCATTTTCATATACCTCTGCAATCGGGATGCGACAGGATTCTTGCATTGATGCAGCGCCGATACAGCACAAAACTTTTTGCGCAACGCATAAATCATATTTTCAGACTTATGCCCGAGGCTTTCACAGGAATTGATGTAATTGTCGGATTTCCAACCGAAACCGATGAAGATTTTAATATTACATACAATTTTTTGCAAGAAATAAATCCCGCTTTTCTGCATATTTTTCCGTATTCGGACAGAGCTAACACTGTAACTTCAACAATGAAAGGAAAAGTAGCAAACAATATAAAAACCGAACGTGCCTGCAAATTGAAAATTTTATGCGAAAGGTTTCATTCTGAATTTTATAGACGCAGCATATCTAAAAAAGTAAATGTTTTATTCGAAAGCGCCCGGCATGGCGAAATGATGTGCGGATTTTCGGAAAACTACATAAAAGTTGAAATTCCTTATCAAAAAGAATTAGCAGGAAAGATTATGAAAGTTGAAATTACAGGACTTGCCGAAAATGGCAATGCTACAGGAAGATTGATTTAATTAGTATTCCGTACGAATAAAAAAACGATAAGACATTAAAATTTCCTGTCATATATTTCTTTTTCTTACTTTTGTGTCAAGATAAAAGAAAAAATTGTTCGTATTTTGCCGAATTTTTGCCTGTATCTGTATAAAACTCGGTATTTTTATTCGATAATTTATACCTATATTTTATTAATAATGAATGGTTTCAATATTTATTAAGGAATGACTATATAAATATGTGCAACACTTTTTAAGGAGCGATTATTTATACTGAACATGCTGTAAAAAAAGACATCAGGAATATTCCAAATGTCTTTACAATTACACTGTAAAATCAAATCTACCAGCTGTATTCTTCTTTTTGAGGCTGTTTCTCGTTTGTTTTATTATCAAGTTTTTCTTCTGGCGCTGGATAATTTCCTTTATTTTCCGTTAATTTGTATGCAGAAGATTGAGTAGCCTTCAATCCGTTTTTTGCATTTTGTGTATCAATTTCAAATGAAATTTCTTTGCCTTTATAAATTTCGTAATTTTCCCAACTGAATATATTGGCATCGGGCATAAACGTAAATGTTATAAGTCCTGCTTTCATGCCAATTTGCACATATTTTGTTATAGATGCGCCTTCGCCTTTGTCTGCCGCAAGGTTAATAAATCCGCAATAAAAACCTTGACCTTTGTCCATCAAAATAATGTGCTGTCCATTACTCGAACCGTCAATTACTTCTTCGAGCATTAATACTACAGGAAAATTTTTGAAATCAGGAATAAAGAAATGAGGCTCGTATTTTGTATATTCGTTAGCCTCTCCTGCTCCCCAAGCCAAAACTTCCTTTTTGTTTGTTATGTTTACTATGGCAACTTTTTGTAATTCTGAATTGATAAAAACCTGATAGCGCCCTGTTGCGTACATCATGTAATCATCATAGTTTGAATTTGCCATTTTCTTACCCTGTAAATCGGATAAAGCATATTTTACCGATATTCCTGCTGTTGATTGTTGCGCTGATGCTAACGTTATAAACGAAAACATCAATACGGAAATAATAAAAATTTTTTTCATTGTTTTTGTTTTTATTTATTCGACAAAATTACAAATTATATACTAAAAATCGTGTTTTAAAACATTCATTAACTTTGTGCGGTAAAATTTCACGTATATTATGAAAATATCAAACATAAAACTATGCGAACGGCCTGTTTTTCTGGCTCCAATGGAAGATGTTACAGATCCTTCGTTTCGGTATATTTGCAAACATTTTGGCGCAGATATGATGTACACCGAATTTATTGCTGCCGACGGGCTTATTCGCGACGCTTCAAAATCGATGGCAAAACTTGACATCTTTGATTACGAGCGCCCAATAGGAATACAAATTTACGGACACGAAATTTCATCGATGACAGAAGCCGCCAAACTTGCAGAACAGGCCAAACCCGATTTGATAGATATTAATTTTGGCTGTCCTGTACGTAAAATTGCAACACGCGGAGCCGGCTCAGGAATGATGCTTTTCCCCGATAAGATGGTTGAAATGACTCGAAGTATTGTAGATTCTGTTAAAATTCCGGTAACGGTGAAAACGCGGTTAGGATGGGACGAAAACAGCAAAATAATTGTAGAACTTGCAGAACGTTTACAGGATGCAGGTATTTCGGCAATAACAATTCACGGACGCACACGTTCACAACTTTACAAAGGCGAAGCCGACTGGACGCTTATAGGCGAAGTTAAAAAAAATCAAAGAATACATATTCCCGTTATCGGTAACGGCGATATCGACAGCCCGCAAAAAGCAAAAAAAATGTTCGACGATTATAAAGTAGATGCAATTATGATTGGTCGCGCTACTTTTGGACAACCGTGGATATTCAGAAATATAAAACACTATATCGAAACAGGAGAATTACTTGCTGAACCTGACGTTGCAGAACGTGTTGAAATTGCAAAAATACATTTAAAAAAATCCATCGAAATAAAAGGAGAACGTACAGGCGTGCTCGAAATGCGCAGACATTTGAGTTGCTATTTCAAAGGTTTACCCGATTTCAAAGAAACAAGACTTAAACTCGTAACTACAAACGAACCTGAAAAAATTATCGAACTGCTTAATTTTATAAACGAGCGCTGGGGATAAAATTTTTACTACATTTGCAAATATTTATAAAACGATAAATAAATTAATAATATGATAGAAAAATCAACATTGAAATTTTTGTCGGAATTAAGCAAAAACAATTACCGTGAATGGTTCAACGACAATAAGGACAGGTACGAATCTGCACGCAGTAATATACTCGATACAAGTAAAAAATTATATGCTGAAATCAGCAGGTTCGATTCAAATATAATTTTTGACGACCCCAAAAAATGTATGTTCCGCATTTATCGCGATACGCGTTTTGCAAAATACAAAGAACCTTACAAAACAAATATGGGCGTAGTTTTCAGTCCTGATGGCACAAAAAAATGTCATCTGTCATCATATTACATGCATGTTGAACCAAACAGCAGTTTTGTGTCGTGCGGAGTTTACATGCCCGATGCCGAAATTCTTAAAACCATACGTTTAGCAATTTACGAAGACTTTGAGGTATTTTCAAAAACAGTTGAAAACAAAACGTTCAAACAACAATTCGGAACTCTTTGCAGAGACGAAGACTGTTTGAGCCGCATACCTGCCGGTTTTGATAAAAATTCGCCTGCCGGCGATTATCTCAAATTAAAGCATTTTTATGTATTTCGCTCTTTTTCGGATAATGAAATATGCAGCAGCAATTATGTTGAAAAAGCCGCCCAAATACTTAAATTGACAAAACCTTTTAATGACTGGCTAAATAAAGCGATTTTAAATTGAATATAAAACCATTTTAATCTGCAATTAAATATATTTTATCAGTTTTAAAAAAACATAAAAATTCAATTTTTTTTTGTACTGTTCAAATTTTTATTACTTTTGCAACCAATTTCAAACATGGTGAACGTAGCTCAGCAGGTTAGAGCATCGGATTGTGGTTCCGAGGGTCGTGGGTTCGAGTCCCATCTTTCACCCGACATTATATACAAAAACAACCTGTTATCAAAATCTAACCGTTCGGTATGGTTCAATTATAAATAGTCGTTCCTTACGAATAAAAAAAGCCAATGCTAATACATTAAAAATTTCAGACAATTATTTCTTTCTATTAATTTGTCTTGACACAAAAGAAGATAAAGAAAAAAGTTCATATTTTGTCGAATTTTGTCTGCATCTATATAAAACTCGGTATTTTTATTCAATAATTTATGTCTATAATTTATTAATAATAAACCGCTTCTGCTCTTTTTAAGGAGCGACTAAATAAACTGTCTGTTGCATTTTAACTGTCTTTTTGTGAAAACATTTTATTTTTGAAATTTGCGTTCCGCAGCAGTTTGACATAATCTTTATTTTGCAAAACCTGCTCGCTGATTAATTGCAACTGTTTGCGTGAATGCGCTCCGGTTCCGACCAGATCATAAGTTTTTGAGCGAAGCAAATTTTCGGCGGCAACAATAACATCATCGCCAAAACAGCCTGCCATGTTTATCAAATTTATTTGAAACAGACAGCCCTGCCCTTTCAAGTCGGCAATCATTTTCCAGTCGTAGCGCAAATAATGATGCAATTCGGGATGTGCAATAATTGGTTTATATCCTTTTGCACAAAGTTTTTTTATAATGTCATCCAAATCATCGGGCATAGCGCGCAAAGGTAATTCAACAAGTACGTGCGACTGCGGATATGTAAGAAGATTTTCATTATCGATTAAACCGCTCAAGCCTTCGTCTACATAATACTCAGCAACAACTTCAAGTTTGATTTTTATTCTGTTTTCTGCAATCTGTTTTTTAAAAACTTCGGCACGTTTCAATATAGACTCATGAGTATTTGAAGGGCGAGTCAATCGTACATGAGGCGTTGCATATACGGTATTTACTCCATACGATTGAAAAATAATAAGTACATCCAAAGCCTGATTGGTAAATTCAGGATCGCAACCGACAGCAGGCAATATATGACAGTGCATCTCGGTGTCGATGTTTATTTTGTTTCGTGAAAATGGATTATTCATGATATAGCGTATTATAATGTTACTACAAAGTTATGAAAAAATTTGTTTAATACAAAATTCAATATTACTTTTGTTTCAGAATAATTTTCATTTTATCATAAATAATCTGTGCAATTTTCTATTAATTGCAATGTAATTTGTTAACATTAAATAAAAGTATATGACCTGTAAATTAAAAATTAAAATGA
>JAITLJ010000019.1 GCA_031277925.1 Prevotellaceae bacterium | reverse complement strand
GGTTCAATTATATTTGGCGACAATAATTCCTCATGGATAATATCTTTTTTTGATTTTTTGATTTTTGCGATAAAATCGTTGTCGTAATACGTTTCATCATTATCCGAAACAGTAAATCCTGTTTTCGAGCCCGATGAAAAATATATAAGTCCGCCTGCGATTCCCAGACTTATGCAGGCGGCAGCCGACCATGTGAAAATTGTATTTATGCTGGCTGCGGCGCTCCAAGACATAATTCTGCGATAATGTTTTTTGCGTCTGGCTGCTCGCTGCATGATTTTGTCATGTAACTTTTCGATATTTTCAGCATGATTATCTTCAACAGAATCGATGCCTTCCAGCGCTTCGCTCAAAAACGGGTCGCTTGTGGCTTCACGTTCTATATAATTGGCTTCGACTCCTTTACGTTTGCCTTTTATGTAATCAAGCAAAGCCGAATATGGTTTTATGTTTTTTTCTTTATTCATTTTTCAATCTGTTTTCTACGCATATTTTAAGATTACGTTTTCCGTTTTGTATATAACTTTTTACGCTTTTAAGATGATATTTTGTTTCATCGGCTATATCGGCGTAAGATTTTTCGTCGAAAAAAAACATTTTTATGCAACAGCGCTGTGTTTCAGGCAATTTTTCGACACATTGTTTAAGCGCTGCAATCTGTTTTTCATCGTCCTGCTCATTCAGTAGATGAGAAATATCAGAAAATTCCATAATATCAACAGAAAAATCTGTTAAAATTTCTTTGTTTTTTTTGCGAAGTTTTTGCAAACAGTGATTTCGGGCTACACTGTAAATCCATGTACGAAAAACGGCGATTTCATATTTGTTTATTTTTTCAAGAAGAAATTCAAAAATTTGCATTACAGCATCCTGTGCATCATCCGAATTTTGCAGATATTTCAAACATACGCCATATACAAGATGCATATAACGGTTGTAAAGATAACCTAAATATTCGCTGTTGCCACTATTGCAAAACAGCGAGAGCAATTCTGAATCGTTTTTGTTTTTTATGTTTTCAATCTGCAAAATCATTTACAAAAATAATTAATAAATTTTGGTAATTAGATGCATCAATCTGCAAAGTTCCATAAACTAATTCGTAAAAGCATTGATTTATATCAATTTTGAAAATAATTTTACAGGATTACTGCAAAAATAATTTTTATTCGTTTGTGTACAATTGAAAAATTTAATGCTAACTTTGCAACAGTATGAATTTATTTTTTGAAGAAAAACAAACTGTTGCACAACGTATAAAAAAACATCAGACAGCAATATATCTGACAGTTATATTGCATCTGCTGGCGCTTGTGTTTTTGCTTGTTTCGGAAATCAACTCGGTAAAAGAAAAGAGAATGACCGTTGCTATTGATTTTTCGTACGAAACGGCAAAAGAAACTGAAGAAAAACTCTTGCGCGAAAAAGAAAAACTTGCAGCCGAAATTGAAAAACTGTTCAAAGATGCACGCGATGGCAAAGTAATACGTAATGTTGCTGTAAATTCGGAAGATATGCCAACTTCAACATTGAAAGATGACAAGGGAATAAATGAAAAAGTTTACGAAGATGCACGACAGTTACAGGAAAAATTAGATGCCAACCGAAAAAAAATGCAGGATTTGCAAACATCAAACAGCGAAATTCCCGTTTCCAATAACACAAAAAACAACCAGCCGAATGACGAAAGCTATGAAGGCGCTTCGGTAATGACATATACGCTCGAAGGCAGACGTGCAATGTATTTGCCCGTACCCGTTTATAAATGTTTGCAGGGCGGAGATGTGTGCGTGCAAATAGAAGTAAATCAAAACGGTTATGTTGTAAAGGCAAATGTGTTGGCATCAATATCGGCAGCCGACGAATGTTTGCGGCAGGCAGCTACAAATGCAGCAAAATCATCGCGTTTTAACGCAAATATTGAAGCGCCCAAACTGCAAACAGGAACTGTTGTTTACCGATTTATTGCACAATGATTAAACTTTCTTAATCATAAAATTCCAAAGTGAACACAAAAAAGATAATTGTTCACAACTGTCTGTTACAAATTGATAATAATATTTTTTGATGATATTTACATAAAATTGAATATAAGTTTATTGCACATGTTAGCAAATAATTAAACAAAATGAATATTTTATGAACAATTTATAACCATTGATTGAATTATATTTTTTTTTACTAATTTTGCGTTTTACTTAATATAATGAAAATAAAATTGTAAAATACAATGTCAAAAATTATAGCAATAGCAAATCAGAAAGGAGGAGTAGGTAAAACAACAACTGCGGTTAATCTGTCGGCAAGTCTGGCAGTTTTGGAACATCGCATTTTGCTGGTAGATGCCGATCCTCAGGCAAACAGCACATCTACTTTGGGATTTGAACTGAACAATATTCAAAATTCTATTTACGAATGTCTGGTTGAAAGAATTTCGCCGCGCGATGCAATACTGAATACCCAAATAAAAGGTTTTGATTTAATACCTTCTCATATTGATCTGGTAGGCGCCGAAATTGAAATGGTAAAAATTCCCGACCGCGAACAAATAATGAAATCAACAATAAGCAACCTTAGAGATGACTACGATTTTATTATTATCGACTGTTCGCCATCGCTTGGAATAATCACTGTAAACGCATTAACGGCTGCCGACTCGGTAATAATTCCCGTTCAGTGCGAATATTACGCCCTCGAAGGTTTGGGAAAATTATTGAATACAATAAAAATAATACAGGCAAAACTGAATCCCGACCTTATAATCGAAGGATTTTTGCTGGCGATGTTCGATTCGCGTTTACGCCTGTCAAATCAGGTTGTTGATGAAGTACGTTCGCATTTCAAAGATATGGTTTTTGACACTGTAATACAAAGAAATGTGAAACTTGCCGAAGCTCCTTCGCACAGCAAACCCGTGATTTTGTACGATGCAGGTTCAAGTGGCGCTGCAAGTTACCTGAATCTGGCAAGAGAACTGATTCAACGTATTAACAAACGACAGTTGGAAAAACAGAATAACAAATAATAATATATTAAATATCTATGATTAAGGATAGTAATGTAAAATCAATTATGGCAAAAAAAGAATCGGCGCTGGGAAAAGGTTTAGGCGCGCTGCTTGGCGATGCGCAGAATGTAGAACAGGTTCGCGAACAGGTTCGCGGAATATCTGAAATAAATATTGATGACATTGAAGTAAACCCGTATCAACCACGTATAAACTTTGATGAAGATGCATTGATTGAATTGGCTGAATCAATAAAAGAACACGGAATAATTCAACCAATAACAGTACGTCAAATTGACGGTAAATATCAAATAATAAGCGGCGAACGCCGATTCAGATCTTCAATAATTGCAGGATTGAAAAAAATACCTGCATATATTAGAACATCCAACGACCAGGGCATGCTCGAACTTGCACTGATAGAAAATATCCAGCGCGAAGACCTGGATGCAATAGAAGTGGCAACAAGTTTCAACCGCCTGATTGAAGAATGCGACCTTACCCAAGAATCGCTTGGCAGCCGCGTAGGTAAAAAACGCGTAACAATTACAAATTATTTGCGACTGCTGAAACTTCCGGCAGAAATACAACTGTACATCCGCAACAAACAAATGTCGATGGGACAAGCCCGAGCAATTCTTAATATAGAAAATGAAAAATTGCAAAAAAACATTGCAAAAAAAATAATTGATGAAAACTGGAGCGTAAGGCAGGTTGAAGATGCAGTGCGAAAACTGTCGCAGGAAAAAATACAAAACAGCACAGCAGAACAGCGTATCGAAGAATTTCCTGAAAAGTATTACAAACTCACCGATTCATTAAGAAAATATTTTAACAGTAATGTAAATATAAAACCCGACAAAAACGGAGGCGGACGCATCATAATAACATTCGACAATGAAACAGAAATAGATAAACTGCTTGAAAAACTTGATGCATGGATTTGGTGAAACGGCTGAAATTAATTTGAAGATTGAAAAATGCTCAAAAGATGATGTTGAAAATCCAATTTAGAAAAAAGAACAATCTCCTTTGGAATAAGCACCTGAACAGTATAAAAAATATATTAAATGGTCAAAAGAAAATTTTTAAAAATAAATTGATAAGCAAATCAATAAATAAATACTCGAAAAAAAATTATATATACATATTTGTTTTTCTGACAGCGTTAATACAGCCAAATATATCACTGGCTCAAGGCAACAATTTTATTCGCGGCTTGCAGGGCAAAGATTCATTGGCTATGGGCAAAGTACTGATGGCAACAATGATTGTACCCGGTTACGGACAGGCATATAATCGCGATTACTGGAAAATTCCTGTTATTTATGCAGGAATTGGCGGCGGAATAGCATCGGGTTTACATTTTAATTCAAAACTGAAAGATGCACAGTACGCCCGTGATATGTTAAAACAGGTGCAATTACCAGGATTTCCGGCAGGACAAATGGACGAATACATAAAAAAATATCAGCCCCTTGCCAATAAATACAACGATTACAAACGCAACAGAGATTTGTCGTATTTCGGCGCAGGAATATTTTATCTTGCAGGCGCGGTAGATGCCGTTGTATCATACAAAACCGACAAAAAAAACAATCCGGTAAGTCCGCAGCGCGCAACACTGTATTCGGCATTGCTGCCTGGTTTGGGACAAGCCTACAACGGAGAATACTGGAAAATACCGATAATTTATGGAGGACTTGGATTTTGCGTGTATTGGATTGACCAGTGCGACAGCCAATATCAACGTTACCGAACCGCTTACAACAAAAAATATGCGACAGAAGCCGGTACAGGTACAGAACTGGACGAATTTGGCGGACGATACAGTTCGACAACTCTGAAAAATGCACGCGACATGGCGCGCAGAAATCGCGATCTGACAATATTGATAACAGGTCTTGTTTATATACTTAACATAATTGATGCAAACGTATTTGCACATTTAAGTTATTTTGAAATGAACGACGACCTGTCATTGCAATGCGAACCGATACTGTTTGACGAAACATCGTTTGCATCAGGAAACATAACGCCTTCGGTAGGAATAAAATTAAAATTAAAATTCTAAAATACAGAAAAAAATGAAAAAATTACTGATTGTTTTTATTGCAAATATTTTATGCTTTAATGCATGGACACAGGACAACACTGTTGTTGAAAAAACAGAAGACGAAGAATTAAACTTCGAATACAGTAATACTGTTGACAGTTTACTTTCTGCCTTTTATTTACAAAATATTGATACTGTTGATTACTTCAACGAAAATGATCACATTCCGGCAGCCGAACTTCCCGACTCGATTTATATTAATCGGCTGTCGCAAATAGCAAGCGTAGTGCATCTTCCATACAACGATATTGTACGCCGCTTTATTATAATATATACACAAAAATATCGTGATAAAACGGAAGAAATATTGAGCCTTGCCGATTACTATTTCCCCATCTTTGAAGAAATACTGCACGGCTATGGCTTGCCGCTTGAACTTAAAATAATGGCAGTAATCGAATCGGCGCTGAACCCTACGGCAGTTTCGAGAATGAAAGCAACAGGAGCTTGGCAGTTCATGTTTCGCACGGCAAAATTCTACGGATTAAATATAACATCGTTTGTTGATGAACGCTGCGACCCTGTGGCTGCATGTCATGCCGCAGCAAAATATATGACCGCAATGTATAAAATATTTGGCGACTGGACCTTAGTAATAGCATCGTACAACTGCGGAGAAGGAAATGTAAAAAAAGCCATTCGCCGTTCGGGAGGAAAAACAGATTTCTGGAGCATTTATCCCTACTTGCCGCGCGAAACACGCAGTTA